>JAZRAH010000087.1:0-13477 GCA_045634505.1 Elusimicrobiaceae bacterium
ATATTTTGTATCAACGATAGGGGTAAATGAAGAAACGATACAAAGGTATATAGAAGAGCAGGGAAAAGAAGATTCAGGGCAAACTTTGTTTGAAACGGACTGATACCACGGGCGTGAGCCCGTGGAGTTTCATGATGACACTTATTCATAACCCCCTTACGGCCTTGCAGGCCACTTTCCCCACAAGGGGGACAGAGAAAAAAAGGAAGAGAGCCTTTTTTATGTCAGGTGGAACCTGACCTACAACAGCTAGAACGGCAAGATTGCTTCGCTCTCGCTCGCAATGACGAAGGAAGAGAGCCTTTTTTATGTCAGGTAAAACCTGACCTATAACGGTGGTTTAATACGTGCGGTGCTGTTCCCAGTTCCAGGCCGTTTGAATAATGCGCTGTAAATTATAAGTGGGTTTCCAACCAAGCACGCGTTGCGCTTTGGTGCTATCCGCTACCAGTACGGCCGGGTCACCCGCGCGGCGCGGGGCTGTTTCTACCTTGAAATCAATGCCCGTAATTTGCTTGGCTGTTTTAATAAGCTCGGCCACGCTAAAGCCGCTGCCACTGCCCAGGTTGAAGCGTTCGCTTTGGTTGTCTTTCATCATTTTTTCAAGCGCGAGAATGTGGGCGTGGGCCAGGTCGTTGACGTGGACGTAATCGCGCACACAAGTTCCGTCGGGCGTGGGGTAATCGGTGCCAAACACTTTAATACAGGGGCGTTTGCCCGCGGCGGCCTGCAACACCAGGGGAATTAAATGGGTTTCGGGCGAGTGGGATTCGCCAATTTCGCCGCTATCATCCGCACCGCTGGCGTTAAAATAACGTAAGGCGGTGGATTTTAGACCGTAGGCGGTGTCAAAATCGGCCAGCATTTTTTCTACCATGAGTTTGGTGTTGCCGTAGGGGTTAATGGGATTTTGCGGGTGGGTTTCGTCAATCTGGGCGCGTACCGGCTCGCCAAATGTGGCGGCGGTGGAAGAAAACACAAAGTATTTCACTTGATTTTCCACCATAGCGTCTAATAAATTAAGCACCTGGGCCACGTTGTTGTGGTAGTATTTGGACGGCTCTTTTACGCTTTCGCCCACCTCGATAAACGCGGCAAAGTGCATGACGGCGTCAATGGCGTGTTTTTTGAAAACTTCGGCCAGGCGGGCTTTGTCGCCCAAATCGCCCAGTTCAAAAGGATAGGTGGCAACGGCCTCGCGGTGCCCTTTGGAAAGATTATCAAATACAACGGGATTATAGCCCTTTGCGGCTAGCATTTTGACGGTGTGCGAGCCGATATACCCGGCCCCGCCAATGACTAAAATGTTTTTCATGGGAAAGCTCCTTTTCTGTATTGTATAAAAAAAGGGGGGATTTGTTATAATAATGTAATGAAAAAAATTGTGGTAGGTGTGATTGTTTGTATGGGACTATTTTATTTGTTGCACGGGGGAAAAACGAGTGTTAAGAATTTCCCCAATTCGCGCAGTACGGTGGTGGCGTTTGGAGATAGTTTAACCGCCGGCTACGGGGCCCCCGCCGGCACGAGCTACCCAGACGTGTTAGCCACTAAAATGAACCGCCCGGTGGTCAATTTGGGCGTATCGGGCGAACTGGCCGTACAGGCCCCCGCGCGCGTGCAAGATGTGTTAGACGAGCGGCCGTATATGGTGCTGATTGAATTTGGTGCGAACGATTTTATGCGTCAGCAAAGCCGGGCTGCGGCCGTGGCGGCGGTGGCGCAAATTGTGGACGTGGTGCAAGATTACGGCGCGATAGCCGTGATTGTGGATACCGGCGGACCGGGTATGGGCGAATATACCAAAGCGTACAAAAAATTAGCACGCGAAAAAGGAGCCCTGTTTGTGCCGGGGATTTTGAAAGGGATTTTTTATAAGCCCAGTTTAAAGAGCGACCAGGTACATCCCAACGCCGCCGGATATGCCCAGGTGGCGGATAAAGTGTACCGCGTCATTCAAGATTATTTGTAGTTGAAGGCTCGGTTTGTAAGGGGGGCTATAACGAAAAGATTGCTTCGCGTGCGCCCACAATGACGAAGGAAGAGAGCCTTTTTTATGTCAGGTAGAACCTGACCTACAACGACTAGAACGGTGGGATTGCTTCGTCGCGGGGCTCCTCGCAATGACGAAGGAAGGGAGCCTTTTTTATGTCAGGTGGAACCTGACCTACAACGACTTTATTAACACGCGGAGAGGATGCTGATTGAATGTCAGGTGGAACCTGACCTACAACGGCTCTCTCTCCAGGGGCGAGGAGGAATAAGGATGAGATCCCCGACAGAAACCTTCGGGGATGACACGTTATTTAATGTCCAGGGGGATTTGTTTTGCTATACTATAAGTATGAGTCCATTTCAAACTTTTATCCGCGCTCACCGGCCACTTTGTGTAGGGGTTGAAAGCCTCCGTTGGTTGTGGCAGAAAGCGACCGGGTGGTTGCCACAACATACCCCCGTATGGTACGGCTTTGATAAACGCCCGGCAGACGGGCAAAAAGAAACGCTCCCGCTCAATGCTGCGTGGTACCGTATCTGCCGTCCGCTCTATATGCACGAGCATGTGTATTATAATTTGGATAACGCGCTAGCCGCCAATCCACGCATTAAAGGGTTTGCGTTTGTGTTTTTTATGGGTATTGGGGATTACCTCTATACTACGCCGGTGTTAGAGGCCCTCAAACAAAAATATCCAAAAATTCCTTTTTACGCCTATGTGGGGGGACAATTTGACCGCAATAATTCACCGCTGGTAGGCAAATTGTTGGAAGAAAACCCGCACTTTGCGCGTGTGTTTTATTTTAACGGCGTGCGTCATCCGCTCATTTGGAAAAACTATGACTACAGCGCCGCTTTAAAAGACGTGCCGCCGGATTTTTTAGTCATCCCAGTCTATTATGACTATGGCATACATATCACGCACCGGGTGGTAAGTTTATTTCACACCTTTGGCTTGCCTGTGCCGCAAGAAGTGCCTGCGCCCAAAATGTATTTTCCCCCGCACATAGCACCCGCGGTAGCCAAGTATTTGGCGTTGGTGCGCACGCAAGCTAAGTTTACTAAGGGAATTGTGTTTTTGCAGTTGGATTCGCGCGGGTCCAATTATGTTTACCCGCATATGCAAGCCTTAGTACAGGCGTTGGTGCAAGAGGGATATTTTGTGATGAGCGTTACCCAGGGAGGGCCGCAAGATAACGCGCAATACGTGGAAATTGATATCAAGAAGTTGGCTATTAACCAAACGTGGCAGCTGTTGCACCTAATCAAACAAGAATATCCGCTATACGTGATTGCGGTAAACAGTGTGTTTTGGGCGGCCTCTGCCGGGCTACACGTGCCCAATTTGGGCTTGCAACACTGGGTGGATAAAAAAGTACACAATTTGTGGTACCCCAATATACAAGTGGTAACCAATTACGTGTACCCTTTTTTGCCGCGTGAAAAACAAATTTTGGCCCCGGCGCAAAGCTACAGCCGCCATAATAAAAAAATGATTGACTATAAACCGAAGTGGATTGTCCGCTGGTTTAAACAAACTTTTCAACAGGAGCCCGTATGAGTAACACCGGAACGTATGTGTTTGATAAAAAATTAGGAAAACTGGTTAAAGTTTCCGACCAAATCCCCTCTTGCAAAAAAGCCACGGGGGCGCACCACTGCTGTGGAGCGTGCTGTTGTGGACACCACTAGCGTGCCCCTTTCGGCAGGGCCTGGCCTGCGTGTTCAGGTGCTGTTTCAAACCGCGTGGGCGGATTTTGCTTTCCAACTAAAACGTTCATTCTTGCCGCACTTACTGGGTGGGGTAGGGCTGTTTGTATTGGTTTCTTACGTGACGGCTTGTACTTTGTTTGCTACGTGGACACTGCCTTTTAAATGCATAGGCGTAGGAATCTTATTTGTAGGGTATGGCGGGGCCGCGCTTGGCTACAGCTTTTTTACGGCGTGCGTGTATGCGTTGCGCCTGGCGTGCGTGCGGTGGAACGATTTGATTGATGAACTTTTAGAACTGGTGCAACAGCAAACGGCTAAGCAAGTGGCAGATATGAACATCGGGCTTTCGAAACCCCAAGCCGCTAGTTTGGTGCGCGGGAGTGTGCGGGAGGTGTTTGTTTCCTTGCGCCAAACCCAAACCTCCGGGCCGCGCCTGTTACTACTGGCGGGACTGGGATGTTTGGCCGCTACCGTGCGGGCGGTGCTACGGGCTAGAATTTTAAAATGGACCGGGCGCACGGTGCAGGTAGGGAAACTGTTTGCCGGGCGGGCTACGTTGGCCGGAGCGGTGTTTTTAAATTTGCATTTTTTTGCTACCGTCCTGTTATGTGCATGCTATGCGTTGGGGGCGGCGGTAGTGGCTGTAAATATTTATTTTGTATTTTTACTTAAATAATAGTTAAATAAAGTATGCGTTATTTACTGATTTTACTACTAAGTATGGGGACGTTGCCGTTATGCGGGCAGACGGCGGCACAACTATTTGAAAAAGCCAAGAAAGAAACAGACTTGCCGGCTAAAATTGAACTGCTTAATGAAGTGGTACAAAAATCACCCCAGCATGTGGGAGCCTATCACCACCGGGCTGATGCTTACCAAGCACTCGGCGATACGCACCGCGCGATTTTGGATTATAACCGGGTGGTTGCGTTGCGGCCTAAAGATCCGTTTCGCTATTATGCGCGCGGACTAGCGTATCAAGAAATGAAGGAGCCTGCCCAGGCATTGACCGATTTTAGCAAAGCCATTTCCCTTAAGCCCGACTACGAAAACTTTTATTTGGCCCGCGCGCGTGCTTACAACGCCTTGGGCAAGTACGCACTGGCGCTAGCGGATTATAAAAAATATGTGGATAATACGTGGACGAGTGCCTCGGTGCAATTACTGCACGAAATGGTGCCCGTTAGTTTAGATGCCTACCACTATGAAGAAGCGGCCGCGCAACTGGCTGCGTTGGAACAAAAAGGGGATGACTCTTTTGAGCGTTACGCGTGGCAAGGGCGGTTGTGGCAAAGTGAACATAAATTAGACGAGGCCATTAGCGCGTTTAGTAAAGCCGTAAACCGGGCCCCCGCTCAAGCGTTGCCTTATCAACTGCGCGGCAACGCATTTAAAGAGTTGGGCGATTATCCCGCCGCGTTAGAAGATTTTGACCAAGCACTTAAACTAGCCCCCAGTGCGTATTGGTTTAACCGCCGGGGACTGGTGTATGAAGAACTGCGCGAATTTGAAAAAGCCGCCGCCGATTATGATAAGGCTATTGCCTTGGACCCCAAGTGGGCGGTTGCCTACAATAACCGCGGGTTTGCAAAACTGCAATTAAAGGATTTTCAGGCCGCTAAGAAAGATTTTGAAACGGCGATTCGGTTGGACCCTGCTGCTCCCACCCCGTATGTGAATTTGGCGGGTACGGTTTGGACGTGGAAAAAGGACCGCAAGGCCATGTATCAACATTTAGAAAAAGCGGTGAATCATCACTTCAAAAACTTTGAGAGCTTGTTTGAAGAGTCCCAAAAAGGGTGGCTGTTTAAAGGCGTAAATCAAACGGCCGAATTTCGGTCCATTTTGTACAAATAATTATACTTTTTTGACGGCAAGCCACATCCACAGCGGATAAACGCTTAGTAGCCCTATTTTAGCTAAAAGCACCCCTTGCGGGGCGTACTTACCCACCACGTGTACCAGCAGCGCTGTGCCCACGCAGGCGACGGCTAAAAAGGCTAACTTGGATAGTTCGTACGGGATAGGGTAGTTTTGTTGGGTAAAACGAAATAGTGCCAGGGCCATGGCCCCATAACTTAGGGCCACCGCCCAACCGGCCCCTAAAATCCCCAGGTGGGGAACAAGCGTTAAATTGGTGGTAATGCTAGTGAGCGCGCCTAAAAGCGTAATCCACAAAAGCACTTTTGTCTTTTTGGTCATGACCGGGCCTACCATAAAATTGACATATAAGCCATAGAAAAAATAGCCCGTCAGTACGCAGGGAATAACGTGCAGCCCGCTCCAGTAATTGGGGCTAATTAAGTGAAAGTTGCCAAACAAATTGCTTTGGATAATGGGCGGCATTAAAAAAGAAAGCCCCAGTAAAAACCAACTGCCCAGCGCCACAAAGCACGTAAGCACCCGGGCAAAGGTTTGCTTAGCGTCCGGTTCTTTGGCGTGGGCCAGGAAAAAGGGACGCCAGGCTTGGTCAAACATAGATACTAAAAGCATCATAAATACGCCAATTTTAAAGTTGGCCTGATAGATGCCCACTTCGCTAAGGCCGACTAAATGGACCAGAATGGGTTTGTCAATCACGCTAATAAGCAGGCTAGCCAACCCCGAGGGAACAAACGGCCAGGCAAATTGTAGCATGGCGCGCAGGAGTTCTTTTTGAAACTGTGGCTTTTTCGCCAAAAGTTCCCGGCAAGTGACAGGAGCCAACAAGAGTAAAGACGCCAACGAAGCAAAAATGTTGGCCCATAAAATGGACGCAATCCCCAATTTCAAAACGGCTATAAAAAAGATATTGCCTAACACGTTGACGACAATAGATGCCGTGCGTACCCCCGCAAAATACCACGGCCGCCGCTCCAAACGCAGTTTGGTAAAGGGAATCATATTCAGTACGTCTAACAAAAGCACCCATACGGCCAGGTGCACCAGGTGGCTTTGTTGCGCCCCAATGCCAATTAAGGCGGCAAACGGTTTGGCAAACAGCCACAACAACACCGACAGCACTACCCCGTTTAGCAGGACCCCGTAAAAACAATGTTGGAAAACATCCGTTTTTTGGGCGTGTTCACTGGCAAAGCGCAGGTAGCTTTGGTCCATGCCAAATAAAAAGACGACATTAAGTAGTGCAATTACGGCAAAGGTGGTGGCAATAATCCCGTAATCACCCGGCAGCAAGTAATACGTGTAGAACGGTACTAAACAAAAATTTAGTAACCGTGCCAGTACGGTGGAAGTGCCGTATATTAACGTTTCTTTGCCGAGTCTTTTAATACTTGCTGCCATATTATAAACTTCGCACGGGCGTATATTTTAATAATTAGTATTCAACTGATACGCGCGGACAGTGGGGGCGCGGCTTGCGCCTATAATTTTACAAATAGGATTTCCAATAAATCTTTGAATTTGCCCTCAATTTTTTTGGTTTCGCGGATGGTTTCTTCGTGCGAGAGTGGCGTTTTGGAAATACCGCAACCCAAGTTGGTTACCCACGTAAGCCCTAATACGGCTAGGCCGCATTGGCGCGCTACCAATACTTCCGGCACGACGGACATCCCTACCACGGTGGCTCCCCATTTTTTGAACATCTGTATTTCGGACGGGGTTTCAAAATTGGGGCCGGTTACGGCTAAATACACGCCTTCGCCCGCGTTGATGTGCAGTTTCTTGGCGGCGGCCAGGGCGGTTTTGCGCATATCTTTATCGTAAGCAACGGTCAAATCAAAAAACATGGGGCCAAAGGCCGGGTCGTGATTGCCAATGAGGGGATTATTACACATAAAATTGATGTGGTCTTTGAGCACGCACAAGGAGCCGGGTTTTAACTTTAAATCCATAGACCCTACGGCGGCGGAAACTAATAATTTTTGCACGCCTAGCATTTTAAGTGTGCGGATGGAAATGGCTAAATCTTTCATGGGGTGCCCTTCGTAATAGTGAAAACGACCTTGCATGACCACAAGGTTGCGCCCCTTATATACGCCAAAAATCAAGTTGCCGGTGTGGCCCGGAACGGTACTGTGCAAAAAACCCGGAATAGCCGTGTAGGGAATGGAAATTTTATGGGTTAAGGCCGGAACGGAACCGGCCAGACCCGATCCGGTAATCAGCGCAAGTTCCGGTTGGAAGTTTTTGGTTTTTTTGTGAATAAAACTGACTGCTTTTTTGACAAGTGCTAATTGGGTCATACGGCCTCCTAGAATGTAGTACGCGGGGGAAAAAAGGCATTTTCCAGATGCGTGATTTCCCCGTTTAAAATACAAATTACATCAAATCGGATGGCGTCATACGCCATGTGGGGGTGCATTTTAATAAACTGCACGGCCGCCTTGGCAATGCGCTGTTGCTTGGCCTTGGTAACGGCGGCTAACGGGCCCCCAAAGGCCGCATAACTGCGCTGCTTTACCTCTACAAACACGAGCGTTTTTTTGCGTTGGGCAACAATATCTAGCTCGCCGCCCACTCCCCTGTAATTGCGCGCCACAATTTGATAGCCTTGGTGGGCTAAAAAATCAGCGGCTTGTGTTTCGCCCAACGTGCCTAGTTTGTTCATGGTAAAAACTCGGAACTGGGCAACAGTTTACGCACCGGCCCAAAGGTACGGCGGTGCTGCGGGCAAGGGCCCAATTCGCGCAACGCTTGCAAATGCTTGGCGGTGCCGTAGCCCTTGTGGCCGCCAAAATCGTAACCGGGATAAAGGGTGTCTAAGACGCGCATATAGCGGTCCCGCGTGACTTTGGCAATAATGCTGGCGGCAGCAATAGCCAGGGACTTGGCGTCCCCGTCAATAATGGGGGCTTGTTTCATGTCTAAACCCTGGACCGGGTAAGGGCCGTCAATAAGCGCGCAAGAATCGGGCATTTTTAAAAACTTTTGGGCGGCGCGGCGCATGGCTAAAAAAGTGGCTTGTAAAATGTTTAGCTTGTCAATTTCCGCCGCGGTAGCAAAACCAACCCCGTATAGCACCCCGTTGCCTTGGGTAAGTAAGGTAAAAAGCTCTTCGCGTTTGGCTTGCGTGAGCTTTTTACTGTCGTTGACGGCTCCAAAATGCTGTACGATAGCGGGGGGAATAAAACACGCGCACGCTACCACCGGGCCCGCCAAAGGGCCGCGTCCGGCCTCGTCAATGCCGACTAGAAAGTTGGATTCATATTTAATCGCTTGCTGTTTATCAAATTCACAAAGCGGGCTAAACATATGTTTATTATAACAATTCTACGTCGGTTTTTCACAACTTCTTTTTAAGGGGCGGTTTGGTACGGGGTAACCCAGAAACGACCGTCCTGAGTGAGTGAAATTTTACACCAGGTGGGAACTGCGTTTAGTTGCAGCGGGATGAGCACCTGGGTAATTTGGGAGGCGGGGATGTCGGCCGAGTACATGATGATTTTACCGGACTGGGAAATCCCTTCCACGGATACCACCACCCATAAGTCATGGCCCTTATGTTGGGTGGCCCAATAAACAGCATCCTGCGGCAGTGAGGTCAAATTGGTAATGGGCTTGACGGCAGAAACCGTCCCGCGGGTGCCGCCGGATATAGCTAATAATTTAGTGGTTGCGTGGGAGCCCAGGTTTTTTAAAAGAAGGCCATGGGTGAGGATGTTTTTAACCGCGGTCCCGTCGGCTGGTAACGATAAACCCCGGTATAATACGCCCGGTTCTTCTAAAAGCGGGAGCGGGGTGGCGGGGAGTTTTTGGGTGATAAACGGGGTAAAGTCATCCGTTTGAAAAGCTTGCTTCGGTAACAACGGGGGTAAGGCGGCGCGTTGGGCCTCAAGTGCTTGTTGTTGCGCCCGAAGTTTTAAATGTTGCGCGTCACGCGCGCGGCGTTGGCGTTTGAGTTGCCAGGCTTTATAATCGCGCACTTGGCGTGTAAGCCAGTTGCGGTAGGTGCGGTTAGCACGCGTCGCTTGTTGGGTTTGGTGTTCCAAGGTGGCGGAAAAATGGGGAGAGACCCCTTTAGACACGTTTGGGGAAATACGGGTAATTGTGCGGGGCGACACAAGCGCCTTGCCCCCCTTGGCAACCGTTTTGGCAGGAGTTTGCGCGTGAATTACCACCGCAGATAAAAATAGTACCCCCAATAAGTAAATTTTTTTCATATTCCTATTATAATTAAAAATTTACAAAAAACAACAGGGTCAAAGGACCTATGGCCGGGTAAAAAGGAAGTTGTTATTTTAAGGCCATAACTGCTAAAATAATGGAAACTGAGTTTTAAGCCTGAACGTAAAAGATAGCGTTATGATAGAAGTGCAAACCAAGGAAAATAGTATTACTTGTATTTTGGAAGGGGTGCTTAATGCGGACACGGTCCTCAAGCTAGATCCCGCCCAGTTGCAGCACAAAAAAGTACACCTGTTGGGACGAGATATAGAGTCCTGGAATACCGATTTTGTAGTGGCTCTTTTTAATGCGTTGCGGTTTGTTTCAAAAGAAAATATTACCTATTCACACCTGCCCGAAGGAATGGAACAACTGCTGCGCTTGGCGTTTCAAACCCCGTTTGCCGCGGCGCAGCCTGCGGCGGAAAAACTTCCCTTTTTAGAACGCCTGGGCGAGGGGGGAATCCTTTTTTGCCGTTGCGTGAAAAGAGGCTGTTCGTTTATATATAAGTGTTTCCTGTCGTGGGGGCGGCAACTGACCGGAAACGCCGTTTACCGCAGTAAGGATTTCTGGATGATTCTGGCCGACTGCGGCCCGAAATCTATTTTCATTGTATCTTTGATTAGCTTTATGGTAGGGCTCATTTTGGCCTTTGTGGGGGCGATACAGCTTAAAACCTTTGGGGCCCAAATTTATGTGGCTAGCCTGGTAACTATTGGAATGACACGTATTATGGGAGCCGTTATGACCGGGGTGATTATGGCGGGCCGGACGGGGGCTTCTTACGCGGCTACCATTGGAACCATGCAGGTAAATGAAGAGTTGGATGCCTTGCAAACGATGGGAATTTCCCGCACGGACTTTTTAGTATTACCGCGTATCAATGCGCTGCTGTTGTCTATGCCTATTTTGGTTTTACTGGCCGATTTTATGGGAATTTTGGGCGGGTGCTTGGTGTGTGTGTTATTTTGGGAAATTCCGCTAAGTGAATATATTCGGTTTACCGTTAATTCGTTTCATATGACACACTTTTTGGTGGGGATTTTCCACGGAATTGTGTTTGGTTTTATTATCGCCTTGTGCGGATGTTATTTTGGAATGCACTGCGGACGTAATGCCGATAGCGTAGGCGCGGCCACGACCCACGCGGTGGTGTATGCGATTGTGTGGATGATTGTGATGACGGGGCTGCTGACCGTAGTTTTCCAGGGGTTAGGGATATGACGAAACAAGAACCAATTATCCGTGTAAAAGACCTCAACATTGGGTATGAAGGAAAGGTAATCATGAAGAATTTGTCCTTTGATATACCCAGAGGAGACATCTTTATAATTATGGGCGGTTCCGGCTGCGGAAAAAGTACGCTGCTGCGCACGCTGACCGGGCTGATCCCCGCGCAAGCCGGTCAAATTTGGATCCGTAACCGTGATTTTATAAACGCAAGCGCCCAAGAAACGCTGGAAATTAGAAAGCATAGCGGGATTTTGTATCAGGGAGGGGCGTTGTTTAGCTCTATGACACTGGCTGAAAATGTGGCACTGCCCTTGCAACAATATACGGCCTATACGCCCAAGCAAATTAGCCAGATTGTGTCGTTTAAGTTAGCCTTAGTGGGGCTGGCGGGGTATGAGACGTATTACCCCTCGGAGATTAGCGGGGGGATGCGCAAGCGCGCCGGACTGGCCCGTGCGTTGGCCCTAGACCCCGAAATTGTGTACTTTGATGAGCCTTCCGCGGGGTTGGACCCGATTAGTTCTAAAAATTTGGATGATTTGATTTTGCAAATCAATAAAACCTTGGGAACCACTATTATTGTGGTAACCCATGAGTTGGCTTCTATTTTTGCCATTGGTAAAAATAGTATTTTTTTGGATAAGACCGTTCAAACGATTTCGGCAAAAGGAAATCCAAACGAACTGCTAAAAAATCCGCCCAACCGGCAGGTTTATGAATTTTTAACAAGAGGAGCAAAGTATGAAAAAGGAACCAAATAAAAAAGCAATAGGGCTGTTTTTAGTCGTGGGATTTGCCTTATTGTTAGGAATTATCGGCCAGACGGTTTTCCACAAAATACATGCCGATACGAAAGATCTGGCGGTGATGTATTTTACCGAATCATTACAGGGCTTGTCAGAAGGGTCCCCCGTTATATTCCAGGGGGTGGAAGTAGGAAAAGTGACGCGCATTGTCCTGGTGACGAATAAAAATGATTTGAACTTCCATGTGGCGGTCTATATCCGCTTCAAAGAGACGGATATTATTAGTGAAGGATCGCTTTGGGAAAAGATATGGAAAAGAGATAAAGAGGATTTTGATTATTTGGATATCCTAATTAAGGAAGGGCTGCGTGCGCGGTTGGCCTCCCAAAGCTATTTAACGGGGCAACTACGCATTGATTTGGTGATGTTGCCGGAAACGCAAGCCACCCTGTTTGAAAGCCCTAAACAGGAAAATATTCCGCAAATCCCGACGGTGTTGTCGCAGAAAGAAGAACTGGTCCGGGGGCTTAATAAAATTAAAATCCAGGAAACGCTTGAAAAAATTAACGTGGTGGCGGAAACTTTAGGCAAAGAATTGCCTGTTTTGTTACCTTCGTTAACGAGCAGTTCCAAAAATTTAGACCAAACCTTGGCTAAAGTATCCCAAAGCAGTGAGCAAACGCTTTCTAATTTGAATGAGACGTTGTATGAGGTTTCTGATGCGGCGCGCTCCCTTCAAAATTTAGCGGACTATTTACAACAACATCCAGAGTCCCTGATTAAAGGAAAAAAAGGAGAATAATATGCGAATTATAAAAATCATGATCCCGTGTTTATTACTGGGGGCGTGTATGTTTGGCACCAGTAAAAATGCCAAGTTCTATAAGCTGTCCGCTACGGCGACGCAGCCTGCAACGGCCCGTTATACCGAATTTGTGGGAGTAAACCGGATTCTGCTACCTAAGTATATAGACCGTCCGCAAATTGTAACACAGCAAAAAAATTCGGCCGAAATGCATATATCCGAATATAACCGGTGGGTGGAATCGCCCGCTGTGTTGGCGAACCGCGTCATAACGGAAAATTTGAGCGTTTTACTACCCAATGCACAAATTAAAATGAACCTGTTTAAAGGGGACGATTTTGATAAGACGGTAACGGTGGAAATTATCAAAATGAATGCCGTGCTGGGCGAAAATGCAGAACTGACGGCCTGGTGTATTGTTAAAGATAAGGCTGGCAAAATACAAACCCGCCAAAAATTTGAATATACTATACCCGTCGGCAAAAACTATGACGAGCTTGCACAAAGCTTTAGCCAACTGTTAGCACAGTTTAGTCAAGAAGTTGCGCAGATGTTAGTTGAAAAGTAATTTTTAGAAAAACCTTAGGTTGCAAAGATTGCAGTAAAAAAAGGCCCGTTCCGGGCCTTTTTTTGGAATATCTAAAAACAGAAAAGAGACAAAAGAGATTTGGCTTAATGGTCAAAAAAGTTGATAATACCGTCTGGCAAATGATTTGAACACATTCCAGGTCGTTTGCTTCCCCCCGTGTGGGGGAAGTACGGCGTAGCCGGGATGGGGGGTTATCCAAGGGAATTTGCTTATTTTACAACCCCCTTTTGTCGCTACCGCGACCCCCGGATTAAAACCTTCCGGGGCTAAAGATTGTTCCCCACAAGGGGG
>JAZRAH010000088.1:0-97108 GCA_045634505.1 Elusimicrobiaceae bacterium
TTCAGGATGACGACAGGGGGTGAAGCCGTGGAGCCTTGTTAAATAAGGATATTGCCGAACTTGTTTCGGCATCTTCAACGCCTGTTGTTGCGGTCTTAGTTGCACAGCGGCCTGCGTGGAAGACCCTGAAACAAGTTCAGGGATATTTACTGAATTGTTTTTTACTGTTTTTTGCGTTTGTCCCCGTTGGGTGGTTTGATTGTTTTGCATAATGAGTCTCCTTTTTTATTAGGTCATCCTGAATTTAATTCAGGATCTCACCTTATATTTCTTAAAATGGTGAGATTCCAAATCTGTTTTATTAGACCCCGTATTACAACCTTACGGGGCGTGCCTTCGTGGTAATAGGCACGGTTTGGAATGACATTTATTTTTGTCAGGCTTACACCTGACCTATAATTTCAATTTTCCGTCTTGGAGAACGCATGCAAAAACGGCTATTATGCCTAAGGCTAGATAAATCCCCAAACACAACAGCCGCAGTTGCCCGTTTTGCAACGAGAAACACTCGACACTATAGTTCAAGGGATCAGCTTGGATCTATTGTGCCTAAATGTGCGACTGTTTTTGGATTTATCTAGTGCTTGTATGACAAGCAATCTGCGTGTGCAGCTCCAAAAACTAAAAATTGTATCTACATTATAACAAAAAGCGGCATTTTCTAATCAATTTTTGCGCTTTGAAAATGAAACCGCGTATGCTATGATATCCTCACATAAGGAGGGAAGTATGATGAAAAAACTAGTTGTGTTTTTAACTTTTGTTGCCCTGGGGATGGTGCTTGCCAGTGTAGCCCAGGCCGAAACGGTCCGTGGCGAAGGCCGCTACGTGGAGCAAACACTCCCGGCGATGGATACGTTCCACAAAATTGATGTGCGCGGCAACGCGAACGTGGATGTATGGCAAAAAGCGGAGCAAGGCGTGATGCTAAGCGGAAAAAACAATCTGGTGAATTTGGCCGATATCCGCGTGGAAAAAGAAACGCTGATTATTGATTTTAAACGCCCGGTGCATATCAAAGGCGAACATGCTCTGCAAGTAACCGTTATGGTTCCGCATTTGCAGGCCCTTACCGTTCATAACAATGCCAAAGTGCGTGTACGCGGGGGAGTGGAAACGGAACAACTTTCCCTTATGGCTGCCGATAAGGCGGACGTAAACGGGGATTCCCTTAAAGCCAAGGTGCTGCGCGTGCAAGCTATGAACCAGGCGGAAGTGGACCTAGAGCGAATTGAAGTGCAAGATTTGGAAGTAGCCGCGTTTGACAAGGCCGAGGTGGACCTTTCCGGCCATGCCGAAATGGGCCGCCTAACCAACAATGGGCACGGCGACATTGACGCAAGCGATTTGCGCATCAACCATGCGCAAGCTGCGGTAAATGCCAAGGGAGATGTGGACGTATTTGCCATGCATTCCTTAAAAGCGCATGCCAACGGCAGCGGTAAAATTGAATATCATGGCCAGCCGACGTTAACCCGCGGCGGGAACATGAAAAAAATTCAACCCGCGTTTGATGATTAAGTAAATAGATCTTTCAAGCAAACAGCCCCCGTTGCGGGGCTGTTTTGTTTTATAATATAATAGGATTATGAAAAAACTTATTTTGTTTGTAATGGCACTTGTTTTGCTGGGCGTGTTGGTGGTGGTGTATCTGCCCATTACGCCTAATGAACCCGCCCCCAAAGTAGGGGCTGATAGAGACGCACATGGGTGTATTGCTTCGGCCGGATATACCTATAGCGTAGTGCGCGGCGGGTGTGTGCGCGTGTGGGAAGCCGGGACCGCGTTGGTGCCGGTCGTTCCTATGGGCGACCCGGTGCTTAACGCCTACGCGGTGCAAGGGGAAAACGATACACAGGTGGAAGTTTTCTTGCCCGGGGTGGAGCAAGGCGTGCTTTTAAGCCGTGACGCCAATGTGGACTTGCCCATGTGGCAAGGGCAAGGGTGGACATTAACCTATGACCCGGACCAAGGGTGGAAGTTATCCCAGTACGGGCAGTTAGTTTACGCCAGTAAGGCCCAATAAAGGAACGTTATCAAAAATCACTTGTATTTTGGTATAATATAGGTACCCTAAAGATAGGGCAATTTTTTTCAAAGAAAAAATAAATGGCAAGATTTGATAACAGAAGAGAACATAAAAAAGATCTCTACCGCAGAAACCATAACATCCGCGTGCCCGAAGTACGCGTGATTGATACCGACGGAACTATGCTGGGCGTAATGCCGGTTATGCAAGCCGTCAGTTTGGCCAAAGAACGCGAGTTGGATTTGGTGGAAATTTCCCCCAATGCTAACCCGCCGGTGTGCAAAATTTTAGACTACAATAAGTACGTCTATGAGCAAGGCAAAAAAGCCAGCGAGGCCAAAAAGAAGCAAGCCAAAGTAACCATGAAGGAGCTGCGGATTAAATCGCACATTGCCGAGCACGACCTGGAAGTACGCATGCGCCAAATTGAAGAGTTTTTGCGCAAGAAAAACCAGGTGCGCTTTGTGGTGGTGTTCCACGGACGGGAAAACCAACACAAAGATATTGGGATTGATATTTTAAATAACACCGCCAAACGTATGGCCGAAATTGCCACCGTGGACGGAAATATGCAATCCATGGGCAACAGGATGTTTATTACCCTGATCCCTAAAAACTAGATTTTTTGGCTCTTTTTGCAGTGACTGCGTTCGGGGCGGACCGGCTCCTGCCGCAGGTAGGATAAATAAGAGCACATTAACAAAGAGGTATAGTAAATGCCAAAATTAAAAAACCACAGTGGCGGCAAAAAGCGTTTCCGCAAAACCGCTACGGGTAAATTCACCCACAGAAAAGCCGGCAGAAAACACTTGCTAACGCCTGTTTCTGCCTCCCGCAAGCATGATATGCGCCAAACCGGTGTAATCACGCCTGAATCTAACAAAGGCAAAATCTTAGCTAAGTATTTGCCGATGGCAAAATAAGAGGTTGAAACATGAGAATTAAATTCAGCGTTGCCAGACACGCAAGAAAGAAAAAAGTATTGAAAGCCGCCAGCGGCTATTACGGAGATAAATCCCGCCGTTTACGCATGGCTACCCAACAACTTGGGAAATCCGGCGTACACGCGTATGTGGACCGCAAAGACAAAAAAACCACCTACCGCCAAATGTGGATCACCCGCATTAACGCCGCGGTACGTGAGGAAGGTTTGTCTTACTCTAAGTTTATTAACGGCTTAACCAAAGCGAACATCACGCTTAACCGCAAGATGCTTAGCGAAATGGCTATTAAAGACCCGGCTTCTTTTAAAGCCTTGGTTGAAACTGCCAAAAAAGCCGCTTAAGCGTGTTTTAAAGTAAGTGAACTAGGCCCCTCTTTAAGAGGGGCCTTTTTAGTTTGGGTAGGCAAAACGCTTTCGGTTTCCCTCCGTATAGAACGGATTTTTTTGGCCCGTTTCTTGCTGGCACACTTGATAAGAAAGGTCGTTATCTCCCCCGCATGCACGGGAAACCTGCCAATTTGTTTTATGATATCTCGCGTAATACACATAGGCAGTAGTATCGTGACAGGAAATAAATTCTTGAGATAGGTCTTTATTGATTGTACATTGTCCCCAGGGATAGTAAGCATGCTCCTGCTCCGTACGCACGGGTTGCGGAATAGAAATATCCAAATCGGTAAAACTAGCGGGGTATGTACCGTGTGTTAACGTGTATAATTCTGCGGCCTGCGCCATACTTTCCACTAAAGGTTTAATGGCTGCGAGGCGACTTTTAACCACGGCTTTTTGGTATTGCGGCACCGCCACCGCCGCCAAAATACCAATGATGAGCACCACTACCAGTAGCTCAATGAGCGTAAAACCTATACGCCCGCTATACTCCGCATATCGACTGAAAACGACATGCGTTGTAGATTCCCGATAACCACACTCGGGAATGGGCCTAATAGGCGTTTTTGTTGGTAACAGAGTTTAATTTTAATGCTCCAATAAGTAGTTATAAAATTAAATAATCCCTGAACTCGTTTCAGGGTCTTCGACGCTTGTAGTTGCTGTTAACGGCCTGCGTGGAAGATCCCGAAACAAGTTCGGGAATAATCTTAATAAACAGGTTTTGAGACAAAAATGTTACAAAATCATTTCTAAGACGGTATTACCAACAATTTTGCCTATTAGGCCCGGGAATGACAGTCTTTTTTACAACTACATTTTTGTTTTGCATAGTACGTCTCCTTTTTATGATGTCATCCTGGACTTGATCCAGGATCTCTCCTTGTATTTCTAAAAGAGGTGAGATTCCAAATCAAGTTTGGAATGACATTTATTTTTTGTTGGGTTGCACCCAACCTATAATTTCAATTTTTCCTAGTTTGGAGAACGCAGGCAAAAAGAAACGGCCCGTTGCCTATATGGGATCACAACAAACCATATGTGCAACAGCCGTAGCTCACCGTATCAAAACGATAAACATTGAGCACAAAACAACCGGGTAATTAGTCCGTTTATTTTGTGCCTCTAGGCCGTTGTTTTTGGCGTTGTGATCACCTTGGGTAAGGTATGCGTTTCTTAAACGCGTCCAAAAACAGAAAAAATTGTACTTATAGTATAATAAAAAAACGGGGTCTTTACCACTTTTAAAACTTTCTCTTGAAATTTTTTTTATTCCGCTTATACTAGGGATAACTGAAGTAGGGAGGGATGAACTAAAGAATGCTAAATAAGATGTGCCGCCCGTAAGTCCACTGCCAGCTAGCGGCGTGGAGGACTGGGGCGGCCTTTTTTGCCCCTTGTTTCCGTACGCGCAGGCGCGCGTATCATAATACGGTTGACACAATCCCCCGGATAATGTTTAAATAGTTGTACGGGGATTCTCGTAAACATTCTTGGAGGAACTTATGGATATTAAAATTACGGCAAAAAACATTAAATTAACGGCAGCCATTAAAGAATTTATCAATACGCGTGTGAGCAAAGTGGAAAACTATTTTGACAATATCGTTTCCGCCCAAGTGCTTATTTCCGTAGAGAAAAAAATTAACCAACGCGCTGAAATTATTTTGCATACCGGTGCCAAAACCACCATTAGTGCCAGTGCTGTGGAAAGCAACCTCTACAAGGCCATTGACGCTGCGGCCGTGAAAGCCGAAGCGCAAGCTAAAAAAATTAAAAACAAAGCCAAAGCGCGCAAAATTTCCAAAAAATCCGTCAAAACCTTGGAAATGGAACCCTTTGCCGAAGTGATGATCCCTCAAAATGATGTGAAATTCTCCGTCATTAAACAGGTGGAAGTCTCTCCCATGAACCCGGAAGACGCTGCCTATGAAATGGAACGGTTGGGGTATTCATTCTGGATGTTCTTAGACGAAGGCTCCAAACAAATTAACCTCATCTTCAAACGTTTAGACGGTACGTACGGTTTGATTAAGCCGATTAAAAAGAAATAAATCCCAGGAGTTTGGCCTTGGAATTTCGTAAATCTATTACCGTAGCAGAACTGCTCCAAGTGAAGACGCTTCACTTGGAGCTTGTCTGCGGTAAACGCTATATTCAACGCGAAATTACACAGCCACGCGTCAACCGCCCGGGCCTGGCTTTGGCCGGGCAGTTGGAAAACTTCCGGGCCAATTCTGTACAAGTGTTTGGACGCAGCGAGTTTTCGTTTTGCCAAAAAGAAAACAAAACCCGCTTGCGTGCCAATATCACTAAAATGCTTAGTGAGGGCGACGTGCCGTGCCTCATCATGACGGCCGGGTTGGACCCGCACCAAGCCATCCGTAAAGGCAGTCTAAGTGCGGATGTGGCTGTGCTAAAGACCGAGATGGAGTCGTCAGCGTTTATGGCGGCTTTTTCCCGCTTTTTAGACGAAAAACTTTCCCCCGTAACACATTTACACGGCGTACTGGTGGACGTGAGTGGTATGGGCGTGCTCATCCGCGGCGACGCGGGCATTGGTAAAAGTGAGTGCGCGCTGGAGCTGATTAAACGCGGGCATATTTTGGTGGCGGACGACGTAATTGAAGTGCAAAAACGCGGCCGCTATTTAATGGGTAGTTGCCCGGCCATGCTCAAGCACTATATGGAAGTGCGCGGGCTAGGCGTGTTAGATGTACCGCTGTTGTTTGGGGTAGGCGCAACGTTGGACGAAACCAAAATTGATATGGAAGTGGTACTCACTTCGCCCAATAAAGCCCCGTTGGACCGCCTGGGGGTGGACCAAAAAAACACGGAGATTTTAGGGGTAGAGGTGCCGTCCTTGGTGCTACCCGTAACGCCGGGACGCAACTTGGCCGTACTGATTGAAGTGGCCGCCTTGAACCAACAGCTTAAAACCCAGGGGATTTTTTCCGCCAAAGAATTTAGCCAGAAAATTTTAGACAAAATGAAACAGGGTAAAAAAAATGAAAAAAAATAAGCGGCGTTTGTTTATTATTACCGGGATGAGCGGGGCGGGCAAATCGCAAGCACTCAAAATCTTTGGCGATTTTGGGTTTTACTGCGTAGATAATTTGCCCCTGGCACTATTTAAAAATTTTATGGACTATGTCACGGCCACCAGCGGGCATGATAACATTGCCTTAGGCATGGACATGCGCGAAGGGGACCGCTTGAAAGATTTACCCAATTTGGTTAAAACAATTAAAAGCCAAGAGCTGGACGTAAAAGTGGTTTTTTTGGACGCGTCCGACGAGTGTTTGATTCGCCGCTTTTCGGAAACCAAACACCGCCACCCCATTCACAAAAAATTGGCTGCCGCCATTACGCACGAACGTGAAGCGTTGCGCGGCATGCGCACCTTGGCCGATAAAGTGATTGATACCAGTGATTTAAAACTGGGGGAACTCAAAGAAAAACTGTCTATTTTACTGGGGTCCAAGCGCACGGGAGATATGCAAATTTCCGTTGTATCGTTTGGGTTTAAGCACGGCATCTTAAAAGATTGCGATATTGTGATGGATGTGCGCTTTCTGCCCAACCCGTACTATGTGCCCGCGCTAAAAAATAAAACCGGGCTGGATAAACCGGTGCAAGATTATATTTCTTCGTTCAAAGAAACGCGGGAATTTGCTACCAAATTTACAAGTTTAGTGAAATACTTAATCCCTAAATATATCAAAGAAGGGAAAAGTTATTTGACCATTGCCATGGGTTGCACCGGCGGCAGACACCGCAGTGTGTTTATGGCTCATGAACTGGCTAAACGCTTAAACGAAGCGGGGCTGACGGCCTCGGAATTTCATAGAGATATAGGAAACTGATTATGGTAAAAATTATACTGGTAACCCACGGCCAATTGGCTAAAGAAATGTTAGAAACGGCGGGGCTGATTATCGGCAAACCAACGGATGACGGTTTTGCAACCTTTGCCGTTACAACGGCCTCTTCGGTGGAAAAGGAAGCCGCTAAATTAAAAGCACTTTTAGAAACCTGCGAAGACGGGGCGGTGGTGCTGACCGATATTTTTGGCGGCAGTGCCACGAACATTTCGCTCATGGCTAGCAAAGACTTAAACAACTGCCACGTAATTACGGGGCTTAATTTAAGCATGCTGCTAACAGCTATCAACAGCCGCAAAAAATTAAACGCCAAAGAATTGGCCGAAAAAATTGAATCCGACGGCAAACGTGCGGTGATTAACGCCACGGAACTACTGATTAAAGGACTGTAATGCCCATTATTTTTGCCCGGGTAGATGACCGCCTGATCCACGGACAAATCGTCCAGGCGTGGCTGCCCGAATTAAACGTAGATGAAGTGCTGATCCCCTGTGCTAAACACCGGGCGGTCTTGCTTAACAAAAATTTACTGCGTTTAAGTTTACCCTACGAGTATGAACTAACCGTACTGGATTCCCATGCGTGCGTGCAGTATGCGCGCAATTCTAGCAAGCGCATTTTTGCCTTGGTGGGAACCTTGCAGGAATTAGCCGACCTCATACAAGACGGGTTGCAAATTAAATCCGTGAATATTGGTGGCATGCACTTTAAAGAGAATGCCCAAAAACTGGCCGAAAATGTGTTTGTGGACGAAGATGATAAACGTTGGCTCAAAGTAATTAACGGGTTAGGCATTCGCATTGAAACACGGGCCGTACCTAATGCCAAGTCCATCTCTGTAACGGAGGTGCTATGACGCTTTTACTACTGCTTTGTTTACTGGGTGCTTTGCTAGAGTTGGATACGACGTATGCGTTTCAGTTGACGTTTTCCCGCGGGATTATTGCCGGGCCGCTGTTAGGGCTCGTGAGCGGGGACGCGCTTACCGGGCTACAAGTAGGTATTTTTACAGAGCTTTTGTTTATTGATGTTTCCCCTTTAGGCGGAATGTTGCCCCCCAGCGCGGCGGTGTGCTGTGCAATTACTATGGCACTATGCAGTTTACAAATACCGGCGTATGCGGCTTTTTTTGTGGGGGTCGTAGGGGCGATTGCATTTGCCCAGTTGGAGCTTGCCATGCGCCGTGCCCGGGCCGGTTGGATTGCACGGCAAGAACAGAAAATCCGGCGTAACCCCAGTTATTTACGCCACGCCGTGGTAGAAGCGTTATCACTTGGACTCATGGGAAATTTTTTGTTTATTTTAGGGGTATGTTTAGGGGTAGGTTTGCCGTTAGCCAAGGTGATGCCGCTAGTGCCGGAGAAATTACAACTGGCGGGAAAATTTTCATACATGGCGGTGCCATGGATTGGGCTGGCTACGCTATTGTCCACATTCCGGCTTAAAACGAGGTAGCTATGCTGAGCAAAGGGATGCAACTCAACTTGTTTTTGCGTTCGTTTTTCCTGCAAACGGGGTGGAACTTTGCCAAGTACCAAAACCTGGGGCTTTGTTTTACGATGTACCCGTTCGTAAAAAAATTGTACGCGCAAGACCGAGAGTCTATCCCCTCGGTCTTGGAGCGGTATTTGGAAAATTTCAATACGCAGCCTGTAATGGCGTCTTTTTGCATAGGGGCCCTAGCTAAACAGGAAGAACGCTTGGCGGGCGCAAAAAACTTGGCCTTATATCAGCAACGCCTGAGCGAGTGGAACAGTATGAAACGCAGTTTGTCTATTACCACCGCTTCTATTGGGGACCGCCTGTTTTGGGGTACGTTAAAACCGTTTACGTTGCTCCTCGCGTTATGTATTTGGTTGGTGCAGGATACCAATTTTTTTGAGGTAAATTTGCAGGAAAACGTAACCTTTTGGCAGGTGTTTGGCGGCGCGTTAGTGGCATTTTTTGTGTTTAATGCGGTGGCTCTGTTTGTAAAATGGCAAGGGTTTTCGCTGAGCTACTTTGCGGAAAATAACGGTTGTTTTGGGCTTACTAAATTTGACTGGAATAAAACTATTTTCAATGCTAAAAAAATGGGGATTATTTCTGCAGTGGTTCTTTTGTTATGGGGAGTTTATTATTTTGTGAACGACTTGCAGGCTTCCCTGGGACTGGGGTTTGTGACGCGGGCGGTAATTGTGCTTTTCTTTGTGAGTATCAGCCTAATGACCCGTAATTTGCGCATCCCCAATATGTATGTTTATTTGATTGCCGCTGTAACATTTGCGGTGGCTTGTTTGTTTTAAGTATGATAGAAAAAGAATTAAAAATTTTAAACCGCCTGGGCTTACACGCCCGCCCCGCCGCGCAAATTGCGCAGACGGCCAGTGGGTTTGCAAGCGAGATTGAACTAACCAAAGATAACGTAACGATCAATGCCAAAAGTATTATGGGTGTGATGATGTTGGCGGCTGAGTTTGGCTCGTCCGTGCGTATTACAGCCAAAGGCAGCGACGAAGTACAAGCGGTGCAAGCGCTTGAAAAATTATTTGACGAAAAATTTAATGAGGAATTTTAAACCATGCTCGTATTGAAAGGGATCCCTGCCAGCCCGGGTAT
Organism: Elusimicrobiaceae bacterium; assembly: GCA_045634505.1. Taxonomy (GTDB): domain Bacteria; phylum Elusimicrobiota; class Elusimicrobia; order Elusimicrobiales; family Elusimicrobiaceae; genus Avelusimicrobium. Next base: position 9,845 of record JAZRAH010000088.1, read on the forward strand.
AGCCATTGGCAAAGCCGTTTTACTGCCGGGGCAGACGCTTACCGTATCTAAACATTACATTGCGTTAGAAGCGGTAGAGGGGGAACTGCGTAAATTAGAACGGGCCTTGGAAAAAACCTTGCAAGAGTTGGACGAAAGTGCCGTCAAAGTGCGCGAAACGTTGGGGGCCGAATATGCTAACTTGATGGTCACCCATAAACTTATTTTGCAAGACCCTGCCTTAAAAGGGGCGGTGGTGAAAAAAATTCAAACTGATTTTTTAACTGCGCACTCGGCTATTTCGCTCACCATTCAAGAATTAGCTGCCAATTTTGATAAAATTGAAGACCCCTTTTTTAAAGAACGCCGTAACGATATTTACGACGCGGGCAAACGGTTGCTTGCAAATTTAGAGGGCAATAAAAAAGATTTTTTGGCCTCTATTAAAAAACCTTCTTTGCTAGTGGCGCACGATTTATTTCCGTCCGACACTATTGCCCTGCCGGAAAACCAGATTTTAGGGTTCTGTACCGATATTGGCGGCAAAACCAGCCACACCGCACTTTTGGCGCAAAGTTTAAACATCCCGGCCGTGGTGGGATTGTCCACCGCGTCCAAAGACGTAGCCAATGGGGACACCCTTATTATTGACGGGGAAAACGGACTTTTAGTGATCAACCCGGACCGCTATACCTTGGCTAACTACCGCCAAATTAAGCGTGAACTTAAAAAAACAGAATCACTCCTCAAAACCATTAACCATTTGCCCGTCATTACGCAGGACGGACGGCGGGTGCATTTGTATGTAAATTATGACCCGCGCACCGACAATAAATATAATAAAACTTTAATTACCGACGGTCTTGGCCTGCTGCGCACGGAATTTTTGTTTATGAATACGCCGGTGCCGCCGTCTGAAGAGGCACAATACAAAATTTATTTGGCAGTAGCCAAACGCTTTGATATGCGCCCGGCCACCATTCGTCTGGCAGATTTGGGCGCGGACAAAATGCCCGATTTCCCACTGGATGAATTAGATGATGACGACAACCCGTTTATGGGGTGCCGCGGGGTGCGTTTACTGCTTAAAAACCCGGATATTTTGCGCACGCAACTACGCGCCATTGTGCGCACGGCGTGTGAAGTGCCGGCGCAAGTGAAAGTGATGATCCCGATGGTGTCCTCGGTAGAAGAGGTGCGCCATGTACGCCATGCATTTGACGAAGTGCTAGCCGATTTTGCCCAAGAAGGTAAAAAACCGCTTAATAAAATAGCCCTGGGAGCTATGATAGAAGTGCCCGCCGCGGCTATTGCGCTAGACGGAATGATTAACGAGCTGGATTTTATTTCCATTGGTACCAACGATTTAATCCAATACTTAGTAGCGGTAGACCGCGTCAACCCCGAAGTGGCCCACATGTACGACCCGTGCCACCCGGCGGTGGGGCGCACGATACACAGTATTATTCAAACGGCACACAAACGCAATAAAAATGTGTCTATTTGCGGGGAAATAGCCTCGGACGCTAAAATGCTGCCGCTGCTTTTAGGGTGGCAAGTGGACGGGCTCTCCGTTACGCCGCGGATGTATTTGCGTGTAAAAAACAATATCCGCAATTCCAATTTTGAGCATTGTTGCGACTTGGCACAAGCCGCCCTTTTAATGGGCAGCTCGGCTGAGATTCGCGCACTAGTAGAAGATAATAACCATGAAAATTCGTAACTTTTCCATTGTGGCACACATTGACCACGGCAAAACCACGCTTTCCGACCGCATTTTAGAAGATACCGGCACTGTACCCAAGCGCAAAATGCAAGCGCAACTGTTAGACGGCATGGACTTAGAAAGAGAGCGCGGCATTACTATTAAAGCCAAAGCCGTGCGTATTGCGTACAAAGATTATATTTTAAATTTGATTGATACTCCCGGCCACGTGGATTTTTCGTACGAAGTCGCGCGTTCCTTGCGGGCGTGCGAAGGGGTATTACTCCTGGTGGATGCCTCGCAAGGGGTGGAAGCGCAAACGGTAGCGCACGCGCATTTGGCGCAAAGTTTAGGGCTTAAAATTATCCCGGTGATGAACAAAGTGGATTTGTCCCAATCGGATGCGGACGCGTCGGAAGAGCAACTGTGGGACATTTTAAAAGAGCCCATTGAGGCTGAGCGCGTGAGCGCGAAAACCGGGATGGGTATTGAACATCTATTAGACCGCATTATTACCGATATCCCCGCGCCTACCGGGCAAACGGACAAACCGCTACGCGCCCTGATTTTTGATTCATATTATGATCCGTTTCGCGGCGTTATTATGTACATCCGCCTGGTGGACGGCAGTTTGAAGCCGGGGCAAACCGTGCAGTTTATGTCTTCGGGCGCCACGTACAAAGCCGAGGAAATCGGTTTTATGACGCCCAAGCAACTGCACAAGTGTGACGTTTTATCCGCCGGGGAAGTGGGGTATTTGGCGGCTGGGATTAAAGACATCCACCAAGTAAAAGTGGGCGATACGATTACCTTGGCCGAAAACCCCGCCCAAGAACCGCTCCCCGGTTACGAGGACGCCAAACCGGTGGTCTTTGCCAGTATCTTCCCGGTGGAGACGACTGATTTTCCGCTACTTAGAAAAGCACTGGAAAAACTTCACTTGTCCGACAGTTCTTTTCAATACCAAAGTGAAACATCCAAGGCACTGGGGTTTGGGTTCCGCTTAGGGTTTATGGGGATTTTGCACATTGAAATTGTCAAAGAGCGGTTGGAACGCGAGTTTAATTTGTCGCTCATTGCTACGTCGCCCAACGTGGTGTATCACGTTAAGTTTACACCGCGCAAATCCCACTCGCAGGAACTAGCCGCCCTGCCGGAAGCTCCCGACGATCCCGGTTACAAAATTATTGATAACCCGGCTAATTTCCCGCCGTACGGGGATATTATTGATATTAAAGAGCCCGTCATCCACATCACGATTGTAACGCCGGTGGAATTTATGGACGGCGTGATGACGCTACTAAAAGAAAAGCGCGGTACGTTTATGAGTATGGACCATCTTTCCAACCAACGCGTGATTATTAAGTACGAAATGCCGATGGGCGAAATGGTCATTGATTTTTACAACAAATTAAAATCGGTCTCCAAGGGCTACGCGTCTTTTGATTATGAAGTGGCCGGCTTTAGAAGCTCCGACGTGGTGCTTATGGAAATTTTACTGCACGGTAGCCCGGTGGATGCACTCTCTACCGTAGTGCATAAAGACAAAGCGCAAACCATTGGCCGCGCGTTGTGTGCCAAATTAAAGGAGCTCATTGGCCGCCAACAATTTGAAGTAGCCGTGCAAGCCGCTATTAACGGCAAAGTGATTGCGCGCGAAACCATTCCCGCCTACCGCAAAGACGTTATTGCCAAGTGTTACGGCGGTGACATCACGCGCAAACGCAAACTGCTGGAAAAGCAGAAAGAAGGCAAAAAGCGCATGAAAAGCATTGGCAGCCTAAACATTCCGCAAGAAGCCTTTGTGGCTATGCTCAAAATTGATGAGGAATAAATTATGATTTTAGAGGGAAAGACACTGGCACAGTTGATTCGTGAGCCGCTTGCAAAGCGCGCGGAGCAGGTTCATCAAAAAATCGGGCGGCCTATTACGCTGCGCGCGGTGGGCTCTACCGAGGATTACGGTGCGTACACCTACCTCAAAAAAGAGGTGGCTGCCGCGGAGAAAATCGGCATTCAAACGCAGGTGTACGAAGTAAACAACCAAACGCTTGCCGCTGATTTTGTGGCACTGGTCAAAAAGCTTTCCCAAGATAAAAATACCGACACTATTTTAATCCCGCGTCCGCTCCCGCCGCATTTGGCGGCCACCGATTATGCGGCCTATTTGGCCCCGCAAAAAGACGTGGACGGTATGTCCAACGTAAACATGGGGAACTTGTTTTTGTGTAAAACGTGGGCGGAAATTGAAGCATTGCCCGGCTTTGTACCGTGCACGGCTATGGCGGTTATTAAGCTACTTGAATTTCATCAGCTGGATTTAACCGGCAAAGAAGTGGCTGTGGTAGGGCGTTCCTCTACTGTCGGGCGACCGCTGGCGCATCTCTTAACGTGCAAAAATGCTACCGTTAAGATTTGCCACCGCCAAACCGATTTGCCCCGCGCCGTAAAAGATGCGGATATTATCTGTTCGGCAGCCGGTACGCCCGGGCTGTTAAAGGCCGCGTGGCTTAAACCGGGGGCGGTGGTGATTGATATTTCTACCAATTGGCACAATAACCAGTTAGTGGGGGATGCGGACCCGGCAGAACTGACGGCGCGCGGAATTAGTTATTCCCCTGTGCCCGGCGGAGTGGGGCCGGTAACGCTTGCGGTACTCCTAGAAAATATGGTACGCTCAAAAGAGAGGAATTTATGAAGAAAATTACACTTTTTTGCTTATTCGTAGCAGTAGGTTTTGTAGCGGGTTGTAAAACCAACGACACGCGCGAAATTAACGGCGAACGGTATGCCAAAAAAATCTATCTTACTAAAGAAGATTATATGGAAGATTTAAAGCAAACCGCCCAACGCCGCGAATTGCAACCCAACAAAGAATCCGAATATGTGTTTAAAGTAACCCCGGAAACAACGCAAGACCCCGCGGTGTATTTTTTTGATAAACGCCAACAGCCTAAAGTGCCCGGCGAATATTCTGCCCAAGATTATAAAAACGAAAAACGGTTGTGGAAAAAGCCCAAACGCTACACGCCCGAACAATACTACGGCATGCAAGAAAGTGCCGCACCTAGTAACAGCGGTGGCGAAGAAAGTTATTACGAATAGTTAAAAACCCCGGTTTAGGCCGGGGTTTTTTACGCTAAAAAATCAGCAATTTTATCGGTAAAAATACCGTCTGCTCCTTGGGCCGCTAAACGGGTGGCCAGGGGTTTTTCGTTTACCGTGTAGCAGTAAATTTTAAGATGGTGTGCGTGGCACGCTTGCGCAATTTGCGGCGTAAAACGCGTGTGGTTTAGGTGTACGCTTTCGGCTTTTAAAGAAAGGGGCTCTTGCACGTTAAAATGACGCGTTAATTGCCCGATACGGGCGGTGGGGCGTAATGCGCGCAAGCGTTGTAAAGTGGCATAGTCAAAACTGGAAAATAAAATACGCGGCAGTAATGTGGGAGGCAAGGCCTGTAGCAGTGTTTTTTCCAGGCCGGGATACACGTTCCCGTCGTTTTTAAGTTCTATGTTTAGTATCTCTAGCCCGGGGGTAACAAGCGGCAAAATTTCCGGCAGTAACGGTACATACACCGGGTGCGGCGTGAACGGGTTTTCAAGCGGATATTTTTTTAAATCCGCCGCGGTTAAATTTTTAAGTTGTACGTCCACCCCGGCGGTGCTTAAAAGGGAATAATCGTGGTGGACGGCGAGGGTGCCGTCTTTTAACAAGTGGACGTCCAGTTCATAGTAGCGTGCGCCTTGGGCGCGCGCCAACGCAAATGCGTCCACGGTGTTTTGCACGCGCAAGGTATTGGCCCCACGGTGTGAAAAATAAATCATAGTTATAGTGTAAAAAAAATTACGCTACTAGGCAAATAAAGTATAATGTAAGTACAATTTGATTCTGTTTTTGGAAGCGTTTAAGAAACGCAGTGCTTAGCAAAGCCCTCATTCCCTCCAAAAACAGCCGTTTAACAGGTACAAAATGACGACGGTCGTTTTGTACCTAGTGTTTGCCGTTCGCAAGGACGGCAAGCCGCGGCTGTTATGTTGGGACTGGGAATGAGGACCAATACTAACAGCCGTTTTTGCATGCGTTTTCCAAACCAGACAAATTGAATTATAGGTCAGGTGTTAGCCTGACATAAAAAAGGAGACGTAACATGCAAAACAAAAACCAACCCGTCATTGCGAGGAGCACCGCGACGAAGCAATCCACTCAAAACAAAAAAGGCTGTCATTCCCGAGTGTTTTTATCGGGAATCTACAACGCATGCCGTTGTAAAATTGAGGGAAATTCCTTATTAAATAGGTACGTGGAAGATCCCCGACAGAAACCCTCGGGGATGACCTCTTGTGTTACAACAGCCCGCGGCTTTACCGCCCGCTCCGGTTTTACTCTTATGGAGCTGTTAGTTGTAGTTTTAATTATTGGCATTTTGGCCGCCGTGGCTGTGCCACAATACCAAAAAGCGGTTAAAAAAGCGCGGCTAGCAGAATTTATTTCTACCATTTCTTCTATTGAAAAAGCGGTGGATGTATGGCTTTTGGAAAATGGCGGATACCCTGAAGATTGGGTGTGGTTTACTAGTAAGGAGAACCCTTCCCTTACTTATTCTTCGCTAGATATTAAGATGTCTTGTGCGAAAGAGGATCGCTCATCTTGTTACACCCGGCTGGGAGGATGGGATATCTATTGTATGCCTTCTTCCTGCGGTATCAATTTATATACAACTTATGATGAAAATGGAGCAACTACAAATACTTGGTTAGATAAGGCGTTTATTTCTGTACGCAAACGCCCGTCCGATGAAAATATATGGAAAATAGAAAGTGCTACCCAAAATACAAAATTAGTTTGCCAAGTGTGGAAGGAAACTTTTGGTACGTCTCATATGCGTGCAAGTTTTAAAGAGACGTGTGCGGAATTAGGGGTAGAATAAGCACATAAAAATGCCCCGAAACAATTAGTCTCGGGGCGTTAAACTATATACAACTTTATTTAATTTCGCTCGTGCAGTGCGGGCAGCGGGTGGCTTCAAGGGCAATTTCGCTGCAGCAGAACGGGCACTTTTTGGTAGTGGGCGCGGCGGCCGGAGCCGGGGCCGGTTTGTTGAGTTTATTGATGGCTTTAATCAAAATGAAAATACAGAAAGCCACAATCACAAAGCTAATAATAGCGTTTAAAAATAAACCTAAGTTAAGGGTGGTAGCACCGGCGGCTTGCGCGTCGGCCATGGTGGCAAAATTGCGGGCGCCTTCTTTGCCGGCTTTAATGACAATAAACCAGTTGGAAAAATCCACTTGGCCTAACAGTAAGCCCAAAGGCGGCATGAGTACGTCGGCCACCATAGAGTTTACAATTTTGGTAAATGCGCCGCCAATGATGATACCAACTGCCATATCAATTACGTTGCCGCGCATGATGAATTGCTTGAATTCCTGAGCAATACCTTTCATTTATTTCTCCTTTGTTACTAATTTTGCCGCCTCAAAAAGAGGCGTGTACAAATCGTTTTGGACCGGATATTGAATTTCTTTGCGGTCTGTTTTTTCTGTAAACGTTACCGGGGCGTTGGTAACCACGCACAAGGGGCATTGTTCGTCTGCCTCTCCCATAAGAAATGCGCAGGCAGTAGCTAAACTATCCGCCACATTTACAAGCGTAGTTTGGAGCGGTTTGCCAAAAATGTCCGGCGTGCCGCGCAAGTCTTTTACGCCCTTAAACCCTGCATACCCCACCGCGCCTGCAATTACACCCGCGCGCAGGGGCAAAATCATACTGTCTGTAATCACAATCCCTAAATGTTGCACGTGCCAATTTTGCGTTAACATTGTGCGTAATTCTTCGGCCGCGGCATAACAGTCGGGCAATAAGATAAGCAGCCCGTTTGCATTACTTTCGTCAATCCCGGCATTGGTCATTACCATACCGTCTTTAATCGTCAGCCACGCAAGCGGCGTTTTAAGGGCCGCCGTGCTGTGCTGCTTAATGAGCGTTTCTTTTTGGGCCGTGCTTGTGTAAGGGACAGTATTATTTTTCCAAAGAGCTACCACTTTTGAGGACACGGCAAGTACGGTGTTTTCTTCCGCGTGCGTAATATGGCGCGTAATGAAGGCCGGTAAATTGTCCCCGGGTTTAAACACGGCTGTATGTACGGCGGTTACCTGCATGCGTCCTCAAACGGGGCTACAAAACTGCGGAACACTTCGTTAGCCAGATAGAGCCCCTCTTCACTTAATTTTACCTTTTTATGGTCCTGCGTGAGAAGCCCGTTTTGGACATGCTTTTCAATAGCGGGGCCAAAAAATTCTTTTTGCTCATCGGAAAGATAAAGTCCGTCCAACAGCCGCAACGCTAAGAGTAGCCCTTCCCCTACGCGGGCTTTGCCGGTAAGCTGTTCGGAAAAAACAAGCGGAGATTTGCCGTTTAACATATCAAAAATATAGTCTTTTAGTACCGGCGTGTTTTGCCGACGCACCCCGCCCCGGTACGAGGCCGCCGCACAGCCCAAGCCTACATATTCGGCACTTTGCCAGTAAAGGGTGTTGTGTTTGGCTTCGTAACCGGGCAAGGCATAATTAGAAATTTCGTAATGATGATAACCGGCGGCGGTTAAAAAATCGTGCGTGTGTTCCAGCATTTGGCGCATTAAGGCGTCGTCACACACTACCCCGCGCGTGTAAAAAGGCGTTCCTTCTTCTATTTGAAGCCCATAGACCGACAGGTGTTGCGGGTGCAAATCAACCAGGCGGTGCAAACCGGAGGAGAAACTTGCTAACGTTTGACCGGGCAGGCCGGCTATTAAATCTACATTGATGTTTTCAAAACCGCCCGCCTGTGCGTCCGCATACACTTGCAAAAACTGCGCGGCCGTGTGGATGCGGCCTAGGGTTTTAAGTTCGTCATCATGAAAACTTTGCAGCCCCATGCTTAGGCGGTTAAAACCCAACTGGCGAAGGGCGGCAATTTTTTGGGGGGTTAAACTTTCCGGGTTGGCTTCAAAGGTACTTTCTAAAAAAGCGGGCACGGGTTGGAAGTTTTTGCGGATAATTTTAGCCAGGCGTTGGAGCTGGTGGACCGCCAATAAACTGGGTGTGCCGCCCCCTACGTACAAGGTTTGGCAGGCAATTTCTTTATTTAGCGCGGCTTCGTGCGATAGGGCGGCCAGGTAATCGTCTAACAGCAATTCTTGGCCGGGGTAGGAGGCAAAGTCACAATAGAGACATTTTTGTTTACAAAAAGGGATGTGTATGTATAGGCCGCGTTTCATTTATGTTCCGCTTCGTAGTTTAAATAAGCCAAAATAAAGGGGTCTAGGTCGCCGTCCATAACGGCGGTAATTTGGCTAGTTTCGTAACCGCTGCGTAAGTCTTTAACTAACTGATAAGGCATAAACACATACGAGCGGATTTGGTGGCCCCAGGCAATTTCGCCTTTTTGACCGTAGCGTTTTTCGGCCTCGCCGCGTTTTTTGTCCATTTCTAGTTCGTAAAGTTTGGCTTTGAGCATCTTCATAGCGGTTTGGCGGTTTTGCAATTGGCTGCGTTCAATGCGGCAAGATACCACTATGCCCGTGGGTTTGTGTAACAGGCGCACGGCACTTTCCACCTTGTTTACGTTTTGTCCGCCGTGGCCGCCGGCGCGGGAGGTTTCCAGCTCAATGTCGCTTTCCGGGATTTCTATGTTGATGTCTTCGTCAATATCGGGCAGTACGTCGCACGAGGCAAACGATGTGTGACGCCGTGCGTTGGCGTCAAACGGGGACACCCGCACCAAGCGGTGTACGCCGTTTTCCCCTTTTAAGTACCCATAGGCAAAGGGGCCTTCCACCATGGCAGAAAGTGTTTTGATACCGGCTTCGTCGCCGGGTTGGGAATCTAAAATAGAAAACTTGAAGCCGTGTTGTTCGGCCCAGCGGGTGTACATGCGTACCAACATTTGGGCCCAATCGCACGATTCGGTGCCGCCTGCCCCGGCGTGAATAGTTAAAATGGCGTTTAGTTTGTCGTTCGGTTCGCTTAGGCGGATTTCGCCTTCTTTTTGCGCGATTTGTTTTTCGGTTTGCGCTAAACTGGCAAAGAGGTTATTTAGTTCGGTTTGGTCTTGCATTTCTTTGCAAAGTTCAAAAAGCGCATGGGCATCTTCTACCTGTTTTTTGAGTTCAAAAAAAGTGGTAATAGACGTTTTTAAAAAATCAATTTGGCGCGATACTTCTTTGGCTTGGTGCGGATCGTTCCAAAATTCCGGCGCGGCAGAGCGGGTTTCCAACGCGGACAGCTCGGTCTTTTTATCGGCAATTTTATCAATGGCCTCAATTTTGGCTACGCGGGCGGAAAGGTCCTCTATTTTTTGTTCCACATCTTTAAATTCAATATTATTCATAAAAAAACACCACCGTAGAAATACCTATGGTAAAAAAGCAAATGGCACACAGCCAGGCAAACCAATCGCCCCATTGGGCGTAAAACGTAGTTTTCCCCCGTACGGACAGCGGAACATTTGGCGTGAGAATTTGCTGAGTAAACAAACCGGACACCTCTTTGAGGTGGCCAAAAGCGTCTATATAAGCCGAAAAGCCGGTGTTGGCCGCCCGTACCACGGGTAACCCGTTTTCGGCTGCGCGTAAAACGTTCACAGCTAAGTGCTGATAGGGAGCAGACGTGTTAAAAAACCAGGCATCATTGGTAATATTTACAAACAGTTGCGCGCCTTGGCGGTTTAATTGGCGCCATAGCTGCGGGAAAATAGATTCGTAACAAATGGTAGTGCCCAGTTTAATGCCACCCGCTTCTAAAAGGGGTTGCTCCTTCGGGCCTGGAGTAAAAGACCCCAGCGCCCCCATGACTTCAATGTTTTGGGTAATGTGGTTTAACAAACTTTGAAACGGGATAAACTCCCCAAACGGCACTAACTTAATTTTACGGTAAGCAGCGAGTGTATTTGCCGCCGGAGAAAGCAAATAGGCACCTACGTATTGATCCCCGGTTTGAGAAGAAATATTGGACCCAATGAGTTGGTGCGCGCCGGAGGTTTGGGCAATGTGGAAAAATAAATCGTAGTAGCGTTCATCCGTGAGAGAGCCGGGAACGGCACTTTCCGGCCAAATGGTTACATAGAGATTTTTGTCTGTGAGCTGCGCACCCATAGTTTGCAGGGTTTGGGCGATTTCATCTTCGTACTGTTGCGTCCACTTTTTGTACTGGTCAATGTTGGGTTGCATAATTGCCGTTTGTACGCTAAGTAGGGCGTGCGGATGTTTGGCAAAGTGAGCGTAGCGCGTTTGCATGTGGCGGCCTATGCCGTACACACTGGCAAAAACCAGGGTGGCTAGTGCCAAGTGCCACAGCCCTTTTTTAAGCCCCGGTAGCGCAAAACACCAACCTACACTGCTGCCTACAAAGGCCAGCAAAAAACTCAGCCCATATACCCCGGTAAAGGAGGAAATATAAAGAAGATCGGGCACGTTCCATTGTGTGTAGCCTAACATTACCCACGGGAAGCCAAGCCCGTAAAAAGCAATGGTTTGGTGGAGCCATTCCAAAGCCACCCACCCACAGGCCGCAAGTAAGGGGAAAAATCCCCCTGTTTTTTTGAGGAAATGACAGGCTCCCCCCAAAATAGCCCAAGAAAGTGCTAATAAACCGCTCAGGCCCAACCAGGCTGCTAGCGCAAGCGGCTTAGAAAGGCCGCCCCCATGCACACAGGTATAGTAAATCCACGATAATAAAAGCGCGTTACTAAGTACCCCGGTCAACCACCCGTATAGCACACTGCCCCATATACTGCGTACATGGCAAATGCCCCAAATAAACGGGGCCAAGATAAACCACGCCGCAAAGGAAAACGAAATTTTTGGGTAACTAATGTAAAAAAGCCCGGCCGTTACCCCCGCACAAACCGCCACAAAAAACAGGCGGCTTGTGTGGTGAACAAACAAACGCAAACGGCTTGGGGATTTTACATCAGCAGACATAACTAGTATTCAATTTTGCAGCGGCGGGCCTTACAAACCGGGCGGGCCGAGGGACTACATTCTTTTTCTTGAGAGACTGTTTCCGCGCAGGCGGAAGTAACCGCATTTTTATTATTCATTGCGTTGAAATCCACAATATGATTTACGTTAATAGCTACAACCCCTTTGGGCCCTGCGGAACAACCACAAGGGTCCTTATCTACAATAATGCAGTCTTCATCTGTGCTGCACGCATAAACACGTGCTGCACGGGCTTGGCGGGCGGCTTGTTTTTCCGCCTCGGCGGCCGCCTCTTTTTGAGCGGCAATTTCCTGTGCGTCTAATTTAACAAGATCCACTTGTAGGGGGGTGTGATGCGCTAGCAACATCGGGATGGCCAGGATAATTGCCCCGGCACAGACGGCAAAAAAGATGTTTTTTATGTGTTTATTCATTGATTAGCTCCACAACATTTTTTGTATTTTTTTCCGCTCCCACACGGGCAGGGATCATTGCGGCCAATGTGTTTTTGCACGGGCTCATTTTCACCTTGTTGCGGGTTTTTAGCGGCGGCCGCTTGGGCGCGCTCCGCCGCGGTTTGGCGCGGGGGCAGTTGCAAGCGGAAGATATAGCTGACCATCAAATCGCGAATGCGGTTCATCATGGAAGTATAGAGTTTATAAGACTCTTTTTGATACTCAATGAGCGGATCTTTTTGGGCGTAGCCGCGCAGGCTGACGCTACTTTGCAATTGGTCCAACTCATAGAGGTTTTGCTTCCAGGCGGTATCAATAATTTGCAAGAGGAGCATGCGTTCCACTTCGCCAAAGTCTATGCCTTGCTCGGCAAAATACAACGTGCGTTGGGCGTAGAGGTCTTTGACGGCGTTCATAATATCTTGCACCAGTTCTTCTTGCGTTTTTTTGCCGACGGTTTGGTCGGTCAGTTCAAACGGCAGCGGGAAGAAACGGTGTAAGTTGGCGTTAAGGGCAGCAAAATCACTGCGTTGCGGATGTTGGGGGTGGTAGTATTGCTCTACCAACTCTTCCACAATTTCCTGCATCATTTGGTGGGATTTGTCGGCCATGTTTTCGCCGTCTAAAATAGCGTTGCGGATTCCATAAACAGCGGTGCGCTGTTGGTTCATTACTTTATCGTAATCTAAGAGCTGTTTGCGGATGTCAAAGTTGCGCCCTTCTACCATGCGTTGCGCCCCTTCAATCTGGCGGGTAAGCAGAAAGGATTCAATCGCTTCGCCCTCTTGCATTCCCACGTGTGACAAAATAGATGCAATTTTTTGTGAGTTGGCAAACAAGCGCATCAGTTCATCATCCAGCGCAATGTAAAAGCGCGAAGAGCCCGGGTCCCCTTGGCGCGCACAGCGGCCGCGTAACTGGTTATCAATGCGGCGGCTTTCGTGCCGTTCACTCCCAATCACGTGAAGGCCGCCCAAGGCAACTACCGCATCTTGTTCTTCTTGCGTGGCCGGGTTGCCGCCTAGCACAATGTCCGTACCGCGCCCGGCCATGTTGGTGGCAATGGTAACGGCCCCTTTGCGCCCGGCTTGGCTGATGATTTGGGCTTCCATTTCGTGGTATTTAGCGTTTAATACTTTGTGCGGGATGCCTTTTTGGCGCAACATTTGGCTGAGTTTCTCGGACTTTTCAATACTGCGCGTACCGACCAGTACGGGGGCTCCTTTTTTCCACAAGTTTTCTACTTCTTCCACAATGGCATTAAATTTGGCACGCTCGGTCAAGTACACCAAATCCGGGTAGTCAATGCGTTTGGAAGGACGGTTGGGGCGGATTTCCACCACGTCTAATTTATAGATTTGCCAAAACTCGTTGGCTTCGGTCATGGCGGTACCCGTCATGCCGGAGAGTTTGTTGTAGAGTTTAAAGAAGTTCTGGAACGTAATGGTGGCTAAGGTCTGGTTTTCTTCTTTAATTGGCAGTCCTTCTTTGGCTTCTACGGCTTGGTGTAAGCCGTCGCTCCAGCGGCGGCCAGGCATTAAGCGGCCGGTAAATTCGTCCACGATAATGACTTCGCCGTCTTTTACCACATAGTCCACGTCGCGCTCGTAGAGGTGGTGGGCACGCAAGGCTTGGTTAATGTGGTGGACCCATTCGGACTGGACGTCGTCATAAAGGTTGGTCACATTTAAAAATTTTTCTGCCTTGGCAATCCCCGTGTCCGTCAGGGTAGCGGTGTGGGCTTTTTCGTCAATAATGGCGTCCACTCCGTCGTCCAAGTTGATGCCTTCGTACTTGGCTTTTACTTCGTCTTTTTCCGTAATAATGCGCACTTTTAACGAAGGGATTAAACGGTTGACAATGTAATATTTGTCGGTGCTTTGGTCCGACGGACCGGAAATAATGAGCGGGGTGCGGGCCTCGTCAATCAAAATGGAGTCCACTTCGTCCACAATACAGTAATTTAAGGGGCGCAAGACGCGGTCTTGGCGGTTGATGACCATATTGTCGCGCAGGTAGTCAAAACCCAGTTCGTTGTTGGTAACGTAGGTAATATCTTTTTGATACATTTCACGCCGTTCGGCATTGGGCATATCGTGCCCAATAAAACCGACGGTAAGGCCTAAAAATTCGTGAATAGGGCCCATCCATTGGCGGTCACGCTTGGCAAGGTAATCGTTCACAGTTACGACGTGAACCCCTTTACCGGTTAAGGCATTTAAGTAAGAGGGTAATACGGCCACCAGGGTTTTCCCTTCCCCAGTGCGCATTTCCGCAATTTTGCCTTGGTGTAGCACAATGCCGCCTAAAAGCTGTACATCATACGGGCGCAGACCAATCACGCGTTTGGCGGCTTCGCGCACGGTGGCAAAGGCTTCGGGCAGCAAATCATCTAACGTTTCGCCTTGGGCCAGGCGATCTTTAAATTCTTGCGTTTTAGCTTTGAGTTGGTCGTCCGTTAGTTTTTCCATGTCTGCAGACAGGGCGTTGGCACTATCCACGTAATGTTGAATTTTCTTTAAATCACGTTCACTTTTTGTTCCAAAAATTTTGTTAATTACAGTTTGAATCATAGTTAAAATCCTTAAAAATAAAATTGCGAGGTACGACGGAAACACTAACCGGCTACCGGTTTTTTGTGGTTGGTTTTAATGTGTAAATTGGTAGCCTGCGCGGCTTGTTGGGCTTGCTGCTCGGCTTGCGTGAGCGCCTGCTGTGTAAGCGTTATCAGTTGCTCCCCGACGTTGGTTTTTAACTGGGCTATATCCGCTTGCAACGCGGTAATAGCAGGGGTTAATTGCGCGTTTTTTTGTGCTTTATAGGCGCGCAGTAAAGTTTCTTTGACTTGCACGCTAACGGCCCAAATGCGCGGATAAAGCGTATTTAATTTTTCCCGTGCGTGTGCGCGTGCGGCGGCGGTTACGTCTGTGCCGTGTTGGGAATAAATCAGCGCTTGCTGATATTGGGCGAGCGTTTGATTAAGAGCGAGTGAATTTTCAAAATTGCGCGCTAACGCAATAAGCGTATAGCGGTTTTCCAGCGTATCAGCCGAATGTTGGGACACAAATTGACGTAAAAGTTGGTCAAGCAGTTGGTTTAACTGTTCGTCCTGCGCGGCTTTTTGTAGTAACGCCGGGTTATACGCGGCAAAAACCTCGCGCGCCTCTTCGCGCGTGAGCGTTCCCTGAGCGTAAAGTGCCGAGCAGAGCGAAAAAGTAGCTACTAAAAGAATGCCGCGTTTCATAGCTTATATTTTACTATATTCTTAGAACGCGCGCGCGTGAAATTTTTTCACACCCATTGTGTTTTTTGCTATACTATGGATACAATTTGATTCTGTTTTTGGAACCGTTTAAGAAACGGGGTGCTTTATAAGCTATCTTCGAGTCCAAAAACAGCCGATATTAGGCACACAAAGGCGACGGCCTGCGTGTGCCGAGTGTTTCCCGTCTTAATGACGGGAGGCTGCGGCTGTTGTCCTAAGACCTCGAAGATACTTAGTGTCAATAGCCGTTTTATGTGTTCCGGATGACAGGAAAATTGAAATTTATCACAGGAGCACATACTATGAACCTTACAAACAACACCCGGCGGGGGAAAACGCAAATCAAACGGGTAGGTCAGGCTCGGCCTGACAATGCCCCTAGCAAGAAGCATCCCTCAGTTCTTATAATGGGAAAGGACACCCTATGTTGTCAGGTAAAACCTGACCTACATAGCAGGCGCGGCTTTACGCTTATTGAGCTACTGGTAGTGGTACTCATCATTGGTATTTTGGCGGCGGTGGCGGTGCCACAATACCAAAAAGCAGTAAAAAAAGCGCGCTTGGCCCAACTGGATGTTACCATCAATGCCCTTACCAAAGCTATTGATCTGTACGTACTGGAAAATGGATACCAGGAAGTGTCTTTGACGGGAAATTCCGGTAATAGCTTGGATTTAGATGTGCTATCGTGTTCATCCACCACGAGCTCTTCTTGTACGAATGAATATGGCGAGTGGGAAATTTACTGTTTAAGTGAAACCTCTTGTATGATTGGCATATATGGTCCTTATGGTACCACTCCATTTGCCGATGAACTTTATTTTTATAAATACCAAAATCAACACAATCAACAATGGGTATTTTCTATTTTGGAAGGTGACGAAGATAACCTAAAATTATTGTGTCAGTGGGCTAAGGATAAGTTTATTTTCGACAGTGATGCCACAAGTGCCTGCGCGGCAGTAGGTGTTTAACCAGCTAGGCCCCCTTACATAAAAACACCCCCAAATTGAGGGTGTTTTTGTCTTTAAATTTTTTTACCTAGCGGCGGTGCGGAAGAAATTGCCTTTGACGTTTTTGGCCAGTTGCACTTTGCCGAGCGTCTTGCCGGCCTCTACTTGAATATCCTTGGCGTGGGCGGTAATTAGGCCGTCCACACTACCAAACACGTCGCCTTCTTTAATAATACCCAGCTGGCCGTGGTTGTTAATTTGTACTTCCAATTTTAATTCGTCGCTAACGCTTTCAGTGAGTAAATCTTCTTCCCCTAACGTAAAAGCAAGCGGGAATTTAGGGTTTACCACGCGCTTAATGGCAACGGGGACGTCCGCCTCGTTCTTTACAATAATCGCGCAGGAGTTGTTATCGGCTTGTGCTAGTTGTAATAAACGCTCCGGCACGGTAACGGTGCCCGCTACGCTAAAACGGCCTTGTTGTTCGGGCAGGTGTTTACAATAATAATACGCGCCGGCGGCGCAAAAAACAGCTATAAATAAAGCGAAAATCTTTTTCATACTTATATTGTACCCTAAAGCAAGTGAAGTTTGCAAGGGGGTTGAACTTAAAAGAAAATGCGTCACGTAGCGTAATTTCGTCAGGTAAAACCTGACCTACAACGACTGAAACAAGTTCAGCAGGACGATGGAAAAAGTGCAGGGTTCCCCCTCTCCTGTCCTGCGGACATCCTCCCCCTCTAGGGGGGAGGGGGAAATAAGATATAGAATCCCCGAGTCCTGCAGACGGCATAAAAGCCACCGGATGTGTCCCCGTAACATAAAATTTTTGCCGGCCGCAACATCACCGAGTAAAGTAGTCAGTAGGCTGATTTGTCAGATTTGAGGCAAATTGGAACCGTAAGTTGCCCGAAGCTGTACTGATAGGTACTGCGAGTGGCAAGTCGGTTTCAAGTTGCCCAAATGTGGCAAATGGTTGCCTGGAAAGCAACGCACCCCAAAACTTTGTGTTTTGGGGTGCGTGCGTTAAAAAGTTACTTCACCGGGGTCGTTAATTATTGCTTGAAGAAACCCCACAGGTTGGCATTATACACCCACCCCTTGCATACGCCGCCTTTCGGGTTTTCGGGTTCGTCTTTTACTTGAATCCATTTGCCTTTTTTGGCTAAGTATTTAAAGGGATATCCTTTTTCTACGGTGCAGACAATGTCCGAATTGGCAGAAGGGCTTTTGCGCACGTTTACGTCTAACTTAGCAGACATACCGCCTTCAGGGCTGAGTAACGGGGCGGAAATCCACCCTTGGTAGCCTTCAAAATCTTTTACAAGGACCCAGTCTTTGGTTTCATTGGTTTTAAGCATAATGACCGGGGTGTAGCGCCAAGCATACCATTTAATGGCACAATTAGTGCCGGCGCAAGAACGGATATTGGCGCGTTTGGCATTTACGCTAGCGTATTTTTGGGCCGTGGCCGGAATACTAACAAGTAAAACAAGCGCTACTAAAGCGATCAGTTTTTTCATATTTCTCCTTACTGCGTAAGTTAAAATCTTATACACTCAGTATAGCAATACTGGACGGGCTTTTGCAAGTTTTTTTACAAAAAAGGGTAGTGGGCGCATAGGCGCTAAAAAAGATATAATATAAGAAATCGTTTTGAGAGGTATTTATGAAAGAACAAGTAGAAAAAGTAATTAACGAAATCCGCCCGATTTTACAATCCGACGGGGGAGATATTGAACTAGTGAGCGTGGACGAAAAAACCGGGATTGTAACCGTGGGTCTGCGTGGCCACTGCGGCAGCTGCCCCCATGCGCAAATGACCTTGCAAGCCGTAGTAGAACGGCGCATCAAAGAAGTAGTTCCCGGCGTAACGGCGGTAGAACGCGTTTAATATGCCCACAGTGGACTTGCATACCCATTCTACTTTTTCGGACGGAACCTGGACGCCCGAAGAGGTGGTGCATGCTGCCTTAAAAAAAGGGGTGCAAGTATTAGCTCTTACGGACCACGATACCACGGACGGTGTAGCGCGGGCGCAAGCGTTGGCACAGGCGCGCAATTTACGTTTTGTGACCGGGGTAGAAATTAGTACCAAGGACCACGACCATCTGCACTTTACCGGGTATCATATAGACGTAACCAACACGGAGTTTCAGCAGTTTTTAGCCGCTAACCGCACCGCCCGGCAGGGGCGCATCAAACAAGTCATTGCACAACTGCAAGCCGCGGGCGTAGATATTACCGAGCAGGACGTCTTTTCCCGCGCGGCCAATACCGTTTCACGCGCGCATGTGGCGGATGCCCTGCAAGCCAAAGGGTATGCCCATTCGCGCCAGGCGGCGTTTCGCAATTATTTATTAGAAGGGCAACCCGGCTATGTGCCCGCTATCGGCGTCAGTGCGGTGGAGGCTATTAAGCACATTAAAAGAGCCGGCGGACTGGCGGTAATTGCACACCCCGGGCTGGTAAGCGACCATTGGGACTTTCCGGCATGGGTAGAGGCCGGACTAGACGGAATAGAAGTATATTATCCGGCACATAGTTTTGCCATGCGCCAGGAGCTGACGTACTTGGCGGACCGGTATGGGCTTTTGGTTACGGCCGGGTCCGACTTTCACGGCCCCCGTGGCGGAAAAACCGTTTCCCCCGGTATGCCACTACCTAAAAATCATTTTGACAGACTCCTTAGCAAATTGTTTTAACGAATGATGCAAACTGAAAAGAGCCCCAAACGGGGCTCTTTTTTGATGAACAAAATTAGTGGGCCGTAGCTTCGGCGGCCGGGGGAACATCCCCGCCCCGGTGGAAGAAACGGTGTAATCTGGCTTTGAGTTGTTTCCAACCGTATTTGGCTCCTTGTACCATGCTGGAGTTAGCAAGCATGCCAGGGGTCAACGCAACGCTGGCGGCTAAGGCGGCCCCGGCAATGGCAATATCTAAAGAAGCAATCCCCGTTTGGGACACAGTTTCGCGTAATAGAGCGGCCGGGATAGCCGCGGCGGGCATGGTGTAAGTAATTAAGAGGGCAATTTCGCGCTTATATTTGGGATGTAAACCTACCATATATTCATACATTTGCGAGAAGAAGTTGCTGATACCAAAACATGCAATAATGGCCCCCGTCGCTAACATCCCTACATTGCTGCCGGCTAAGGTCATCATTGCGGGCCCCGCTACAGAGGCTAAAGAGGACACGGCATACATGCTCCCGCCGCTCATGCGTTGGCTTAAGACGTTGCCTACAATACGCCACCCAAACATACAACCATATAAGAGTAACCCTACAATCCCGGTGGCGACTGTGCCGTTGCCTACCAGTTCGCGCATGGCAAAGGCTAAGCCGTTGGAAAGCCCTAATTCGCCCAGGGTGGCCAGTGTCATAGCTCCTAGCGCGGCGGGTAACCCGGCCATTACCATCACATCTTTTAATTTAACATTACGGTTGCCTAGTTTATCAAACGCTTGTTGCAACGCCTCGCGCGCCGCTAAGGCTTGCTGTGGCGTGTAATTTTGGGAGAGAGCAAGCATATTTTCTAATTCTTCCCCTACTTCTTGTTCGTGCTTGGCTGTTAAAGTGTTAATGGTGGTTTTGGTCTTACGCGCTTCTACCGGGGTTAAGGCGTCAATAGCGGACTTGATTTTTTTAGCGGCTTGAATAATAACGGGATGATCGGCAGAAATTTCAGCAGGGTTTGTTTTGTGGATTTCCAACGTAGCGGCTTGGGCCACATCTTGCAAATTGTTTTGCAGTACCGTTTGATTGAGTGGGAACGCATCTTTATAACGGGTTTTCATCACTTGGCGTAGAGTGTACAAACTGTAAATGGAGTACGGAACGTAACTGGCAGAAAAGTCCAACCCCAGGTCATACCCCAAGGATTTGCCGGCAATATTGGCTAGCCAAGGGAAAGACAAGAATAGCATGGTCCCTAAGTTTTTAAACATAGCTCCGCGTTGGTAGAACACAATGTCGCGCAGGGATTTGTTGGATTTTTTAGTGAGCACTTCATAGCCGCGCTTTAAGAAGAACTTAGCATTGTACGTTGGCGGTACGACGTTGGCTCCTTGAACTGCCTCTTCCTTTTGGAAAGAGTTCGTTTGCGGTACAATGCCGCGGTTAGCACTCATCAGTAGGTTTTGTACAAAACGGGTAATGTTGGTGCCCAGTGCAATTAGGACACTGGAGGTTAAAAACCCGGCTAGTTGCCAGTTTCCCATGACACCGGCCCCGATATGCCCATATAGACCACTGGCCAGTGCAATCAATCCGCCAGCAGTAAACATAGAGGCCCCCACCCGGAAAACAGCGGCTTCCCCGTATTGTTTGAGAAACGGGTGGACGAACCCCATCATAGCGGGCAGCACGTTGTTAATCCCTAACATAATAGCACTGGAGGTGGTTTCCCCTAAGGTGGACAGGTCATTTAAAACAGGGGCTAAGGTTTTACCTAATCCAATTTGCAAGCTAGGGACTAAGTAAGTAAGAGGAACCATTTTTTCGGAGGTGGAAAAGACGCCCAATTTAAACGGTTTTTGCGGGTACATAGCTAAAATTTGCGTCCAGTATTTACTTTCCGTTTTGGGCAGGCGAACAAAAGCGTTGGTGAGTTCGCTTATTTCCCCTTCTCCGTTGCGGAAATAGAGAGAGCCGTTGTAGGACCAGATGTGCCCTTTTTCGGGGTCTTTAATGCCGCTAAGCAGGCTGCTATCTACTTCGGCCATGATGACGGGCGGTTCTTGTAAATTGGTGTCATATACGGGCAGTGTAACGGATTTTTTAGGAGAGCTAGTACGTTGGATTTTAATGCGCATGGGGCGGGCTAAGTTAAGCTGACGGGCCCCGGCTAAGAGGGTGTTTAATTCCCCGTTCAACGTGCAGAGTGTAAAGTAAAAGTGGTCGGGACGTTTGGCGGGGACGGTTAAATTGCGCAGTTCAAAAATGTGGTTTTTATCTAAGGCTAAGCGGTTATATTCGGAGGAGAAGTTTTTGAGCGTATTGCTGACGGTTAAATCTACGTTGCGCAAAATGTGTTCTGTATTATCTTCCCCTACTAGCGTTAGTTTAAAACCGTCTGCGCCGACGGAAACTTCTTGCACTTCATCTACACCTAGCAAGTCCCCGCCTACAACGGCTTTGGAAGGGATTTCTACTTCGGCAAATACAGGGCGGACGTTGCTTTCGTGTAGGCCGGCTTCTTCAACGGGGCTTTCATTAGGGACGCGTTGGTGGAGTTTTCGCCGGGCCCAAGTCCCAAAGCGTTCCAATGCGTCAGTAACTACAAAAACGGGAATGCCGCTATACAATACCCCGCTACGCGTGGCGGTAGGTTTTGCCGTTTGCGCCGACGGTTGGGGAACTGCTTGTGCAACGGTGGTGGGGGCTGTTTGTAATGTAGGAGCCGCGGGAAGTTGCGGCTTATTAGGAGCACTGAGCGTGAGCCATTGTTCGGTGGCTTGGACGGACGGATCGGCGTGTAAGTGGTTGGGGGCAAACGTTTTCTTTAAGAAGTTGGCAAGTTGCTTATCCGCTGGGGTGGGTTCCAGTTGTGCATAAGCTGGGGGCACCGTAAGGGGGAGATGTTGCTTGGCAATATAGGCGGTAACCCCGGACAAGGCATTTTTAGGTTCCAGTTCGCTAAGCCATTTTTCTAACGCTTGGTAGGCTTGCATGCGCAGTAGCCCGCGTGCCGTAATAAGGGCGGCGGTATCTTCAAACAAGGTACCTTGGGCTTGTTTGTAAAAATGTAAGAGGATGGGGGCGTTTTCTTGGGTGCCGACTATACCTAAGGCGGAGGCATCAGCAAGTGTATATTGTACGGAAAGTACGGCGGGATGAGAGGGGTTTTGGGCGGCAAAAGAGAGGAAAGCGGGTAAATCCGTTTGGGCAACTTGCAAGGCTTTTTGGGTATGTTTTAAATGGGACGCATATGCTTGGGCGGCTTGGGTACGTTGGGCAGGGGTAACAGTACCGGCAATTAAAGAGAGGGAGACAAAATCACTCCGTAAAATAGGGGCGCGCAAGTCAGCAGGTTTATTTAAAATTTCAGTGGCCAAACCTTGGGTATTGCCCATAACAATACGGGCAGAAACCGTGGAGGGCACCGCAGCGGCTTGGGCCAAAACACGGCGGTTTAAATTTTGGTTTAGTTTAGTAAGCGCTCGCTTATCGGCCAAGGTAGTAGTTTTGCGTAGGCCTTTTATAACGCCGCGGCCGGCTTTGATTTGCGCCATAGCCGGAGTGATACTACTTACCAAGATGCTTATGCTCAGCACGAGCGATAGTAGCTTATGCATAGATGGTTTGCCCTCTCTTATATATAGTATTGCATGTTAAGTGCCCAAAAAACAGGGCCAAAAGTCCTAGTTGTAAGTATCTTTTGGCCCTATATAACACATCAAATTGTTTAACGCATTGCAAGTATATGGAATAAGTAGTAATTTGTTTGTTTCTAAAAGGATTTAAAAAGTGTGAAAGGAAAATGGAAAAAAGGGAACTGACCCGCGGCGTTTGAGGATGCTTTCGCCGGGCGATGTACAAACACGCAAATTGGGTGGTGTTGCACTGGTACATAACAATTTAACCTTCTCCACTTATATATTAGGAAATTTGGAGCGCGCGCGCAAGGGAAAAAGGACCTATATTTAAACATAGGTCTTTTGGGTAAAATACTGGTTTTTTACACCTAGTTTTACTATACTATAGATACAATTTAATCTGTTTTTGGAAGCCGAAAGGCACCGTTGCCAAGGGCAACAATTATCACTCCAGAAACAACCCAATCGGGTGCAAGGGAAACGGACTAATTACCCGTTTATCTTGCGCCAAATGTTTTCCGTTTTGCGGAGAGCTGCGGCTGTTTGTGTTTCATGGGTGTGATAATTCATGGGGCTATGCAGCCGTTGTTTTATGGGTGCGTTTTCCAAACGGACAAATTGAATTAAATGAATAGTGAGGAAAACGTATGAATCACAAAAACACCCGGCGGGGTAATACGCAACAAGTAATAAATAAAAATTGTCATTCCAAATTTAATTTGGAATCTCACCACTTTTTACTGCCTAAGGTGAGATCCCGTATCAAGTACGGGATGACGGGCTTATTAAATAACGGCGGGTTTACCCTCATTGAGCTATTAGTAGTGGTGTTGATTATTGCTATTTTGGCGGCGGTGGCACTGCCGCAGTATCAAATGGCTGTACTGAAGAGCCGGGCCGCACAAATGATACCGCTAGTGCGTAGTCTGTCTGTGGCACAAGAAACCTATTATTTAGCCAATGGACAATATGCAGAGACTTTTGATGAATTAGATGTGTCTTTGCCTGGCAAAACAAATCAATCTTGTGTTTATCTGCGTCATGGGGACTGTGTGGTTTTGAAAAATGGGTGGGAAATCAATTTCACAGGGGATACTCACAAGGGGGGCGTAGAGGCATATTTACCAGACAGCGGTTTTAAAATTACGTCATACTGGTTAAATACAGATGATGATATAGACAGAATTGGCCTATACGGGAATATAACTTGTGTCGTATTTCCTGGATTAAACGAACAAGGGAAACGGATATGTTCCAACTTGGGAAGGCCAACCTCTAATGAAAGATTTTTTAAACTGTAAAAAGCGCACCTAATGGGTAAAAAGCTATTAGTTTAATTCCTCATATAGTGGGAATTTTTCCAAAAACTTTTTCACTTGCGCGGCAATACCCGCTAAATAAGCATCATCCTCATAGTGGGTAAGTGCATCATCAATAAATGCGGCTACTTGGGCCATGTCCGCCTCTTTCATCCCACGCGTGGTAATCGCCGGCGTGCCAATGCGTAACCCGCTAGTGACAAACGGTTTTTCCGGGTCAAAGGGAATCGTGTTTTTGTTAGCCGTAATACCGGCTTTATCCAGGGCGGCTTCGGCCACTTTGCCCGTCATATGTTTGCTGCGTAAATCTACGCACATTACGTGGCAATCCGTGCCGCCCGCTACCAAGCGGTATCCACGGTTTTTAAGTTCTTGCGCCAAGGCTTGTGCGTTGACTTTAATTTGATGTTGGTACGTTTTAAACTGCGGCTTTAATGCTTCGCCAAAACAAACGGCTTTGGCGGCAATCACGTGCATTAACGGGCCCCCTTGTGCGCCGGGGAACACGGCCGAGTTAATGGCTTTGGCTAAACTTTCTTTGCATAAAATTAAGCCGCCGCGCGGGCCGCGTAACGTTTTGTGGGTCGTGGTGGTAACTACGTCGGCATAGGGCACGGGGCTAGGGTATTCCCCTGCCGCTACTAAACCCGCGTAATGGGCAATATCACACGCCAAATACGCGCCGCAACTATCGGCAATTTCGCGCAGTTTCTTCCAATCAAAAATGCGGGAATAGTTGGACGCACCCGCCAAAATGAGTTTGGGCTGATGTTCTTTAGCCAGTTTGGCGGCTTCTTCGTAATCTATTTCCTCGGTATCGGGGCGGACGTTCATGGCAATCATGTTATAGAGTTTGCCGGAAAAATTTAAGGGGTGTCCGTGCGTTAAGTGTCCGCCGTGGGATAGGTTCAACCCCAGTACGGTGTCGCCGGGTTTTAAGAGCGCAAAATACACAGCCATATTGGCTTGTGCGCCGGAGTGAGGCTGCACGTTGGCGTGCTCGGCCCCAAAAAGTTTTTTGGCGCGCTCAATGGCTAAGGTTTCCACTTGATCCACAAATTCGCACCCGCCGTAGTAGCGTTTGCCGGGGTAGCCCTCGGCATATTTGTTGGTTAGTACAGAGCCTTGCGCTTGCATAACAGCTAGCGACGTAAAATTTTCGGAGGCAATCAGTTCCAGTTTTTCGCGTTGGCGTTGTAATTCTTTGGAAACGGCGGCAAAAACTTCCGGGTCGGTTTGTTGCAAATTAGGATACATAAAAACCTCCAAAATTTTTATTTAATTTTATGTGATTATTTCATATAATTTACTAAATAGCAGTACAAAAAATCCAGTATGAGGTGTAAAAAATGGCAAAACTAACCAAAAAAGACTTTCTCAAAAACACAATCAAACACATTGATATGAAAAAATACAATGTGGTGCCGATGGTGGAAGCGTTTGAGAATATGGCGTATGCGTCGCGCGAAGTGGCGCGTGCCAGCAAAATCTACAACATGATGCTTAGCGACAAGAATTGCTCCGTCATTTTGTGTATTGCCGGTTCGTTGATTTCCGCCGGGATGAAAAAGATTATTGTGGATATGATTCAAAACCACATGGTGGATGCCATTGTTTCTAACGGGGCGAACATTGTGGACCAGGATTTCTTTGAAGCCTTGGGTTTTAAACACTATATCGGTACCCCCTACAACCAAGACGATAACCTCTTGCGCGATTTGCACATTGACCGCATTTACGATACCTATATCGACGAAGACCAACTGAAAGTATGCGACGAAACCATTTATAAAATCTGCAACGCGTTAGAGCCGCGCCCTTATTCCTCCCGCGAATTTATTTGGGAAATGGGTAAATGGTTGGAGAAAAAAGGCAAAGGCAAAGACAGCGTCGTTTATAACGCGTACAAATACGGTGTGCCGATATTTGTGCCCGCGTTTAGCGACTGCTCGGCCGGGTTTGGCTTTGTAATGCACCAAGCCGAAAATCCTACGTCCCACATCTCTATTGACAGTGCCAAAGATTTCTTAGAACTTACGCAAATTAAAATGAAAGCCAAAGAAACCGGTCTTATGATGTGGTCCGGCGGGGTGCCGAAAAACTTTGCGCAAGACACCGTGGTAGCGGCCGAGGCCTTAGGGGCCGAAATCCCCATGCACAAATATGCCGTGCAAATTACCGTGGCCGACGTGCGCGACGGGGCTTTGTCCGGCTCTACTTTAAAGGAAGCGTCTAGCTGGGGCAAAGTATCCACCGCTTTGGAACAAATGGTATATGGCGAATGTACCACGCTTATTCCGCTTATCATTGGCTACGGATACCACAAAGGGGCTTGGAAAAAACGCAAAGCCACCAACTACGTTAAATTCTTGCAAGAATTAGACGCTAAAAACGCAAAAGCCAAAAAAGCCAAATAATGTAGTTCATGCGTTTAAAAGCTGCACTTGCTAGTTTATTACTGCTCTGCCCGTGTGCGTTATGCTACGGGCAGTTGCGTTTTGCAAGCGTAGGGGGCGAAAAAGGCTACTCGGCCATGCGGGCCAGTTACCGCGCGGACCTGGACAACGGGTTTATTTTAATTCCGCAGTACGGCTACTACCGCATGAGTGATAAAGAAATTGACGAGGCAGGGTCCACTTCCCGCTACGGTTTGGAAGGCCAATATGAAATCAATGATTCGTGGAAAGTATTGGCACAACTGGTTTGGCAGCCCCAAACGTTGGGATATGAAGCCGTGGGGTATGGGGGCGGAATCGCCTGGCAGCCGTTTTATTATTTCAGCGGGATTAAAGAACCTTGGCTACGGGTAAAATTGGGGCAAGACCGCACCCGCAGTTATGTGGATGCAAACGGCCGGGATTTGCCTGACGGGTTTAGACAGGTGGCTATTTCCAGTTTTGCCGAGGCAGAAATGGATGTACTGCATTTTCATTTGCAAGCGGCGTGGCAGAAAGTGATAAAATATAGTAGCCGTGTGCCGCATGATGTTACGTTTAGTTGGGCAGAAATTCCGTATATGACGGCCGTTTTGCAAGGATATATTAAAGACGCCTATGCGTTGCGGGTAAGTTATCCCACCCCGTTTATTTCGCCGTATGTGTCCTTGGCACGGTATCACTACGACCAACGGCGCCAAGTGGCCGGAGCAGTGAGTGCCGGGCTTCACGTAAAATTATGGGGAGCCGACGTAACGGGTGGTATAGAGGTTTTTGAACCACGGCGCGATAAAAACCGTAAAACATATTTTTCGCTTTCGTTAGATGTGCCTATGTAAGGAGTAAACCACGCCCAGGCGTGAAAAACAGTGTAGAGGTTGCTTATGGAAAATACAAAACAATATGTCAGCTTAGCTAATAAATACCGTCCCCAAACCTTTGAAGATATGGTGGGGCAGGAAAGTATTTCCAAAACCTTACAAAATGCGCTAAAACTAGGGCGCATTGGTCATGCGTATTTATTTTACGGACCGCGCGGTTGCGGCAAAACTACCACGGCGCGTATTTTGGCCAAAGCCCTTAACTGCACCGGGCACGGCGCAAATGGACCGACCGATAAACCTTGTGGCAAATGCCCGCAATGCTTGGAAATTGCCCAAAGTGCCGATTTAGATGTATTGGAGTTAGACGCCGCCAGTAACACGCAAGTAGAAAAAGTGCGTGAAGCTATTATTGATACCGTGGCCCTAGCCGCCAGCCGGGACCGTTTTAAAGTGTTTATTTTGGACGAAGTACACATGCTTTCGGCTAGCTCATTTAATGCGCTACTTAAAACCATTGAGGAGCCGCCGGCCCACGTTGTTTTTATCTTAGCGACAACGGAAAAACACAAAGTGCCTGCCACCATTGTCAGCCGCTGCCAGACGTTTCGCTTCCGCCCGCTAACGGCAGATGAAATCAGTACGCATTTGGTGGAACTGGCTGAAGCGGAAGGAATTGATTTGTCTGTAGGGGCGGCCAAAATTATTGCTAAAAACGCCAGCGGGGCCATGCGCGATGGGCTTACCCTGTTGGACCGCGCTATTGCTTACTGCGGCGACCACGTGGATGAAAAAGCGGTGGCGGAAATGTTGGGGCTTACGTCTAACGAGCTACTTAAAGACGCCGTGGATGCGCTATGCCATAAAGATAACGCTAAAATGCATCAAGTATTTGTAACGTTACAAGCCGAAGGATTTGATGCCAACACTTTCTTAAAAGATTTGAAAAACACGCTAGGGGATTTGTTTTATTTAACGCTCGGCCAAGGCAGTGAACCCTTTGACGGCGCGTCCACGATTATAGAGGGTATTTCCAGCGGATTTTTAGCGCGTCTAACGCGTAAACTTAACAAACTAATTGACGAAGTAAAATTTTCAGACAATGCCTTAGTAAGTGCCGAGGTAGGTCTGTTTACCGTGATGGATAGCGTAGTGGATATGGATAGCTTTATCCGCCGTTTGGAAGCGTTGGAGGGAGGAACTGTGTTGCCGCCCAGTACGCCGACTCCGTCCGTGCCGCCGGCTAAAAAACCGGCGCCGCGCACGACGACTCCCAAAATAAACACTACCAACAGGGTGGCCGAACAACCGGTTCAAAAAGCGGAACCAACCGTGAAAGAAACCACGCCTACGGAGCCCGTACCGGTGTTAGACAAAAAAATTTCCAACCGCCAAGTATGGGACAAAATGATGGCGAAATTTTCGTCCAGCCCGTTTGTGTATGATGTGATGATTAACTGCGCGGTGGAGTTTACCACCCCCGACACCTGGACGTTGACGTTTGCCCCCGGCAAAGAGTTTTACCAAATCCCCGCGCAACATAAACTAGGGGAGCTGTCTGCGGCGGCCAGTGAAATTTCCGGACGGAAAATTACGATTAAGCTGACCGAAGATAAAGCTGCGGCAGCGGCTTCGGCCCCGGTGGTGAAAACGGCAGCCCCCGTAACGCCGGATCATACTATTACGGACGAAGAACCGTTTGCAAAAGGTCCGTTTGAAACGCAAACCACGGACGTGGAAAATGCGCCCGAAGAAGTGAAAGATATTTTAGAAATGTTCCCCGGAGAGTTAATTGCTTAATATCCGCCCCCTAGACCGCCTTGTGCGTGCGCTTAAACGTTTGCCCGGCGTAGGACCGCGGCAAGCTGAGCGTTTTGCTACGTATTTTTTGCGTGCCAGCCAGGGAGAAGTGGAAGAGTTTATGTCCGCGTTAAGCGAAATGAAAGCGGCGGTTGTGTTGTGCCCGCAATGTTTTGCTTATAGTGAGGGGGGACTGTGTGAAATCTGCCGTGATTCGTCACGCGAGGCTAGCCAAATTTGTGTAGTGGAAGATCCGCAAGATATTGAAGCCATTGAAAAAACAGGTGCTTACAAAGGATTATACCATGTGTTACATGGGGCTATTTCCCCCATGGAAGGGCGCGGAGCCGAGCACGTAAAAGTGCGCGAATTATTAGCCCGCGTGCAAAATGCATCTCCCAAAATTAAAGAAATTATTTTGGCCACGGACCCGGATAGCGAGGGCGAAACCACCGCGCTTTACTTGGCGGATTTATTACGCAACCAAGTGGAGCAAATTACGCGCATTGGCTATGGCGTACCGCTAGGTGGGGATATTGACTATATGGATGAGATGACGCTGGGGTATTCCCTCAAGGGAAGGACGAAAATTTAAAAAGGGTAAATACCGCGAAGTAGCGTTTAGGACACCGATACCATTTTTCACATTGGGCCGCCTTTGCTATTTCACTTCTTGCTTATGCATCCCGACATTTATAAACGCCCCCTACTTTTACTACTTATCTTACTCATAGCGGGGATTTGGCTTTTCTACAAACCCAAACCGGCCCCGAACGATATTCACTCTTTTTTACCGCAAAAACACGTAACGCTTACCGGGCGGGTAGAACGCTTTTATACTGCTAAACCCACCTCTAATAATGTGATTGTAAAAGTCCTTTCGGTGGACGGGCAGCCCGCGGGCGGCCTGGTATATGCACGGCTTAAAAATAGGGAGCCTTTGTGGAAAGATACGTTGGAAATTTCGGGCCGCTTGCAAGAGCCGTACGGCACAGACCTGTTAGGCAATTTTAACTGGCGCAAATATCTGGCACACAAGCACGTATTTACTGAAATTAAAAGCGACGACGCGCGCGTGCTAAAACCGGCCGCGTGGGGGTGGCGCGTACTGCGTTTTGTACGTGGGGATATTTTGCGTATATTTAACCAAAGTTTCCCGGCACCTTTGGCTCAAATTGCAGGCGGGGTGCTACTGGGGGAACGGGGCGATTTAACCCCGGAACTACTGGGTGCCTTTCAGGATAGCGGGGCCATCCATTTGTTGGTTGCCTCTGGCGGGAATGTGGGGTTTGTAACACTGATGAGCTTGGCGTTTTGCGGACTGTTTGGGGTAGGACGCAAAAAAGCGTTATGGGCGGCGTTATTAGTGGCGGGTATTTATACGCTGATTGCCGGGGCGGATGCACCGCTACTGCGCGCTTATTTTATGACGGTGTGCGGCTGCGTTGGGTATTATTTGGGGCGCAATAGCGGGGTGTGGCAGGGGCTCGTGCTTTCGTGCGTGATTATTTTGCTAGCCAGTCCGGCGTCTTTGTTTGAGACAGGGTTTCAAATGTCCTTCTTGGCTACGGCGGGGCTTATTATGGGGCTAGCTAATTATCCCGTGCCCGCCAAATGGCCTAACGCGGGGCGGTTTTTTGCACAAATTTTTGTGGCTACTTTGGCGGTACAACTGGTATTACTCCCCGTATTTACCAACGTGTTTTATAAAGTTTCCTTAACGGGGTTAATCGCTAATATGGTACTGGTGCCGTTAGCGTCGGTACTGTTGGCCCTTAGTTTTGCTTACTACGTATGTAGTGTGCTACATATTGGAATTTTGCTGTATTACCCAACCGTTTTTTGTTTAGAAACTTTCCAACAACTGGTGGAATTTTTTGCCGGGTTTAAACTTTCTGCCGTCGCGGTCAGCGCGTGGGGCGTGGGCAGTATTGTGTCGTATTATGCAGCTTTGTTTTGGACTTTTCACGCACCGCATCAAAAGTTTGCACGCAAGATAATAGGTCCTGTACTTGTTATAATAGCTGTAGCATTGGGGGCACAACTGTTTTATAACCACCACACCCGCGTGTATATTTTAGACGAATGGTATAAAAATGCGGTGCTTGTAAAAACTTCCGGCGGGCCAGTGTTTGTGGTGGGGCCGCAACTAGCACCCGAAAAAATTTCCAATGCACTGCACAAAGTGGGGTACTTGCAAGCCGACGCTGTATTTTTGACGGAACCAAAGCCTAGCAAGTATGATTATACTGGTTTATCCCCGTTGGTGGTGCGCCCGTTTGAAAACAATTGGCCCGGGGAAAACCACTGGACATTTGGCAAAACATCAGTTAAACTAGTATGGGGGTTGCACGAAACGAAAACCGGGCGAATTTGGCAAAATGTGGGGTATAGCGGCACGGATAAGGAGGACGTTTCCTACTGTTTTGCGGTTAAACACCAGCCGGAGTTTTGTGTGGGGGCGCAAGGTAAATTTGTGCGTCTTGTAAACCGCACCGTGGACCCGGTTCTTAATCAAACGGTGGAAGTGAACTTATGAAAAAAGAAGAAATCCAACAGCATATTGAATTTTTGCAAGAAGCTATTAAAGAGGCCCGCAAAGGCATGAAAGCCGGGGCGGGCGGCCCGTTTGGTGCGGTCGTCGTAAAAAACGGTAAAATTATTGCACGTGGACACAACTGCGTAACTTCTACCAACGACCCTACCGCCCATGCGGAGGTATCTGCTATCCGCAACGCGTGCAAGAAATTAAAAAGTTTTGAGCTTAAAAACTGTGTAATTTATTCTTCGTGTGAGCCGTGCCCTATGTGTTTGGGCGCCATTTATTGGGCGCGCCCCAAGGCCCTTTACTTTGCGGCGGACCGGGTGCGTGCGGCGGCCTCCAATTTTGACGATGCTGTCATTTATAAAGAGGTTCCGCTTCCGCCCGGTAAACGCACCTTGCCCACGGTATGCATTAAAGTACCGGGGCGCAATTTGCCGTTTGATGAGTGGGACGCCAAAGCGGACAAGACGGAGTATTAAAATTTGTTAATAGTTGCAATGTTTGTCAGGCCCACATATACTTTTGCATAAATTTTGGAAATTTTCTCCTCCGGCATAGCACCAAAAACGGTTGGGTTGATATTTCTTTTCATTAAAAGGGAATGCATATTCTAATGAAAGAAGGCCTGAATCTGTGGGTTGGTATATGCCGGCGGCTCTGTCTTTTCCGATGTTTGAAGAATTGTAATAAGCGCGGTTACAATCTAAGGTAAAGTATTTTTTTTCGTTTACTAAGTGTTTTTTTCCGTCTAATTCATACTCGTTAGGGGCATCTATGCCTAATTCTTCACAATTGGCGGCGTATGTGCCGTTCTCCAAATAGTAAACATCTTGCATTTCTTTGATGTGTTTTACAAGCAGGAGAAGTTCGGTTACACGGGATTTATCCACCGCCTTTTGATATTGCGGCACCGCCACCGCCGCCAAAATACCAATGATGAGAACAACGACCAATAGTTCAATGAGCGTAAAGCCCCGCGCTGTTGTTCTATGAAGTGTCATCCCCGAGTGTCTCTGTCGGGGATCTCCTCCTTGCGCGTCGTTAAAAGCGGTAGGGATTCCCGACAACATTCCTCGGGAATGACCCTTTTTATTTACTACTGGTTGCGTACTCCCCCGCCGGGTATTTTTATTTTGCATAATTATTTCCTTTTTATTTTCCCGGGCCCGGCATAAAAAACGGCTTATTATACCGAGCTCAACAAGGTCGCTCTATATAACAGCCGTAGCTGCCGTTTTTGTAAACGGCAAACATTCAGCACAAAACAATGGGGTTATAAGGCCCATCATCTTGTGCTTTATACAGCTGTTTTTGACCTTGTTGAAAGTTGCTTTCGCAGCTGACCCGCATGCTTATCATGCGGTTTCAAAAACAGTAAAAAACAATTGTAATTGTGTATGCGCCTGTTGGCGCTGGGGTACACCTCCCACGCTAAAAGATACTTTATTATAGCAAAAAAGCTACAATATAATTATGCCCCAATACCTGGCTGATATCAAACAAACCGAATTCTTTTTAAACGACGCCGAAGCGCATCACGCGTGCGCCGTGGCACGCCATAAAGAGGGGGACACCATCCGCGTGTTTGATGGTACCGGCAAGCAGTTTAGGGGGCGCATTACGAAAGTGCAAAAAAAATTTGTGCGCGGAACGCTCTTAGAGCCGTGCCCAGTGCGCCGCGTGCCGCTCAATTTAACCCTGGCCTTTGTGCCTAATTCCCGCACGGGGTTAGAAGAAGTGCTGGATAAAGGCACGCAACTGGGCGTAAGCGCGTTTTTGCCGTTACTGTCGGCGCGCAGTGAGTATGATGTACTTAAAAAATACGACGGTAAAAATGACCGTTGGCACCAAATTATGGTGTCGGCCTGTAAACAGTGCGATACGCCGTTTATCCCCCACATTTTGCCGCCTATGCCTTTTGAAAAAGCCCTCATGCAACCGGGGCCGGCTCTGCTAGCTTATGAAGCGGAACAGACCCACACGTTAGCGTGGGGCATGGAGCAACTTAAAAATCCCCAAGCGGTGCGCGTATATATTGGCCCGGCGGGCGGGTGGACGCAAGAAGAAGTTTCTTGGGCGCAAAGCCGCGGCGTACTGCCTGTTACGCTGGGCGTAAATATCCTGCGCGCAGAAACCGCGTGTATAGCGGTGGCGGCGAAACTGTTATGACCACTTTTTTTATTAAAACATTTGGTTGCCGTGTCAACCAGGTGGAAAGCCAAGCCATTTTGGAACAGTTCAAACGAGCCGGGTTTACCCCGGCTGAAAGTTTTGAAACGGCCGATATTTGTTTGTTAAACACGTGTACGGTAACCCACCAAGCCGATAAAGACGTGGAAAAATTAGTCCGCCAAATTTTGCGCCGCAATCCGGCGGCACGTTTAGTGCTTACCGGGTGCTACGCCGCCGCCCATAAAGAACATATTTTGCAGACGTTTCCGACGGTAGAGATTGTAGGGAAATACGATTTGGGGCGCGTGCTTTTTGCGCAAAACGATATTTGTTGGACGGTGTCGGGCCATGAGGGGCACAGCCGCGCGTTTATTAAAATCCAGGACGGGTGCGACAATTTTTGCTCGTACTGCATTGTGCCTTATGCGCGCAGTGTTAAACGCAGTAAACCCGTGGAAGAGGTGCTGCGCGAAATTAAACAGCTTGTGCAAAACGGGTTTTTGGAAATTGTGCTAACCGGCATTAACATTGGCAATTATATGTGTCCCCAAACCGGGGCGGATTTGGCTGCTTTGTGCGCGCAGATTGCGCAGCTGCCGGGACGGTTTCGCGTGCGGTTTTCGTCCATAGAACTGCCCACGGTAACGGACGGCGTTATTGCACGCATGCACCAATACCCCGCGCGGTTTTGCAATTATTTTCACCTGCCTTTGCAAGCCGGGTGCGATAAAATTTTAAAAGATATGAACCGCCATTACACTACGGCGGACTACGCCCGGCGGGTAGCAAATTTGCGGGAGCAAGTTCCGCACATTGGTATTTTTGCCGACGTAATTGCCGGCTACCCTACCGAAACAAAACAAGATTTTCAAACAACTTACCAGTTTATTAAAAGCCAACAGCTTGCAGGCCTGCACGTATTTAGTTATTCTCCGCGCCCGGGCACGCCGGCCGCCAAACTGCCGCAACTTGCGCACGAGGAAATTAAACACCGGGCAGATACGTTGCGCGAATTAGATAAACAGTTGCGCGCGAACTTTGCCGCTAGTTTAGTGGGCAGTACGCAAGAAGTTTTTATAGAAGAGAAAAAGGGCGGTGCCGTGCATGGCATCACGTCCAACTTTCAGCAAGTTCTTCTTCCCGCAAATACCCAGGCACATGGGTTGGTGCGCGTACAAATTGTACGCGCCGAAAATAACCTGTGCTATGGGGAAGTGTTCTAAGTTTTTCCTACGTAAATTTGTTACAATAAAAAAGTAGTAAACATACAATTTGATCTATTTTTGAGCCGTATGTAGAATACGGGTCTGCTTTGAAAAAAGCACCCATCGAAGTCAAAAATAGCCGATAAATAGGTGCAACGGGACCGTACATCCTGTTGCACCGAGTGTTTCCCATTTTTGCCTTGTGCAAAAGTGGGAACCTACGGCTATTATATTAGGTATCTTCGATGGGGCCTGGTATAAAAGCCGTTTTTGCATGCGCTTGGGATAGGTCACTAAGGAGGAAACCATGCAAAACAAAAATGTAACTATAAAAAATAATGATTATTCCCAACAAAAATACTCGGGAATAACTATTACAAGAAACTGTCGTCATGCTGAACTCGTTTCAGCATCTAGTCGTTATGATAACAACCAGACCCTGAAACAAGTTCAGGGTGACGGCAGTAGCGGCTTTACGCTCATTGAGCTGTTAGTTGTGGTACTTATTATTGGCATTTTGGCCACCGTGGCGTTGCCACAATACCAAAAAGCGGTGTATAAAAGCCGTGCCGTGGAAGCAGTAACTGTGCTAAAGGCACTTGTGGATGCGCAAGAAATTTATTACTTAGCCAATGGGGAATATACGGATGATATTTCAAAATTAGACGTAAATATCCCGGCTGAGTTAATAAAATCTTCCTGGGCGGCAGAGCCCCTATTTGAAGACAAGTATTCTTATACATGTGCTAGAAAGAGGGAATGTGGCGCCAGCGCAAAAAATAATAATTTGCCCGATTTTCAATTTAATTTTAGGCATAGGGACGATGTGAATGCGGGAAAGTTCTATTGTAATTTAGGGGCCGGTAATTCTAAAACAGATATGGCTAAATCTATTTGCCAGAGCATGGGCCGTTTGGATGAAACCCGTACGGAAGCGTGGGCTGTGGGTAAGTATTTTATTATCAATTAAACACATCACCGCGTACAATTTACAGTGAGCTGATTTTCGCACAACCTGTACTAAAACACCACGCTTCCCCAAGCACCAGATTTATAGAAGATAAGATGATTTTTCAGATTTGAGCCGTATTTGTGGGGCTAGTTGCCCGCATAGGCGTGTCTGAATGACACGTCAAGGGCAAGGGACCGCAAAGACGGCCAAATGTGGAAAATTGTATCGCTGGCAAGCAACAAAATTTAAACATCTTTCGTGTTTAAATTTTGTGTGCTCAAAGAAATTTCGCGGTGTGTTTTTTATAACTTCATGGGCAGTTTGCCCACCGGCTCAAATAGCCCCATCACACATTCCGCTGCCGCTTGCTGAAACACCGCCGAAGGACTAAAGGCTAAGAGTTGCCCCTCCGTGTTTACGTGGGCGGCGGCAAAGGGATTAGCAAAACAAATCAGCAGCGTGCGGCGCACGTTTTTGACCGCATTATTAACGAATGCCGTTTCTTCGTCCGTTAGCCCAATCTTGCCCGAGAACGGCTTGTAGCGGCGCCAAAATAAAATAATGAGCGTATCGGTTTGTGCCGGGTCTTTGAAATCTTCCGTAATAATGCCGTAGGCACGTAACGTGTCAATAAAAGGAACGGATGAAAAATTTTCGTCATTCCCTACATTTAATAAATGCACCGTGTCCCCCGGCTCTACCGGCGGGAAGTGCCCCAGGGGAACCAGTGCTTTGCGCGCTACTTGTTGCATAAAATCGGACGCAGAAAAGGATACTTTTTTAGCGGTGGCGGCCAGTTCGTCCGCTTGCGCGCAAAGCCCGTTGAGCACGCGCTCGGCCCGTTTTAGCACTTCGTCCGGGAAAACTTGTAATTTTAAAAATTCAATCAGCTCAAAAGGATTTTCGGGTACCAATAAAATATGCGCGCCTGCGTCCAACGCTTGTAAAGCGGCCTGCTTTTCATCCCCCAAGGCTTTCATTAAAAGAGCATCTGTGCATATACAGCGCGTAAAACCCATAGCTTCTTGTAATAAACCGTGGATAATGGTTTTGGAAAGAGAAGCGGGGTTTTTGTCGTCCAGCGCGGGGACGAGCAAGTGCCCGGCCATAACGCTGTCGGCCAAAGGGAGTAATTTGACAAAGGGGACTAATGTTTCTTTTTGCAGTTGGGCCAATGTGTCCGTAACCACAGGCATAGCCATGTGGGAATCGGTGGTGGTGTTTCCGTGCCCGGGGAAATGTTTTAAGCAGTTGAGTGCTCCGCCTTGCGAAAGCCCTTGCATAAACGCACCTGCCAAGCGTGCTACTTGGTTGGGGTCCGCGCCGAACGAGCGTGTGTTTACAATCGGGTTTGCGGCGTTGTTAGCTAGGTCCACCACGGGGGCAAACACCCAATCTACCCCAATGCGCAGTGCCTCACACGCGGTAATATACCCCTTTTCAAAAGCCAGTTGCTCGTCATCTGCCGCCCCAATTGCTAAGTTGGACGGTAACAATTCGGCGTCAGGCAACCAACGGCCCAGGCCGTCTTCATAATCGGCGGCAATTAACAACCGCGGCAAGGGGGAAGCGGCGCGTAATTTACGGGTAAGGGTGGCTACGGCTGTTTTGGTGCCGCCGTAGAGGCAAAAGCCGCCCACTCCGGCGCGCGCCAAAGCTAGGGCGTCCTCTTCGGGCGTTTTGCCAAACCAAAAACCGGGGAAAACTAAACGCGTTATGTTAAGCATAGGTTATTTTCCCTAGGATAGCATTTTTTTGTGCCCCTGTGGCACTGGCGCAGTGATTGGGGCGGCGTTTGAGGCATAGCCAGGCAAATAAGGCAAATGCGGCGGCCTCTTTAGCTTGCGGGTCAATGCCGTAGGCGGCCGAGGTTGCAATTTGAACGTGCGGCAGTAATTCATGCAAAAACCGCAGTAATGTTTTGTTGTAACAACCGCCGCCGGAAACAATCAGTTCTTGTTGCTCAGTGGCAGGCACAAAATCCGTAATGCTTTGCGCGGTAGCCGCCGCCGTAAAATACGTAAGAGTAGCCAGTAAATCGTGCGGATTTTTAATCGAAAAATAGCGTTTTAAATAGGTGGCTCCAAACGTGTTTTTATCTAAACTTTTGGGAGGGAGCGTGCGGAAAAATTTCTGCTTGAGTAGCCTTTGCACGAGCCTTTTGTCCGGCGTGCCTTGGGCGGCTAGTGCGCCGTTTGTATCAAATGGTTTTTTAAAATGCGCTTGGCAGGCCAGGTCCATAAGCGTATTGCCGGGGCCGCAATCAAAGCCCTGCGTTTGACTGTTTTTCCCGACGACAGATAAATTGGAAATGCCGCCTATGTTAAGTAGCATTTTGGGGGTTTTCTTCCCAAAAATATATTGGTCAAAAAATGGAATGAGGGGTGCCCCTTGGCCGCCTAATACGATATCCAGGGCGCGAAAATCGCTCACCACCGGGCTATGCAGTGCGGCCGCTAAAAACGAAGGCTCACCCAGTTGCAGGGTGTTCGGTGTTTTATCGTGCGGACCATGATAAACGGTTTGTCCGTGCATCCCTACAGCTGTAATTTGCGCCGCAGACAGCTGAAAATCTTTTAAAAATTGGAGGACCGTTTTAGCGTAGTGCGCGCCAATTTGGTAATGGAGCTGACTTAATTGGGGGGCTTTAAGCGTGTATGCTGTTAATAAGATGCGCTGAAATGAGGGCGTATAGGGATAATTTTTAAAATGCACTATTTTAAAGGGATGTGGTGTAATAGCGCATACGGTAATCCCGTCGGCACTGGTGCCGCTCATCAGGCCCAAAACTAATTTTTTCATTGAAGTGCCTCCGCCAAACGGCCTTTGGATTGTGTAAGTAATTTTTTTGCTTGCACGCGGGTGCATTTTTTGCGGTGCATGACAATAGCCGTTTTGACGTTTTTGCCGGAAGCTAACAACAAGCGGCGGGCGGTTTTTTCGTCCGTTTGTGCCACCGTGCAAATCAGGCGCACGGCACGGGCGAGCAGTTTTTGGTTGGTGGGTTGCACATCCACCATTAAGTTGCCGTACGTTTTGCCGCATAGTGCCATAGCACCGGTGGTAATGGCATTTAGCGCCATTTTGGTCGCAGTACCTGCTTTTAGGCGTGTCGATCCGGTAAGGGCTTCGGGCCCGGTGGGTAAATAAACGTGAACATCTGCGTAGGTGGTCTGCGCGTTTTTATTGCACGAAAGAAGCGCGGTATGGGCCCCTAGTTGGCGCGCTTGTTGGAGCGCCCCTTGTACGTAAGGCGTATTACCGCTGGCGGCTAGACCAATTACTAAGTCGCCTTCGTGCGCTTGATGGGCAATTTCTTTTGCCCCTTGTGCGGCGTTATCTTCCGCCCCTTCTTGTGAGCGAAACACTGCCTTCTTTCCCCCGGCAATCAGTCCGATAATTTGAGAGGGCTTGGTGCCAAAGGTTGGCACACATTCCACAGCTTCTAAAATCCCTAAACGCCCGCTCGTACCGGCTCCTACAAAAATAATTTTGTGCCCGCTGGCATATGTGCGGGCGGCTTGCACAATGACCGCCGCAATCTCTTTGGCGGCTTTTTTAACGGCGCGGGCCGCGTTAAAATCTTCCGCATTAAACACGCGCGCTAACTGGCGCGGGGTAAGCACGTCCAAGCGGGTGGTGTGGGGGTTGGTTTGTTCGGTTGCGGGTAATTTCATTGGTGCTTTTCCGCCTCGTCTATGGCTTGAATATGAAAGGCTAAGGGTACAATGGCAAAGGTTACTAAACTAATTACAAAGGCAACCCAAAAGAAATTTTCGTATCCCAGCGCGGCTTGCATTTTGCCCGATAGCATAGACGGCACCATCATCCCCAGGGCCATAATCCCTGTGGAAATAGCATAGTGCGACGTTTTATACGTACCTTGCGACACGTACATAATAAACACGGTTAGGGCCATCATGGCAAGCCCGTAGCCAAAATTTTCTAACGTAATCAGCGTAGCCACTGTGGCAAGGCCCGGTTTTGCCGCGGCCATATAGACGTAAAAAATGTTGGGCAGTACCAGTGCCACCGCAAACGGCCAAATACATTTTTTAAATCCAAATTTGCCTAACAGCCACCCTCCTAGAAGGTTTCCGGCAATAATCGCGCCCAGGCCCAGGGTCCCTTTAATGAGCCCAAAATCTTGCATGGAAATCCCCAAGGCTCCTTCGGTGGCGGGTTTGAGTAAAAAGAGCGGAACAATTTTTTCCAATAACGCCTCGCCAAAGCGGTAGAGTAAAATAAAAAGCAAAATAGAGAGGATGTTTTTTTGCGTGAAATATTCGCCAAACGATTCCTTCCATGCGCGTGTTTGCGTTACAGCGGCCGGTTGGTCGGCACGGGGTTTGGGTAAAACCATGTGGTGATAGACCGCACAACCCGCAAAAAATAACCCTAAAGCCCCTAAAAAAATTGACCAGTTATAGGGAGAAGGAACAACATGTTCTGCCAAATATCCCGTGGCGGACACCAAAATACCGCTACCCAAAATCATGGCAATACGGTAGAAAATAGTGCGGATGCCCACAAAATATCCTTGCTCTTGCGGAGTTAAAGCCAGTAAATAATAACCGTCGGTTGCAATATCTAACGTGGCGGACACAAAGGCCCCCATAAAAAACCCCAGTAAAGACAAAATAAAAAACGAGTTATTTGCCTGGGGGGCGTATATAAACGCGTAAAAACAAATGAGCCCGGATAAGGCTAGTAGTACCGCGCTCATCACGCTTTGCGCGCCCAACAGCCAACGGCGTTTGGTGGAGCGGGCATCTACCAGCGGGCTCCAAAACATTTTTAAAACCCACGGTATATAAAGCCACCCGGTCCACAAGGTTATTTGCTCATTTGAATAGCCCAAGGCACCGTATAAGATGACGGATACCGTGTTGATAATGATGTAAGGAAATCCCTCCGCCAGGTAAAGCGTAGGGATAAAAAACCAGGGGTTTTTTGTCATTTGAACGAGTAGCCTCCACCTAAAAAGCGGGCAAGGGGTTGGGTGGTTTCGTGCTGTTCTAAGATCATTTTGATAATAGCCGTAAGCGGTACTGCCAGTAGCGCGCCCATAACGCCCCACACCAGGGCCCAAAAGATTAAACTGGCCACTACTACAATCGGGTCCAAGTTCATGCCTTTGCCGAGCCAACGAGTTTCTAAAATGTTGCCCACTACAAAGTGAACGGCTGTTAACGCCAAAAGCACTAACACCATTTGCCAATCA
Organism: Elusimicrobiaceae bacterium; assembly: GCA_045634505.1. Lineage (GTDB taxonomy): Bacteria > Elusimicrobiota > Elusimicrobia > Elusimicrobiales > Elusimicrobiaceae > Avelusimicrobium. The sequence goes on from JAZRAH010000088.1 coordinate 50,954, forward strand.
AACCCGTATTGTAAAAAGAGTACGGGGAGTGGGGACGCGGTGGCAATTAAGGGGCCAATGTTAGGGATGAAATTTAAAATGAATGTAAGTACGGCAAGCATCAGGGCAAGCTCTGTCTTGACGCTTGTAAGCACTAGCCAGGTACAAATGGCCGCTAAAACAGACACGCTGATTTTAACCAGCAGATAAAACGAAATTTGCTTTTGCAGTTTGCCCACTAAAGACGGTTTTTCGGCTGAGGCTTTCCCCATGAAAATAAAGATGACAAACAGCGTGATCAGTAAAATATTGGTAGAAATGGAAACAATTAAACTCCCCACGCCTTTTACCATGTTAAACACGGGAATTTTGGAGAGGGAATCTGTGATAAAATCAGCGTTAATGTGGATATGGTTTTCGCCGGCTTTGGCCAGTACCCAATCCAAGCTGTCATTTAGACGGTCGGCATAAATGTCAGCTCCGGAAACAAAACTTTCAATAGAGGTGGAAATAAAGGAGATAGACGCAATAATGACCGCCATAAACACTACAAAATTAAGCACAATGCCCAAGTTGTAAGGTACTTTCCATTTGCGGTTCATCCACGTGGCGGACGAGTTAGCCAGCATGGAAATAAAAAGTGCAATTACAAAAGGCATTAAAACCGTTTTGGTATAGACAAGTACCCAGGTGGCGGCACTTGCTGCTAAAATCATTAAACAAATGGTGTTAATGGGTGCAAATTTAGAAGTATTTTCTTTCATAAAAATAGTATAGCAAAAAAGCCTCCAAAAAAGGAGGCTCTAAATGGTGGGCAGTACAGGATTTGAACCTGTGACCTTCCGCGTGTGAGGCGGACGCGCTACCGCTGCGCCAACTGCCCGAAAATCAGGGTTACTACCTTTCTATTATATCATATTATGATAAAAGTTTCTACAGCAGGTTAATGCCGTGGTCGGCACAGGTTTTGCGCATGTGGGCCGGCCAGAGGGAAGATTGTACCTCGCCAATGTGCGCTTTGCCCAACAGCAGCATACACAGACGGCTTTGCCCAATCCCGCCGCCAATAGTTAGCGGCAATTCTCCGGAAACAATGCGCTGGTGATAAGGGTATTTCATCCGGTCCAAACAGTGCGCGGCGGCCAGTTGCGCCTGCAAACTTTGCGCGTTGACGCGGATACCCATAGAAGAAATTTCAAAGGCATCTTGTAGTATTTCATTATAAACCAGTAAATCACCGTTTAAATTCCAGTCATCATAGTCCGGGGCGCGCCCGTCGTGCGGGAGCCCGTTTTTTAAGGGAGACCCAATTTGGCTGACAAACACCGTGCCATACTGTTTGGTAATTTCTTTTTCACGCTCTTTGGGCGTTAGCGAGGGGTATTTTTCTTCTAACTGCCGTGTAGAAATAAAATGTATATCCGGGCAGAGCGTCGTTTTTACTTGCGGATAATTTTTTTTAAGTTCCGCAAGCGTGTCCGTTAAAGCGTGTACAATGTTGCGTACGGTTTCCTGCAGAAATTCCGGGGTGCGTTCGTCCGGGGTAATAATGCGTTCCCAGTCCCACTGGTCCACGTAAATAGAGTGTAAATTATCGGTTTCTTCGTCGCGGCGGATGGCGTTCATATCTGTATATAAGCCTGTGCCGGGGGCAAATTTGTACCACTTCAGGGCCATGCGTTTCCACTTGGCGAGCGAATGGACAATCACGGCCTCCACGCCGGTTTGCTTGATGTCAAACGCAACCGGCCGTTCTGTGCCGTTTAAGTCATCATTTAGACCGCTGTTTTTTTCTACAAATAACGGCGCGGAAACACGTTGCAAATTAAGGGCCGTTGCCAATTTAAATTGAAACGTGTCTTTAATTAGCTTAATAGCTTTTTGGGTTTGTTGTAAATCGGTCGTGCTTTGGTAGCCGGCCGGGAAAATAAGGTTTGTCATGGTTAATTGTTATGCACGTGGATAAAGTCGGCATTTAAGGTACCGGGCAGTAATTGGGCAATGCCGTCAATCATAAACTGCATGGCAATCGCGCACAAAATCATACCCATAAACCGGATGACAATTTGCGTGCCGTTGGGGCCGATTTTACTAAAAATATAACGCGCACTTACTAAGCACGCCCCCACAATGCACGCGCTTAAAAACAGTACAAACACCATACTCATAGTCATAGCCAGGGTGGTGCTTTTTTCGGCGTACAAAATAACGGTGGTAATAGAACCGGGACCAATAAACAGCGGCATAGCAACGGGTACTAAAATGTGGCTTAAGCTGTTGCGGGCTTGGTCAAACGTGGTACCGGAGGACGCGGCGGTTTGGATGCCGCTATTTTCAAATTTGCTTTTCCCCTGTAACATGCGTAACCCCACGCGCAAAATAATTACCGCCCCGGCTAAGCGGAACGCGGGGATAGTAATCCCAAACATAGTTAAAATGCGGTTACCGCACAAAAAGAAAACAAGCAGTAACCCAAAGATAGCCCCGGCCATTAAAAGGGCCACGGCGCGTTGGACTTTGGGGGTTTCGTTTTCTACATGCTCCAAAAAAATCGGCACGTTGCCGATCGGGTTTAAAATGGCGATAATACCGATAAACGAGTTAACGACTAAACTCCAATCCATAGTGGGTTTGGGCTCCTGTAATAAGGGAAAATAACAACTTACTAATAGTATATAAAATTGGGAGAGGTTGCTTTTGTTTATTTTTGTATAATAAAACTTGCCCAGTAAAGGGTTGCAATTTTTTGTTTATAGATTATTTGTTGAAGTGCGGGGCAAGCCCGTGCCGAGCAAAATAGGGGACACCCTATGAGCATGTTAGAGATCATCAAATAATCGCCTTGCTTTGGCCTGCCTCTTATGGGGCAGGCTGGCGGCGGTTATTGTTTAAGGGTCATCTCTAACAGCTCTTAACTAAGATTGCCGCTTTTTTGTTGGGTAAATTAAAAGCAAGGAGTAATAAATATGAAAAAAGAAAATGTAATTGTCATTTGTCCCCCTTGTGGGGAAAACGTCGCGTTAGCGACAAAAAGAGGGGCCAATAAAGTATTACCTATTTTGCCCCTCCTACCCCGCCTTACGGCGGTACTCCCTCCACAAGGGAGGGAGATAACAGCCCGTGGCTTTAAGCTCATTGAGCTCTTAGTCGTGGTACTCATTATTGGCATATTAGCCGCCGTAGCCGTGCCACAATATCAATTAGCTGTAGAAAAATCGCGCGCAGAGACAGCCCCTTCTGTATTAAAGACCATCTGGACAGCCCAGCAAATATATTATCTTGCCAATGGTACATACGCTTCTACATTTGATGTTTTAGATATAGAAATACCGCAAAATGAATATTTTACCTATCAGCAAGACAGTATGTCTGTTTTTGCCGTTAGTACACGAAAAAATTACACAATATCTTTTCGCTTTAATCGACAAATTTATGAATGGATTGTATGTTATGCTACTTTAGACACTGATGTTGAACAAGCCAGACGGATTTGTAAAAATTTAGGGGCAGATATTAGTAGTGGAGATCGTTGGCCAATCGTAAAATAGTACCTTGTTAGCTTAGTGTCCATATTTCGTACAATATATCTATGGACACATTTGAACTTGTTTCCAATTTTAAGCCGGCCGGGGATCAGCCTAAAGCTATTGATGCGCTTGTAAAGGGCGTGCTGGCGGGCGATAAACGCCAAACATTACTAGGGGTTACGGGCTCGGGCAAGACGTTTACCATGGCTAACGTTATCCAAAAGTTAAACCGCCCGACGCTTATTTTGTCGCCCAACAAAGTGTTAGCCGCCCAGTTGTATGGCGAGTTTAAACAGTTCTTTCCGCACAACGCGGTAGAGTATTTTATTTCATATTACGATTATTACCAGCCCGAGGCATATATCCCGCAAACGGACACCTATATTGAAAAAGACTCCGCCGTGAACGAGCAAATAGATAAATTGCGCCTCAAGGCCACCACGTCGCTCCTCATGCGGCGCGACGTAATTGTCGTGGCGTCCGTATCGTGCATTTACAACATTGGCTCGCCGGATAGTTTTAACGAAATGCGCATTTACGTCAAAAAAGGGGCCGAAATGACCCGCGGGCAACTCTCCGGCCACCTCATCAAAATCCAATATCAGCGCGACGAAATTGAATTTACCTCCGGCAAGTTCCGCATGCGCGGCCCGTTCACGGACGTAATGACGCCGTACTCGCAAAACGCGATTCGTGTGGAAATTGCGGGCAAAACCATTGCGCATATTTACGAAATCCACCCCATTACGGGCAACGTCGTGGCGGAACTGGACGAAGCGTGGATTTATCCTGCCAAGCACTTTGTAGCGACGGATGAGGACACACAAAACGCCCTTACCCAAATTGAGCACGACTTGCAACTGCGCCACGCCGATTTAGTAGCCCAAGGCAAAGAAATGGAGGCCTACCGCTTGAAACAGCGCACCGAGTATGACCTGGAGATGATTCGCCAGGCCGGCTTTTGCAGCGGGATAGAAAACTATTCGCGCTATATGGACGGGCGTAAAGAGGGCGAACGCCCGCAGTGCTTGCTGGATTATTTCAAACGCTTTGACGATTTTTTGATGTTTGTGGACGAATCGCACGTGGCACTGCCGCAAGTGCGCGGGATGTTTAATGGGGACCGCGCGCGCAAGCAAATGCTCGTAGATTTTGGATTTCGCTTGCCCTCGGCCCTGGATAACCGCCCACTAAAATTTGACGAATTTGAAAAACTCCTTCCCTCCACTGTGTTTGTGTCTGCCACGCCGGGCCCGTACGAGCTGACCGTCAGCGGCAACCACATTGTGGAGCAAGTCATCCGCCCCACGGGCCTGGTGGACCCGAAAGTAATTTTGCACCCTACCGAGGGGCAAATTGACCATCTGGTGGAGAAAATTACCGAGCATAAAAACCGCGGCGAACGCACGCTAGTGTTGGCCCTTACCAAAAAAACGGCGGAAGATTTAAGTGAGTTTTTTGTAACCAAAAAAATCAAAACGCGCTATTTGCATAGTGATATTGACTCCTTAGAGCGTGTGGAAATTTTGCGCCAGTTTAAAGCGGGCGAGTTTGACGTACTGGTTGGCATTAACCTCCTGCGCGAAGGGATTGATATTCCGCAAGTGGGGCTCGTAGCTATTTTAGGGGCCGATAACGAGGGATTTTTGCGTAATACTACCACCCTTATTCAAATTTCCGGCCGCGCCGCGCGCAACGTGGGGGGCGAAGTTGTTTTGTATGCGGACCGCAAAACCGATTCTATTAAATACGCCCTGAGCGAAATGAACCGCCGGCGTGAAATCCAAGAGGCTTACAACAAAGCCCACCACATTACGCCTAAAACCATCCAAAAGACCGAGGCGGATTTGCAAGAATTTGAACGCCAAACCCAAACCAGTGCGTTTGGTATTTTGAGCGAAAGCCTGCCGGAACCGACGGCTAAAAACATCAAGCATTTGGAAAAAGATTTGGAACAACAAATGCGTGACGCCGCCGATGCGCTGAACTTTGAACTGGCCGCGGAACTGCGCGACCGCTTATTTGAACTCAAACAAATGAAACTAAAATAAGCCCGCAGGCCTGTAGTGCGGGACAAAGCGGGCATAGCTAGCGCCTAAAAATAGTACAATATATCATTATGGAAAAGACATTTACATTAAAAACTGTTAAAAAAGTAATCGGGCTGGAAGAAACCCCCAGCACGCAAGGGTTGGCGCGCAGTTTGGCCGCCACAGAGACCGACGGCACACTTATTTTGGCGTGCCACCAAACGCAAGCCAAGGGCAAAGAGGGGACCTCATTTTACGCGGGTGAGGGCGGCGTTTATTTTACGCTTATTTTGGACCCGCAAACTAACATTTCTTCGCAAAAATTAACGCTGGCCATGTCTAACGCGATTAGTGATGTGATTTACAGCGTACTGGGCATTAAAACCAAGCTCTCTAAAACGGGCGATATTTTATGTTACGACAAATCCGCACGCACCTGGAAAAAATGTGCCGGCATCTTGGCCGAGCAAACCGAAACGGGAACATGGCTTTTAGGCGCGGGGATTTATTTAAATAACCGCCTGCCCATTGGGCTACGCACCACGTGTATTAGCCTTAAAGCTATTTTAGGCAGTGAGACCAGCAAAGAGCTGTTTTTAGATGAAGTTTTAAACAACTTTTGGAAGGAATACGCGTTTTTGTAGAACGGAGGAAAGGCCGCTGAACATATACACAATTTGATGATTTGTTGGAAGTAAGGGGCAAGCCCTTACTGCGCCGGGCGCAACTTGCGCAAGGCACATACGAGTCCGCAAATATCGTTGTTTTTCACCCGCCCCGTAAGGGGCGGGGGAGCGACGATTTGCACGGGTTACTCGTATGGCTCAGGCAATCGTCGTTTTTTGTCTGTGCCCGAAGAAACTATCATACGAGGTGCACTTATGCACATGTTTAGTCATACCCGGCGGGGTTTCACGCAAGACAGTCCTTGTCAAAATAAACGTCATTCCCGAGTGTCGTTATCGGGAATCCCCACCTTAGTCCCTCAAAATGGAGAAGATCCCCGATTACAGATCTCGGGGATGACGCTTTATAGAATAACAGCTCGTGGCTTTTCTCTACGCCGTCATCCTGAACTTGATTCAGGATCTTCAACGCTTGCCGTTGTCGTTCATAAACAGCGTGCGTGGAAGATGCCAAATCAAGTTTGGCATGACAACTTTACTGAATAATGGCGGGTTCACCCTCATTGAACTCTTGGTCGTAGTACTCATCATTGGTATATTGGCGGCAGTGGCTTTGCCACAATATCAAAAAGCGGTTATGAAAAGTAGGCTCGGGCAGGTTCACAGTGTGCTGCGCACGTTGCGTACGGGTATAGATAATTATATATTGGCCAACGGAGCCGATGGGACAATCTTTTTAGGATATGATGAGGATAAAACCTCGTTGTTAGACATTAACTTTGGTACCCAATTTGATTGTTCTGACCATGGAGACGATATTGCTGAAGGCTGTTTGCTTCACGATTTTGTGTATAGAGCCACCACTGATTATGTGGAAGCATACGATAAGGAACAACGTTTTTTAATAGGATATGACAACCGGGGTGAACAAGGTTGGCAGCCCAGTTGTGCTTCAGGAGGAGAATGGGCATGGATTTGTGATTATTGGAATAGTTTATAAGTAAAAACTCCCCCGGTTACTAACCGGGGGAGTTTACTAAACAATATCGTTGGGCGTTTAATCCCCAATGGCTTTTTTAACTTTTTCCACTAAGTCCGTCAGCACAAAGGGTTTAGAGCAAAACCCTTTCACTTGCGGGTAGGGTTGGAAAATCGGGGCCGATTCTACGAGCGCGGAAGTTACAATCACCGGGATGTTCATAAGCATTTCATCCTGGGACATAATTTTTACAATCCCCGCCCCGTCTAACCCGGGTAGCATTACATCTAGCAAAACCAAATGCGGGTGAAATTCTTTCATCATGTTGATTGCATCGCGTCCCGTTTGGCAGGAGGCCACTTCATACCCCTCGCGCATGAGCACCATGGTAAGCAGTTCTACAATGCTGATTTCATCTTCTACAATTAAAATTCTTTTTTGCATACATACCTCTATAATTTATTATACTTTTTTATATGCCCAAAAAAAACTTTAATGCCTCCGTTCTTCCTAAAATGCGTGCGTTTGCGGCCAAGCTCATTGACCGTAAAGACGTCGTTTTGGTGGGCCTTTCCGGCGGGGCAGATTCGGTGTGTTTGCTCCATTTTCTGCAGTACTTAGCCAAAGAAAAACACTTTGCCCTGACCGCGGTGCACGTGAACCACGGGCTACGGGGCCGGGCCGCCGACGCAGATGAACAATTTTGCCAAGCGTTGTGTGAAACCTTAAAAATCCCTTTATTTGTAAAACACGTGGACGCCCAAGCGGTGGCCCAACAGTACGACTTAAGCCCCGAGCACGGCGCACGCAAAGCGCGCTACAAAGCCTACGCGCAAGTAGCCAAAACCTGGGGGGCCACCAAACTGGCCCTGGGGCACCATTTAGACGACCAGGCCGAAACGTTCCTCTTAAATTTACTGCGCGGTACCAAGGCCCAAGGATTGGGGGGAATCCCGCTACGCCGTCCGCTTAAACCCGGGGTGGAAATTGTGCGTCCGCTACTGTGTGTAACGCGCGCGGAGGTGGAGGCGTATTTGGCACAAAACAACCTCTCGCACGTAACCGACCAGACTAATTTTGACGACGTGTACCGCCGCAACTGGGTGCGCAACACCTTGTTGCCGCTACTGGAAACCAAACAACCGCAAATCCGGCAGCACTTAGCACAGTTTGCCGCCCAAATTGCCGAACTTACCCAAAAATAAAATAGGTCCTTTTTTTGCTTTTTTTATAGGCGGCATTTTTGCTACCATATGGCTATGTTTAAAAGTGCTGTTTTAGCGTTTGCCGCGCAAAAAAATTTGTCCGTTACCGGGCTGACGTTCCGCTCGCAAGACGTGCAGGCGGGGACTGTATTTTTTGCGCTTAAAGGGGCTAACGCAGACGGCAATCTGTTTATCCCCGACGCGGTAAACAAAGGGGCCTGTTTAATTGTTTCGGCCCAGCCTGCCGCGCAAGATTATGGGGTTGCCTTTTTTCACTCCCCCGATATTGATAAAGACATGGCCGACGCCGCCTATGAGTTTTACGGTCGTCCGTCGGATACTTTGCACATGTGGGGGGTTACCGGCACCAAAGGCAAAACTTCTATCGCGTATTTATTGGAAAGTGTGTTACAAGCGGCCGGACGCAAAACCGGCGTATTTGGTACAGTCAATTATCGCGCGGACGGCGTAGAAATTTGCAAAGCCCCCAACACTACTCCCGCCGCACTTACACTATTTAAACTGCTTGCACATATGAAACGGGAACGCTGCACCGACGTAGTGATGGAGGTTTCCTCCCACGCGTTGGAGCTGCAACGGGTGCGCAATATCTGGTACAACACCGCCATTTTTACCAATTTACAACGCGACCATTTGGACTTTCACAAAACGTTTGAAAATTATTTTGCCGCCAAAGTAAAATTGTTTGAAAACCTGGCCGACCCACGCAACCCCAAGCCCAACCGCGTGGCCGTCATTAACGTGGACGACCCGTACGGTCAGCGGCTTATGGCTCAGCTTAACGGACGTGTGCGCGTAGTTACCTTTGGGCTAAACAACCCGGCCGATTTTAAGGCGGACCATATTCAAGAATTTTTAACGCATACCGCCTTTGAAATAAACGGCGTGCCTATGCAAATTAACCTATTGGGTAAACACAACGTTTGTAACGCGTTAGCCGCGTGTGCGGCCGCGCACGCAAACGGGATTTCGCTAGAGGTCATTGCCCGCGGGTTAGCTGCCTTGCCGGGCGTGCCCGGGCGTATGGAGCGCGTAGACGTGGGGCAGGATTTTTTTACATACGTAGATTTCGCTTACACCAACGAATCGTTACAACGTGCGTTTGATACGGTGCGTCCGTTTAAAAAAGGGCGCATTTTGCTTGTATTTGGCTGTGGCGGCCAGCGCGACCGTACCAAACGCCCCTTAATGGGCCGTACCGCGTGCGAACAGGCGGACCAGGTCTTTTTAACCAACGATAACCCGCGCTGTGAAGACCCCCAGCAAATTTTTAACGACATTTTAGCCGGTATGCAGGGGCGCACCAATTATATAATTGAGCCGGACCGCCAAAAAGCGATTGAACTTGCCTTACGTGCCGCCCAAAAAGACGATATTGTAATTATTGCCGGTAAAGGGCACGAAGATTACCAACTTGTTGGCACCGAAAAGCGGCACTTTTCGGACCAAGAGGTCGTACGCGCGTTCTTAGGAGGAAAACATGTTTAGACTCGCTGATTTCCCGACGAAAAAAGCCGCTGTGTTAGGCGGCGGCAAAAGCGGGCAAGCCGTAGCCCAACTCTTAGCCGCGCACGGGTGCGAGGTCCTCATTAGCGACGAAGGCTCCGTGCAACTGCAAACCCCTTCCGCGCATATTACTGTAGAAACCGGCGGCCACACCGATAACGTATTTTTAGCCGATTTTATTGTGAAGAGCCCGGGTATTTTCCCCGGTAGTGCGGTACTGTTAAAAGCGCACGAACTGAACATCCCCGTATTTAGCGAACTGGAAGTGGCCCTTAGTTTTCTGCCTGCCGGGGTAAACGTGTTGGCAGTCAGCGGCACTAACGGCAAAACTACCACTACGGCACTGCTGGGCAAAATTTTAGAAAAAAAGTTTTTACGTGAAAACGCGGTTGGTAAAGTGTGTGTGTGTGGTAATATAGGAACTCCCATTTCTACCTGTGTGGATAAAGTTAGTAAAGGGGACGCGCTAGTCATAGAAGTATCTAGCTATCAGCTGGAAGACAGCACCTATTTTCACCCGCATATTGCCGGGCTACTTAACATCACGCCCGACCACCTGGACCACCACAACGGTATGAAAAATTATATTGCCGCTAAAGCGCGCTTATTTAAGGACCAAACCGCGCAAGATTTTGCCGTGCTAAACGCGTCGGACGCGGTGTGTGCGCAACTGGCAGAACATATTAAAAGTGATGTGTGGGCATTCTCGGCCCAGCCTAAACATTGGCTGAAAAGTGATGTGTTCTACGACGGGGATGAGCTGATTTTTAGCGAAGGGCCGCACTTACGCCCGCCACAACTTCGCGGGATTCATAATATAGAAAACGCGATGGCCGCCGCACTTATGGCACTGCGGGCCGGGGCTACAGCGGAGGACGTACAAGCCGCATTTGCAGATTTTCACGCCATGGAGCACCGCATTGAGCCGGTGGCTACCGTGCGCGGGGTGAGCTATATTAACGACTCTAAGGCCACCAATTTAGATTCCACCATTACGGCACTAAAAAGTTTTGAGAAAAACAAAACCATTTGGCTTATTTTGGGCGGGCGTGATAAAGGGGCCTCGTACGAGGTGTTACTGCCCTATCTAAAGGACCACTGCAAGTGTGTATTGTCCATAGGCGAGTGTATGGATAAAATTGAAAAAGAATTGCATGGGGACTTTCCGATTGTACGTTGCGGTACACTTGAAAAAGCCGTGGCCTACGGGGCACAGCACGCCCAGCCCGGGGATGTGGTGTTGTTATCCCCGGCATGTGCGAGCTTTGACCAATTTAAGAGCTTTGAACATCGTGGCGACGTGTTTAAAGAACTGGTACGCCGCTTAGTATGAAAAAAATTATAGTAGGTTTATGTTTGTTGTTTGCAGGGTTGCAGGCCGGGGCACAAAGTGCCTATTCGGAGCATGTGATTGGGGCGGGAATAGCCCCGGAAGATGTGCTATTCTCGGTATTTTTAGGAAGTGGGCAACCCATGGGGTCGTCTGCCTTCACCGTCAAAGGAACCGACCAGACACTTGGGTGGGGGAAAACCGGGGTGGAATATGGCGTATCTACTATGTATTTCGTGAACGCATACCTGGGATTTGGCTTAGAAGCCAGCGGGATGAATACCACCTATGCCCACCAATGGGTTAACAACGTACAGTATAAGACAGCCACCGATATGTGGAACGGTAAAATTTTGGCCCGCTTGACGTTAAACCCGCATCACCCCGTTCGCGTGTATGTGCCGCTGGGGGTAGGCCTTGCGTGGGCACGCAACCGCTGGCAAACCGATTTGCACCAAAAACAACCGGTGGAGAAAAGTTTGTCTTACGGATATATGGTGGGGCTTGGTTTAGAGGCCAACGTGCGCGGCCCGGCCCAGTCTATTGGCGTAGAAGTGCGCTATAACGGATTTGGGGCCGATTTAGACACCCGCGTGGACAACCATTTTGTTTCCAACAAACGCCCGTTAAATTACGTTTCATTTTTGCTTAAGTTTAATTACCGGTTTTAGGGTAACGCCGACTAAGGTGTATTTTTTCCATAAAGGTGGAGATCCCCGATAAAGACTCTCGGGGATGACGCTAATAGATGTCAGGCTTACACCTGACCTATAAGATATCAGCCAAACCATTCCGGCCGTCATTGCGGGGAACGAAGGGACGAAGCAATCTTATAAACAACATAGATTGCCGCGCTTACGCTCGCAATGACGACAACGACAGATCCCCGACAAAGACACTCGGGAATGACACTTATTTAATGTCAGGCATAGCCTGACCTACAACAACTGCCTATCTGACGCCAGATTTTGTTATAATGTAAGTACAATTTGATTCTGTTTTTGGAACCGTATGCAGAATACGGATAGCTTAAAAGGCCATAGACAGTCCAAAAACAGCCGATACTAAGGTGCAGACGGGGACTATAGCCCTGCCTGTGCCGAATTGTTTCCCGCTTGCTAAAAGCGGGGAACTACGGCTGTTATGGCGTGTCACTGTCTAGGCGTGCTATAGCAGCCGTTTTATGTGCGTTTTCAGGGCAGAGTAAAATTGAAAATTAAAACGAGAGGTAAACGTATGAACAAAAGACTTGCCCGGCGGGGAATAACGCAACAATTAATCAAAGGCAATTCAGTAAATATCCCTGAACTTGTTTCAGGGTCTTCCACGCAAGCTGCTGTGCAACAAAGGCCCCAACGACAGGCGTTGAAGATGCCGAAACAAGTTCGGCAATATCCTTATTTAACAAGGGGCCAGGGATTTACCCTGATTGAACTGTTGGTGGTTGTGCTAATTATAGGTATATTGGCTGCTATTGCCTTGCCGCAATACCAAAAAGCAGTATTAAAAAGTAGAATGGTGGATGCAATTGGTATGTTGCGTACCATACAAAAGGCACAAGAAGTATATTATTTAAATCATGGGAATTATACAACCGATTTAGATGATTTGGATATAGAAATTCCAGCAAATCAAAAAGCTACTTCTTTTGCATATTCAAGTGAGTCTTATCCTTTGCGGTATTTTTACAGTTGCCATGCAAATGGATTTTGCGTAGCAGCGGCGCAGGATGATAATTTACCAATTATAGAAGTACACATGATGCATGCATTTTCTGGTAACAACAATCAGATGACTTGTGCTGCATTTAAAAACAATACTTATAACAAAAGTAATTTGGCGGAGAAGCTTTGCCGAAGTATGGGGCCTGTTAGCCACACATGGGAAGGTACGGTATATTATGAAATACGTTAGCGTGTTGTCTGCAAGGTTACCCGCCACAGAAATTCGGTATTGCCGTGAGTGCCTTTAATGGGGGACTCAATTACTTCGCCGGAAACGGCACCGTATTTTTCGCGCAGGTTTTCTTCAAAAAAATCTTGTACGCGCTTGATAGCCAGTTGGCGGTTTTCGTCCGTTTTTACAATGCCGTGAGGTACTTGTTTGGGGGTCAGTTCAAATTGCGGCTTAATTAAAAACACAATTTCGCTTTGTGGGGCCATTACCTTAAATAGCGGCTCCATAATTAGGGTGAGGGAAATAAAAGACACGTCCACTGCCGCCACTTGCGGGGCTTCTTCAAATAAATCGGGCGTCATATAGCGGGCGTTGGTTTCCGGCTTAAAAATAAAATTGGTGTACCGCCGCATTTCGTCCGCCAGTTGGCCCTTTCCTACGTCCACGCCGTAAACCGTTTTAGCGCCGGCTTGCAGCATACAATCACTAAACCCGCCGGTGGCTACGCCAATGTCCACGCAGACTTTGCCCTTTACAGAAATGTTCCAGTGTTTTAAAGCGTGTGCTAATTTTAGCCCGCCGCGCGAGACATAAGGGCAGGATTTTTCTTTTAAGGAAAGGTGGTCTTCGGGCAGGATAGCACGGTCGGCCCGGGTTTCCACCTGGTTATTTACCAGCACTTCGCCCGCCATAATGGAGGCTTGGGCACGGTTGCGGCTTTGAAAAAAGCCTTGCGCCACCAGTGCCATATCCAGGCGCAGTTTATTCTTCGCCATCCGTATCCTCGGCGAGTTCCGTATCAAAGGGTGCGGCAACCAATTGCGCGCCTTTCTTTTTAAGCTCGCTTACTTTAAATTTAACGGTTTCTAATTTTTGCGCTAACTCTTTGGAAAGTGTAATGCCTTCTTCAAAGAGTTTAACAGAAGCGTCTAAATCGGTTTGTTCTTCTTCCAGTTTTTCTACAATTTCTTCCAGGCGGGAGAGTTGTTTTTCAAAAGAGAGTTTGGGCATGGTTATTTGACCTCCGTATGAATCATACCGTCTTGTACTTGTATGTAAATGGTTTCGCCGGGCGCGGTTTGTGCGACGTGGCTAATCACACTGCCGTCTGCCTTGCGCGTAATGCTGTAGCCGCGCTTGAGTACCGCTTGCGGGCCCAAGGCGTTTAATTTTTGACGCGCCACGTCAAAGCGGTGCGTAAATTGCGTTAGTTTTCCCGCCCAGGCATTTGTAAGGCGCAAGGAAAGTTCGTCCAGTTCTTGTTCTTTTTCCTGGGTGAGCGTTTGCGGGTTTTTAAAAACGCGTGCGTTAACCGCTAAATCAAAGCGGCGTTTGAAGCGTTCGTAAAATAAAGACACGGCTTGGAGCATGCGCTTTTGCAAATTGGCAATTTGTTCGGCAGTGTTTTGCGAATTTTGCACGACCAGTTCCGCCGCTGCCGAGGGAGTGGGGGCGCGCAAGTCGGCCACGAAGTCGGCAATGGTAAAATCCACCTCGTGCCCGACGCAGGAAATAACCGGGATGTTACTGGCGTAAATCGCGCGGGCGACTATTTCTTCGTTAAAGGCCCACAAATCTTCCATACTGCCGCCGCCGCGGCCCACTAATAAAACGTCTAGCGCGGGGGAAAATTTATTCAAATCCGCAATGGCCTTAGCAATTTGCGGGGCGGCTTCGTCCCCTTGCACCAGGACGGGGGCAATAAACACTTCCAAATGCGGGTTGCGGCGTTTTAAGACGGATAAAATATCGCGCACCGCCGCGCCGGTGGGGGAAGTAACTACTCCAATGCGTTGGGGGTATGGAGGAATTTCTTTTTTATGTTCCGGCGCAAATAACCCTTCGGCCTCCAGTTTTTGTTTGAGTTTTTCAAATTCCAGGTACAGGTTGCCTTTGGAAAGCGCTTCCACTTTTTTAACAATAATTTGGTACTTGCCGGATTTGGCATATACGTCCAAACTGCCCCACACACGCACTTGCACGCCGTCTTGAAGTTCTAAAGAGTATTTGCGCGCATCCCACTTGAACATGACGGCGGCTAAAAGGGCGTCGCGGTCTTTTAGGTTGAAGTAGAGGTGGCCGGAGGCGGACTCGCTTAAATTGCTGACTTCGCCTTCTACAAAAATGTCACGGAACACGCCAGCCATCATTTGTTTGACGGCCAGGGTAAGGGCGGTAACGGTAAAAACTTGACCTCTAAACGGGGCTTCGGGCTCCATTATTCCCCCTTGAGTTCCTTGAGTTTTTGGATGAGGGCGGCCTCGCGCCCGAGGGTGCCCGGCTCAAAAAATTTCATGGGGCTGGGCATATAAAGCTGTTTGACGTAATGGTTTTTAAAATCGTGTGCGTATTTGTATCCTTTGTTTTTCATGCCGCTACGCAGGTGGTCCGGCACCGGGCGGTAACGGCCCTCGCGCACTTCGGTAAGTGCTTTGTCCACGGCTAAATAAGCCGAGTTACTTTTGGGGCAACAAGCCACGTAAATAGCGGCGTGGGCCAGCGGGATGCGTACTTCGGGCATGCCAAGCTCTTCGGCCGCGGAAAAGGCGGCTTGGGCAATCATTACAGCATAAGGCTCTGCCAAGCCGACGTCCTCGCACGCGCAAATTAAAATGCGCCGGGCAATAAAGCGCGGGTCTTCGCCACTTTCCAACATGCGCGCTAGCCAATAGACGGTGGCGTCCGGGTCGCTGCCGCGCATGGATTTGATAAAAGCGGAAATAATATCGTAATGTTCGTCGCCTTTTTTATCGTAGCGCAGGTGTCGCTTTTGGATGCACTCCTGGGCAATTTCCAGCGTGATGTGCTTTTTGCCCTTTTTATCGGGCGCGGTGGTAACAAAGGCAAGCTCGGCCGCGTTTAGCATTTTGCGGCTGTCGCCATTGGCCTGCGTGATCAAAAAATCAGCGGCATCGTCGTCAATTGTGGCATTTTCGGCCGCGGCGGCGCGGGTTAAAATTTTAAGTAAATCTTTGTCGCCCAGCGGCTTAAATTCAAAGACCGAAAAGCGCGACAAAAGCGCGTTATTGATGTAAAAATAGGGGTTTTCGGTCGTAATGCCAATTAAAATAATATCGCCGCGCTCCACCGAGGGGAGCAAAACATCTTGCTGGGTTTTGTTAAAGTGGTGGATCTCGTCCAAAATAACGAGCGTGCGCCGCTCGTCAAACGACGGCGTAAGGGCGCGCTCTTTGGCTTCGGCCAGTACTTTTTTGAGGTCCGCTACACCGGCCGCGGCGGCGTTTAACTCCACCGTGTGCGCCTGTGTGCGCGAGGCAATATAGCGCGCCGTGGCAGTTTTGCCGCAACCGGGCGGACCAAAAAAGACAGCGGATTTAATCATGTCCGCCTCTAACAAACGCCGCAACATTTTGCCCGGGCCTAACAGGTGCGGTTGGCCTGCAAAATCTTCCAGTTTTTTAGGGGCTTGGCGCGCGGCCAAGGGCATGGTTTCGTTGGTCATTTGGCTGTTTGGGCGGCTTTTAGTTTTAAAATAAGTTCGTCCAAGCGGTTTAGTTCTTCCTGGCGTTTGCCGCCTTCGTTTTGGCTTTTTAAGTAGGCTTGCGCGGCAAAGTGCAAAGCGGCGTGTAAGGCTTGTTTTAAAGTGTCAATTTCGCCGTCCATTTGCATTTGCAACATGTACGCCTCCACTTGCGAGGCCAGTTCGGTTAGCTCCATGCCGCCCAGGCCGGAGTTTTCTACCTCTAAGGGAATGCGTTTGATTTCTACTTGGACAATGTCTTTTGCCATACCTTTATTGTACTTTATTTCCCAACACTTTTTTACTATACTATAGATACAATTTGATTTGTTTTTGAGCCGTATGTGGAATACGGGTTGCTTCGTAAGAAGTATTCAGCAAAGTCAAAAACAGCTGAACAAAGGCACACAAAGGCGACGGCTGGCGTGTGCCGAGTGTTTCCTGCATTTTTTGTGGGGGCTGCGGCTGTTATGTTTGGTTACTTTGCTGAGACCTGACAAAGCAGCCGATTTTGTTGGCTCTGAATGGATCAATTGAATAGATAAACTAAGGAGCAAGCAAAATGACGAACAAAAAGAATGTAGTAAATGAAAGAGTAACGTATAGGTCAGGTGCAAACCTGACAATGGCCTGTAAAGGCCAGTATAATGGATGTTGGGTTAGCACCCAACCTATAAAGAATACGGTTGCGAAGGGTTTTACCCTCATTGAACTGTTGGTCGTGGTGCTTATCATTGGTATTTTGGCGGCGGTAGCCGTGCCTCAATATCAATTTGCCGTTGAAAAATCCCGGATGGCCGAGGCCCTTGTACAATTAAATTCGCTACAAAGGGCAATAGATTCGTATTTGTTGGAAAACGGATATCCTGAAGGTGCAGAAAGTTTCTTGGGAAACCAGACAGATGGCAATGGTAAGTTGGTTATAGATGTTACCGGCTCGCTAGATTGCACCGTAAATAATGGACAGCACTGTGCCAGCCGTGATTTTTTATATAGCTCAGTATGTGACGGTGAACATAATTTCTGTGCCTTAGAAGCGCAACGGGTATTATCCGGTTATGAATCTACGGACAGCAACACAAAATATCTGTTAACGCTTTCAAAAACGCAGGATACCTGGACTAAAACATGTTATTATATTGAAGAAAATTATCCGCAAGGTAAAAAACTGTGTGACAGTTTACAAACCCAAGGGTGGATTAGTGAGGAGTATTAACACCTACCCCCTGGGGATGTACCGGAGGTTGTCTATATACAATTTTTCCGCACGCGTTACGCGTGCGGAATTTCATCACCGGGTAAAATAGCGGATAAGATGATTTTTCAAATTCGTGCTTAGTTTGTGGGGAAAAGTTGGCTCGTGGCGTACGTCTGCCGGACCGCGCGTAGCGCGGCAAGTACGTGAGAGCCAAGTCACCACAAACTAAGCCGAATTTGGAAAATTGTATCGCTAAGAAATACGGAACTTTATGTCCGTCGTTTATTTTTCTTATACGCGCGTTCTAAAAATACTATAATAATAATATGACCATTTTAGAATTCAAAACCGCGTGTGAAACCATCGCACAAGAATACAAAACCAAAATAAACGCCGCACAATCCGCCGCGGAGGTGGAGGAACTGCGTGTGGCCGCGCTAGGGCGCAAAGGAGCCTTAACAGACTTACTTAAAGGGCTCAAAGATTTTTCTATAGAAGACAAAAAACAAGCCGGCCCTCTGGGCAACGCCTTAAAAGCCGAACTCACGGCTGTTTTAGATGAAAAAGCACAATTTTTTGCCGCCAAAGAAATTAACGACGAGCTTAATAAAACGAATATTGATTTAACCTTGCCCGGTTACCCGGTGGCGTGCGGACATAAACATCCGCTTTCCGTAGCGCAGGACCGCATGACAACCATTTTGGCACGCTTGGGTTTTGAATGGGCCGAAGGACCTTGGGTGGAAGACGAAAAACACAATTTTGATTTGTTAAATGTTCCCTTACACCACCCGGCGCGCGACGCACAAGATACGTTTTTTGTGGACACCAAAGCACCGTTGGTGCTCCGTTCCCACACGTCTAACGTGCAAAGCCGCTATATGGAAAAACACAAACCGCCGCTGCGCATTATGGCACCAGGGCGCGTGTTCCGCAACGACAGTTTGGACGCTACCCACAGCCCGGTGTTTCACCAAATTGAGGGCTTGTATGTGGATAAAAACGTCAGTTTGGCCGACCTGAAAAGCGACCTTACCGCATTTATGAAAGGATTGTTTGGCGACAAAGCGGAAATCCGTTTCCGCCCGTCGTTCTTCCCGTTTACGGAACCGAGTGTAGAGGTGGACGTAAAATGCGTTTTCTGCCAAGGCAAAGGGTGCAACGTGTGCAAACAAAACGGTTGGATTGAAATGTTAGGGGCCGGGGTAGTTCACCCCAACGTCTTAAAAAATTGCGGCATTGACCCTAATGAGTTTAGCGGCTACGCGTTTGGTATGGGCGTGGAACGCTTAGCTATGATGATGCTAAACATCAAAGACATCCGTGCCTTTTATGAAAACGACGTGCGGCTACTTAAACAGTTCTAGGAGCAAATATGAAGATTCTATATTCTTGGTTAAAAGATTTTATTGATGTGGATTTAGCCCCCGAAGAACTGGCTAAAAAACTGACCGATTTGGGCATTGAAGTAGCCGCTATGGAAACCACCGGGGCGGACTTTGAAGGCGTACATGTAGCCCAAATTATTAAAATTGAGGATCACCCCAATTCCGACCATTTACACTTAGTAACCTTGGATAAAGGCAACGGCGTTACGCAACGCGTGGTGTGCGGGGCCCCCAATGTGGCCGTAGGGCAAAAAGTGCCGCTTGCGAAAGTAGGTGCGCGCCTAGGGAAAATTGTACTGAAACCCGCGGTCATCCGCGGCGTAGAATCCGAAGGGATGATTTGTTCGTCCGACGAGTTGGGTCTTACCCATACCCGCGCGCACGGTATTTTAGTGCTGGACGAAAACTTGCCGCTAGGCACGGATGTTTCCACGCTTTACGGTAAGGCTGACACGATTTTTGAACTGGAAATTACTTCCAACCGCCCGGATTTGCTCTCCCACTTAGGGGTAGCGCGTGAACTGGGGGTATTGTTAAATAAACCCGTCAAATTGCCCGAAATAAAAGAGATGGCCGGGCAAGGCAAGGCGTTAGAGGTAGAAATCCAAAACCCCGAAGGGTGCGGACGGTATATCGGGCGTATTATCCGGGGTGTGAAAAACGCTGAGTCCCCGGAGTGGATGAAAGAGCGCTTGGCCGCTATGGGCCTTAACCCGAAAAATGCCCTCGTGGATATTACCAACTATGTGATGTTTGAACTGGGCAACCCTTTACACGCGTTTGATTTGCGCGAAGTAGAAGGGGGCAAAGTAATTGTGCGTAACGCTACCGCGGGCGAGAAATTTACCGTACTGGGCGGGCGCGAATTGGAACTAACCGAAAATTGCCTGTTAATTGCCGACGAAAAGAAAGCCACCGCCTTGGCCGGAATTATGGGGGGGCTTAACAGCGGCATTAAAGATGATACGCAGGATATTTTTATAGAAGCCGCGTACTTTAATCCTCCCACTATCAACAAAACGGTCAAAAAATTTGCTATTTCGTCCGACTCGTCCCAACGTTTTGAACGCGGTACGGATATTGAAGGGGCGCTACTAGCCATGCGCCGCGCCAGTGATTTGTTTGTGCAAATTTGCGGCGGTACTGCCAGCGAAATGAACGACGTCTATCCGCAAACCTTTGTGAATAAAACTGTGCAGTTTACCCCGGCTGAGATTAACGCCATTTTAGGGGCGGATATCCCGCAAGAAAAACTCAAAGATATTTTTAGCCGCCTGGCCGCGCAGTTTGATGCCTGTGGCGAGGTGTGGAAATTTACCGCACCTACCCACCGGCGCGACCTGAACCACAAGTGGGACCTGGCCGAAGAAGCCGCGCGCTTTGCCGGCTACGACCAAATCCCGGTGTCGGCCACGCGCGCCCATGTGGTGTTTGCCGATAACCCCAAAGGCATTGACCTGGGCAAAATGTACGCCCATGCGCTTATTGGGGCCGGGTTTTGCGAATGTAAAAACATTGATTTTATCGGCGAGAAAGAACTGAAACTGTTTGGCGCGGACGCTAAGTTTTGCATCCGCGTGAAAAACGCACTGGCGCAAGGGTGGGATTATTTGCGCCCTACGCTGCTCCCCTCGCTTGTTAAAAATGTAGAGAGTAATTTGCGTTTTGGAAACAGCGACTTAAAACTGTTTGAAACCAGTAAGACGTTTCAAAATATGAAAGGCTTTCCCGTGGAAAATTACACGGTGGCCGGCGTGTTGTGCGGAAACGTGGAAGAAAATAAATTCTTTGGCTTGCCAAGCCGTCCGGTTGATTTTTACTGGCTTAAGGGGCTCCTGCAAAGTGTGCTTAGTAAGACAGACGTAACGTTTGCCCCGTCTAAAAATGCACCGGTGTATATGCACCCCAAAATTAGCATGGATATTGTGCAAGGCGGCAAAGTAATTGGCGTGTTTGGTAAATTCCACCCGCTTACGCTCAAGGCGTTGGGCGTAAAAACAAGTGAAGTATGGGGCTTTGAGTTTGCCACCAAGCAAATTGAAAAAACCTACTCCGCGCGCGACTTTAAACCTGCCGCGGATGTGGCGGTGTTCCCGCCGTCTCTGCGCGATTTGTCCGTAGTGCTAGGCGCTGATATTACTTACGCGCAAATTACCAGTGCGCTTGATAAAACGCCGCTAGATGTGGCACTTTCGTACCACTTAATTGACGTGTATCAAGGCGAGCATTTGCCTACTGGCAAAAAGAGTGTTACGTTTAGCTTGGCCTTTAGCAAGAAGGACGGTACGCTAAAAGATACAGAAATTGACAATGCTTTTGCGCGCATTGTGCAAGAGTTAAAAACCCAAGTAGGGGCGGAACTTCGCTAATGCAAGAAAAATTAAAACAGCTGGAACTTTTAATCACGCAAACACTCGCCCGCCAGAAAGAACTGGCGGGCGAGAACGCGACGCTTAAAAACCGGCTGCGCAGTTTAGAGCAGGGAAATTTGGAACTAAAAAACGTGCAAGCACAATTGCGTGAGCTGAAAGAGTGGAAAAAGAACACGCAAACCGTGCTACGCCGTTTGGCCACGCGCGTGGATAAAGAAATAGAAAAAGCCCAGGAAGAACAAGAAAAGATTGTATAAAAAGTTGGCTGTTGTAGCAGAGCGCACCTTGAAGAGGTGCGCTTTTTTCATTATAATATGAGTACAATTTAAATGTTTTTGGAACCGTATGTGGAATACGGCAGAATTTTGGGATTTCCAAAATTGTGTGCGACGCCAAAAATAGCCGAACTAGGTGCAACGGGACCGTACATCCTATTGCACCGAGTGTTTCTCTTCTTGTAAAAAAGGAGGGGGCCCGGTTATTGTAGTTGGGGGTGGTCGCACAGTCCCAAGTATGGTAGCCGTTTTTGTATGCGTTTCCAAACCCGGATAAATTGAAATTATAGCTCAGGCCGTGCCCTGACATCTAAAAGGAGACGTATGATGCAAAACAAAAATGTAGTTATAAACAAAAATTGTCATTCCCGAATTCTTTTATCGGGAATCTACAACGCTTGCAACGACGCACAAGGAGGAGATCCCCGACAGAGACACTCGGGGATGACACCTAATTTTGGAGATGATGCTAATAAATACGCGGGGATGACAGCTCATTTATATCCCCTCACCTGCCCTAGCGGGCATCCTCTCCAAAGAGGAAGTACTTTTTTACAACCCCCTTACGGCCTTGCAGGCCACTTTCCCCACAAGGGGGGCAGATAACGTTTCACGGCTTTACCCTCATAGAATTGTTAGTTGTTGTACTCATTATTGGTATATTGGCAGCGGTGGCGCTGCCGCAATATCAACGGGCCGTGGAAAAAGCGCGTATGGTGGAGGCGGTTATCAATGTTCGCGCCATTGCGCGCGCACATCAGCTGTATTACTTGGCGCATGGGGAGTATCTGTGTTCTAATGATATGCAAAGACTAGATATTACAATCCCGGGTAGTAGCATTTTTAATGCTCGTGTATCTACCAAAGATTTTTATTATTCCCCCAACGGCGATTCACCAGGACTATGTGATGGTAAATATTTAGCCCTGGCCTATCGGTTTAAACGAGAAAATAACAACTTGGTGAGGCTGTATACAATCTATATTTTACAGGACAATGCGCATAAAATCATTTGCATTCCGATCGTCGAAGCAACAGATATTCAAAAAAAACTATGTCAAGAGCTGAACGAAAAAGGGACGCTATAATAAAAACCCCCTACAAAGAGGGGGTTTTTAATCTCCCTCCGTCATAAGCCGGGGTCATAATTGTCATCCTGGGTATAAAGGTTAAAAAGTGGTGTTTTTTAGTTGTAGGTCAGGCTTTGCCTGACATTAAAAAAAAGTCATTGCCGAGGGTTGTTATCGGGAATCTCCACCTTTTTTTCTTGGGGTTTTTCCGGCTGATATTTTAGTTCCACTTCGGCAAAAATAGCGTCTTTATTTTCGTTAAGCCACCGGCGGTGGAGTTTATAGTCTGGGCAGTACTGCGCCACCAGGGCCCAGTATTCTTGCCCATGGTTCATATACGTTAAATGGCATAATTCATGCACCATTAAATAATCTTGCACGGCGGGCGGCATTTTAACAATACGGTACGAAAAATTCAGGTTTTTCTTGCCCGAGCAACTGGCCCACAGCGTTTGTTGGTCCTTAATAAAAATTTGGTTAAATTCTACGCCCATTTTTTGGGCCCACGCGGTGGTTTTTTGGACGAGTTCCTCTTTGGCGTTGTTGCGTAGCCACTGGGTAACCAGTTCCGCCGGATTGTCTTGCGCGGTTTGCAAATACACGTGAAACGTATTTCCGTCAAAGGCCACGCCCGGCTCCTGGTCTGGCGTCAAATACATTTGTGCCGGGAACAAGTCCCCGTTGTAGAGCACCTTATTTTCGTGCGCTACGGGGGCGGCTTCTTCGCCGGGTTTTAGGTCTTTGGACGGCGTACCAAACACTTCGGGCAGGTCCTTTTTAAGGCGCTCTAAAAAGAGTTTTACGTCGCTAATTACGGTTTGTGTATCTGCCATAGATACATTATACCAAACTTGCGTTAGCTGTACTTTCTTCCTAATTTGCACCACAACTTTGTTACGCGCTTGCTTACATACCTCCGCCCTAAAGGGCGGTCTAGGCAAGTATGCTACGCAAGCGCAAGCCGCGTTGTGGCGCAAATTAGTTTGAAATTACCGTGCTCTCACATTATACGGCTTGCTTGCGGTATTTTTAGCAACCATTGCATTTAAATCCTGTTAAGGTTGAACAAACTGCCTTACCAAGTTTGGAGCTATTAAATATTTTGCATTGTTTGAGGCCTGCATCATTAGAGTGAAGATAGAATCTTTCAACTTTAAATTCTCTACTATTAGCACAAGCGTTCCAAGTTGTATTCTTATTTGGGCAGTAATTCAAATCTACAGAGTTACTTTTTGTGAAGCCAAACTGAAAATATTTTCCACAGGCTAGCAGATAATTGTAATCTGTATTAACATTACATTCATTAGGCAACTCTAAATCTAACTTTGTAAAATCTGTTGCATAATTTCCGTTTGTTAAATAGTACGTTTCTTGTGCATTTGCCATACTTGCCAGCAAGGGCAACATAGAAGTGACTCGGCTTTTAGCTACAGCCACTTTATACTGCGGCAATGCCACCGCCGCCAAAATACCAATAATTAGCACCACTACCAACAGTTCAATCAGTGTGAAACCGCGGGCTGTCGTCTGCCCCCCGTGTGGGGGAAGTACCGCGTAGCGGGGTAGGGGGGTTGTCCAACAAGTATTTCCATTTTCTTTTTTCATAATTATTCTCCTTACAATTTGCGGTTTTGTAAGGCATAACAAACGGCCGCTATGCCTGGAGTACCTAGAGAGTCCCCAACCATAACAGCCGTAGCCTGCCGCCTTGCGGCGGCAAACACTCGGCACAAAGCAACGGGGTTATAAAGCCCATCACCTTGTGCCTAAATATCGGCTGTTTTTGACCTCTAGGTATAGCTTTTTCAAGCTAACTCGTATTCTTCATACGATTCAAAAACCATTTCAAATTGTACCTACATTATAGCAAAACTTGCAAGCAGTAACCTTAATTTTAAGGTCTCCTTGCGAAAGTTTCCTTTTAATTATACAATACCCTTATGACCGAACATTTGAGAAAAACCGCCCTGTGCGGCGCGTGCGAAGCCGCCGGCGGTAAAATGGTAGATTTCCACGGGTGGCTCTTGCCCGTCCAGTTTGATAGCATCCTTGCCGAACATAAAGCCGTGCGCGAAGCGTGCGGTATGTTTGATGTGTCCCACATGGGGCAAATCCGCATTACGGGCAAAGAGGCGTTGCACCTGCTCCAGTACGTCAGCTGTAACATCATTAAAAGTGATGCCTCCGCCGGCACGTATTTCCATATGCTTACCGAACAGGGTACGATTATTGACGACGCGATTGCTTTTTGCCTAAGTTTAGAAGAATTTTTAGTAGTGGTTAACGCCGCGTGTGTGGACGAAGATTTTGCCTGGCTTACCAAACAAGCCGCCGCTTTTAACGTGCAAGTGAAAAACGAAAGCGACCAATGGGGCATGATTGCCTTGCAGGGTCCCACCGCCCTAGGAGTAGCGGATAAAATCTTGCCTGGTGTACTGGATTTGCCGCGCTTTCACATTAAAGAAATTGAACTTTTTGGCGGAAAAGGCTATGTAACCCGCACGGGTTACACCGGCGAGGACGGCGTGGAAATTATGCTCCCCAACGGGCAAATAGAGGCATTGTGGAACGCGCTATTAAAACTGGGCGTCAAGCCGTGCGGCTTAGGCGCGCGCGACGTGCTACGCCTGGAAGCGGGGTACCTTTTAAACGGGGCAGATGCCGACCAAACCAAAACCCCGTACGAAGCCAACTGCGGTTGGGTCGTCAAACTCAGTAAAGATAATTTCATTGGCAAAAAAGCCCTGGAAGCCAAAAAAGCCGCAGGTTTCAAAACCAAGTTAAAAGCTTTTAAATTAAAAACCGCGGGCGTCCCGCGCGAGGGGTGCAAAGTGTTCTACCAAGGCGTAGAAACCGGCGTACTCACGAGCGGCACCTATTCGCCCTTATTTAAGGGGATTGCTGTGGGGTACGTAGCCAGTGAAATTGCCGTCGGCGCGGAAGTGGAAATAGAAATCCACGGGCGCAAAGTGCCGGCCGAAGTCGTCAAAACACCGTTTTATAAAAATAGAGTTTAAGGAGTGAATATGTATAACCAAGAGAATTGCCGTTTTTTAACAACCCATGAATGGGCGTTTGTAGAGGGCGAAAATGCCGTCGTCGGTATTTCCAACCACGCCCAAGAAGAAATCAGCGATATTGTATTTGTGGACTTACCCAAAGTGGGCCGTACCGTCAAAGCGGGCGAAAACTGCTGTGTGATTGAGTCCGTCAAATCCGCGAGTGAAATTTACGCCCCCGTATCGGGCGAAATTGTGGAAGTGAACACGGCGTTAACTAACGACCCCGCCCTTGTCAACCGCGAACCGCACGCCGGCGGCTGGCTGTTTAAAATTAAAATGGCCGACCCGGGCGAAGTAAACGCCCTATTGGACTTTGCCGCCTACAGTGCCACCATTGCCAAATAAATACACCCCCGCTTAGGCGGGGGAATTTTTATATAGGACTAGTTATGTTTACCCCTAATACCCCAGAAGATCAGCAAGCTATGCTTGCTAAAATCGGCGCCAAAGATATCAAAGCATTACTGGCGCAGATCCCGGAAAAATTCTTATACCCGGCGTTGGATTTACCCAAAGCCCTAACCGAACAGGAGCTTGCCGCCCACGTACGGGAACTGGCCGCACAAAATAAACCGCTTAAAAATTTTATCGGCGCGGGGATGTACGAACATTTTATCCCGGCCGCCGTACCGGCGTTGTCCTCCCGCGGGGAATTTTTAACCGCCTACACGCCCTACCAGGCCGAGGCCAGCCAAGGCACCTTGCAGACCATTTACGAGTTCCAAAGCTGTATGTGTGCGCTCTTAGAAATGGACGTAGCCACTGCCTCCCATTACGACGGTGCCACCGCCATGACCGAGGCCGCCCTGGCCGCGGTACGCATTACGGGGCGCAAACAAGTGGTGGTGTCTGCCTTATTACATCCGCACTATAAAGAGGTGTTAAAAACCTATACGCGCCACATGGGCATTACCGTCACAGAAGCCCCGGTAACGGACCAAGACGTGCTGGACGTTGCCGCCCTCAAAGCCCAACTGGGGGCCGATACGGCCTGTTTTATTTTGCAAACGCCCAATTTCCACGGCTATTTGGAAGACGCCCAAGCGGTTTCGGCTGCCGTACATGCGGCGGGCGCGCTCCTGGTATCTGTGGTTAATCCCATTTCGCTAGGGGTGGTGCAAACCCCCGGCGCGTACGACGCAGACTTTGCCGTGTGCGAAGGGCAACCGCTGGGCAACCCGCTAGGTTTTGGCGGTCCCGGCCTAGGCGTGATGACCGCCAAAAAAGCGTATGTGCGCCAGCTACCCGGGCGCATGGTAGGTATTGCCAAAGATAAAGACGGACAGCGCGCTTTTGTGCTAACTTTACAAGCACGTGAACAGCACATCCGGCGCGAAAAAGCCGCCTCTAACATCTGCTCTAATGAGGCCCTGTGTGCCCTTAACGCGGTTATTTATTTGACGTTACTGGGGCCGCAAGGTCTTAAAGAAGTAGCCCTGCTTAATTTAGAGCGTGCTCACCAATTGGCAAACTTAATCAACCAAACCCGTTTCCACGTAAACGTTGCTTCTCCCTTTTTTAACGAGTTTGTGGTTACTTGTCCCATTCCCGCGGTCCAGGTCATCCAAAAATTGGAAGAAAAAGGCATTGCCGCCGGGTATGATTTAGGCGGCAACCGCTTGCTCGTCTGCGCGACCGAAATGCGCACCGAGGCCGATTTACAAGCCTACGCAAGCGCACTGGAGGGTATTTAATATGCACGAAATTTTGAAAAATCAACTCTCTATTGAAAAGTCCCGCCCGGGCCGGCGCGGAGTACGTTTTGAAAAAACGCAAAAACCGGCGAGTGCGTATCTGCCGCAAAATCAGCTGCGTAAAACCGCACCGAATCTGCCGCAACTCAGCGAATTTGACACCGTGCGGCATTTTACGGCACTCTCGCAACAAAACTACTGCTTAGACGCAGAGTTTTACCCGCTAGGCTCTTGCACCATGAAATATAACCCCAAAGCCTATGACGCCCTCAGCGCACTCCCCGGCTTTACGGGGGCACACCCGTTTGCGCCGCAAAGTGCCGTGCAAGGGAGCTTAAAACTGGCGTACGAACTGCAAGAGCTTTTGAAAAAAATTACCGGGCTGTCCGCTTTTACGCTTCAGCCGGCGGCCGGAGCACACGGGGAGCTGACGGGTATTTTGACCGCGCGCGCCTATCACGACGCGCACAACGGGCAAAACCGCACGGAAGTTATCGTGCCCGATACCGCCCACGGCACCAACCCCGCTACGGCCAATATGGCGGGCTACCACGTCGTAAACATCCAGTCTGCGCCCAACGGGTGCGTGGATAAAGCGGCGTTAAAAGCTGCCCTGAGCGAAAAAACAGCGGTAGTGATGTTGACCGTCCCCAATACCGTTGGGCTATTTGAGCCGGACATTCAAGAAATCGCCCAAATGGTACACGCAGTGGGAGCACTGCTGTACATGGACGGAGCCAACTTTAATGCCCTAATTGGTCTAGCCAAACCGGCTGATTTTGGCGTGGATATTATGCACCTTAACTTGCATAAAACCTTTGCCGCTCCGCACGGGGGCGGCGGGCCGGGCAGTGGCCCCGTGGGGGCTGCCGCGCACGTCGCGCCTTATTTGCCGCACCCGATTGTATCTTACGCAAACGGGCAATATACCCTGTCCGATAACCGCCCAGAAAGCAAAAACCGCATGAAGGCATTTTACGGCAATATGGCTGTGGTCATCCGTGGATATTGTTATTTGCGCCAGTTTGACGCGGCTACGCTTAAAACCATTGCCGAAAATGCCATTTTAAACGCCAACTATGTGCGTGCTTGCTTAAAAGGCAAATTCAATGCGTTTTTTGACCGCGTGTGTATGCACGAGTGTGTGCTCACACCGCCGGACCCGCATGCCACCGGCGTGCGTACCAGTGATATTGCCAAACGGCTGTTAGATTACGAGTTTTACGCGCCGACGATTTATTTCCCGCTCATTGTGCCCGAGGCCCTGATGATAGAGCCCACCGAAACGGAAAACAAAGAGATGTTGGACGCGTTTGTAGCCGCTATGGAGCGGATTTACGACGAAATCCAAACGGATCCGCAAGTAGTGAAAGACGCGCCGCATAACCAGCCTGTCAAACGCATTGACGAGGTGTCGGCCGCGCGCAACCCCAATTTAAGGTGGTAATAACAACGCCCCGGAAACGTTGCGTTTTTAACGGCAGGGTTTCAAACACGAAAAGTATTTGAAACCCTACTCGTTTTTTTCAGATACTCCCTTAAATAATTAATAATACCAACATTCTACTTCATCATCTAAGTCCAATGCCTGACAAGTGCCTTTCATTCCCAATAAAGGGCAAATATGCTCGTGACTTTCACAATTTGTTGCACAAACATATTGTTGCGTTTTTGGATAAAACGAAAGATGATAAGCACATCCACTGTCATAATTATTGGGGACTGTAGCAGCAAAGGTTGGCTCTTCCGTTGATGAAAACCAAGTGTAAATACCCGGATCTTTAATTTGAATATCTAATAACCTCGAAAGTCCCGCCCCAGATCCCACTGCATATTCGCCATTTGCCAAATAATAAGCCTGCTGTGCTTCTATTAAAGCTTTTAAGCTAATTTGTGCCTGGGCAACACGACTTTTCATGACGGCTTTTTGGTATTGCGGCACCGCGACGGCGGCGAGGATGCCAATAATTAGCACGACAACCAAAAGCTCTATAAGGGTAAATGCGGCCGTATGCCCTTTTGGGGCATTGTCAGGCAAAGCCTGACCTACCCAATTTTTTTGCGTATTACCCCGCCGGGTGTTTTTGTATGTCATTTGTTTTCTCCTTATTTTCGTCAGGTAAAACCTGACCTATAACTTCAATTTGTACGGTTTGGGGAACGTATGCAAAAACGGCTGATTACACTTGAGCTGATATCAGTAACCCAACTATAATAGCCGTAGCCTATCATCAAAATGATAAACATTCGGCACAAAACAATGGGGTTATAAGGCCCATCGCTTTGCGCCTGTTATTAAGGCTATTTTTGGACTGATATCTGCCACTAAGAGCTTGCCGTTTCTTAAACGGTTCCAAAAACAGAATCAAATTGTACCTATAGTATAATAAAAAAGGGAAAAAATAACAATGAAGAAGAGACAGATTGCTTTGTCGCGGGGCTCCTCGCAAGGACGGTAACGACAGATCCCCGACAGAGACACTCGGGGATGATAACCTTGTTTGATGTCAGGCTCACACCTGACCTATAACGGCAAGATTGCTTCGGGCAAAAAAGGGAATATGATATAATTTGTGCAAGATGAATTTACTGCTTACAACCCCGCCGCTCAATGTGTTTGAACAAATGGCCTTGGACGACGTGCTCGTACGCGCGCGCGTCAAGGCGCGCACGTTGCGGTTTTATAACTGGACGGCTGGGGACGCTGTTACGTTTGGGTATGCCCAATTCATCCGCGAGGTGCGCCGCGGCGTACAAATTGCGCAATTTGCGGGGGAGCTCTGCCGCCGTCCTACCGGGGGCGGGTTGGTCTTTCATCACGACGATTTAACATTCTCGCTTATTTTCCCCACGCAAGATAAACCCACGGAAATTTATAAAAATTTGCACGGAGCTATTCACGCCGCCCTTACCCTAAGCGGATTATCCGCCCGGGTGTTTGACCAAAAATTACCGCCGTCTGCCTACGCACCCAGCCAACAGCACAGCGCGAGTGCCTGTTTTGTGCGCCCGGTGGAGAACGATTTGCTGCTCGCCAACGGGCAAAAAATGCTTGGCGGGGCTATCCGACGTTTTGGGGATACGGTCCTCTATCAAGGCTCGCTCCAGGTGCCCGGGGCACGCACCCACGCCGCTTATAAACAGGCTGTTATCCAAGGCGTGCGTAGCTTTTGGGGGGCCGATTTAACCATTGCCCCCGCGCAGGAAATTTGGCTGCAAGAAGCGCGCCAAATAGCCAGTACCCAATACCAAACCTCAGCTTGGACGGAGAAATTTTAATGGCAAAATTTTTCAAATTTTTACTAGCCTGTGTATTACTGCCCATTACGTGTTTGGTGGTGTGGCAGGACGTACGCATTTTACTAAGCGTACTGGGGCATTTAAGTGCCACGATTTCGTTTGTCTTGGGCGGGGCCGTGTATGCGGGGATTCACTATAAGTATTATAATTTTTCGCGCCTTTATGTGTTTATGCACGAGATGACCCACGCCGTAGCCGCTATTTTGTGCGGCGTGCGCATCAAAGACGTGCGCGTAGGGCAAGCAAGCGGGTACGTAAAAATGAGCCGTACCAACACGTTTATTGCGCTGGCTCCGTATTTTGTGCCGGGGTACGTGGTGCTACTGGCGATGCTTTACCTACTACTTAGTTTTTTTATGGATTTGATCCCTTACCGCCACGTAATGTTATTTTTAGTCGGTTTTTTTATGACGTTTCACTTTATCCAAACGTTCCACACCTTGTGGGAGGCCGACCAGCCCGATTTGCAATTGGCGGGGGGGAAGTTTTTTTCGTGTGTGAGCATTGTGCTAGCCAATATGTTGGTACTGGCGGGGGTGCTTAAAATTCTGTTTCCGCAAGATGTACTTTTAGGGGAGGCCGTACAAGAGGTAGCCTCCCAAGTGCGCACGGGGTGGCAAATTATAGTAAACTATATACTGGAGCGAATGAAATAAATGTCCCCCGAGAACCGACGCAAACGCGCCAGAAAGAAGTTATTTGTGCGCAAAACCAAACGTTTTAGCAAAGCCAGTGCCTTAACACTGTGGCGGTTGGTGTTGTTTGCCGCCATGGTGCTGCTCCTCTTATTTTGCGTAGCGTGGATATTTTTTGTGCGCGCGTTTAACGCCCAACACATTAGCGAGGTCATCACCCAAACCCTGCAAGAAAAACTAAACCGCCCGGTGATGATTTCTTCCTTGCATTTAAAATATTTAAACACGGTGGAATTAAAAGGGTTTTACGTCCTGGATACATATGGGGAGCCGGGCAAGCCGTTTTTGGCGGCCGATTCGGTTACGTTGGCGTTTGATATCTTGCCGTTACTGGACGGAAAATTAGTCATTCACGAGGTTTCTTTAAACGCGCCGCGCTTTAATTTGGTGCGCAGTAAAGAGGGCCTGTACAACGTGCCGCGCGTAGAAATGAAGAAAAAAGAGCCCTCCACCTATACCAGTGGCACAGGCCGTAAATTTACGGTACATGTGGAAGACTGGCGCATTAAAGAGGGGGTGTTTAGCTTTAAAGATTTAGTTTCCGGGGCGTCCCATGCGCTTTATGGCGTCAATGCCAAATTTGAAAATTTACGCTTTGATGACCTCTCACGCTTTGAGCTAAGCATGATGCTGCGCAACCAGTGGCAAGAGAAAATTTCCGAAATTGAAATTGATGCCACCGGTCACATCAACTTGGCTGATTTTAACTGGCGTGAATTTGCCCTTCGCAGTGTCAAAACGCAAGTATATTTATTCAAAACCCCCATTGAACTGGAATTGGATGCCGATAATATGGCACAGCCTCATTTTAAACTAACGCTCACGGCCCCGTCGTTTAGCGCGCAAGATGTTTCTTTATTTGGCGTAGATAACATGAAATTTTCCGTGCCCGCCTCTACCGTGAAGGCAGAAGGTACGTTAACGGAGAATTACCGCAAACTGACCTTGTCGTCCGTGCAAGCGCAGGCGGGGGATGTGTCTCTTAGTGCAAGCGGTTGGGCGGATTTTGCCGCCAACCCCTGGACGGCGCAAGTGGATTTTTCCACCCCGCTGTTTACGTTACCCGGTAAAGAAAATTTAGTGCCCTTTTTGGGGAAATACAAACTAACGGGGCGGAGCGGTGTCAGCGGGCAATTAGCGCGGCAAAACGGCCAATTTACCTTGCCGCTACTCAACGTACAGGCCGAAGATGTATCGGGCGATTTTTACGGCTTTAAAGCAGATGGGGTCAGCGGAACGTTTCAAGCCAAGCAACACTTTGCCGATTTGTACGCCCGCACCACAACCGGGCAAGTGAAGGTGGACCGCTCCACCTTTGATAAACTGCAGTTAAGCGGCTCGTGGCGCAAAGGGAATTTGTATGCCAATATCGCTTCGTGCGAATTAAACGGCGAGAAACTAAAACTCAATTTGGACGTACGCAACCTAAAACATAAAAACCGCAAAATTACCACCCACGTGCATTTTGGCAATTTTGACCCCATGGCGTTTATCCATGTAGTCAAAGATTTTGTAACGGTGATTCACCAAATTAGCGGCGGCGGACCCGGCCGGCCCGAAGTAACCGGCGAACTGGCCTGGCTGCGCAACTTCCGCGACCGCCTGCCGGAATTTATGCCCAATTTTGCGGGCACTTTATCCGCCGGGACGTTTTCCTCCGCTGTGCTTTCCGGCAACGATTTTAGGGCCGAGTTTGATTTAACCGGCCTGACCGCCGGCGCCAAGCATCTCTCCGGCCCCATCAAGCTAAAACTGCAAGACGGGGTCATCCACCAAATGGAAAAACTAGCCGCCGAGCAGGAAGCCTTAAACGTAACTTTTCAGCCGTTTATTATGATGCACCGTATGGAGCGCGCGGGAAGTTTTAGCGTGGGCAAAGTACTGCGCGATGTAGAAGTGAAAGAGCTGGGCACCTCGGTCCAGTTTGCCGGGGGCGGTATGCAAATTAACAACGCCTACACGGTGGGGCCCACCATTTCCGCCGCTGTAAGCGGGTGGACCGATTGGGTGAAAGAAAATTTTGATTTAACCATTTACACCATGTTTACCAACACCTCTAAAACCGGGGTGCTGGCGGAAAATTTAACCGACGAGTCCGGCAACCCGGCGCTTGCGTTTCGGGTGTCGTCTACTATGATAAAACCCAAGTTGGAAATGTTACGCGCCAAAAAAGCCGGCAACATCATCCGCGCCGCCCAAGAAAAGGGCGTAGGGACCGATTTTAACGAAGTGACAAAGTTTATCCAAGGAGAATTCCATGCCACGAAATAACTTAGATGTTTTATGCCTCTTGCAAGAGCATGGGGCCATTGTAGAGGGCCATTTTCAAATGCCTTCCGGCTTCCACAGCCAGACGTATATTCAAACGTCTTTACTGTTGCAGCATCCGCACCTGGCGCAAAAAATTGCGGGGGCGTTATCGGACAAATTTACTAAAAAAGCCGATGTAATTTTAGCCCTTACCCCGTCGGACAGTGTACTAGCGCAAGAAGTGGCGCGCGTGCGCGGGGCGCGGGCTATTTTCGCTTCTAAAGACGAAAATGGCGAAATGATTTTAAAGCATAACTTTACCATTAAACCCGGCGAAAAAGTGCTGATTGTGGACGACGTAGCCGTATCCGGCCGCAAAATCAACCGCGCGATTGACCTGGTCAACCGTTTGCAAGGCGACGTCATTGGCGTAGGCGTGATTGTGGACCGCTCCATGGGGTATTTGCCCTTAACCGTGCCGCTGCGCGCGCTACTCTCTTACCCGATTCAAACTTTTACGGCCCCGCAATGCCCGTTGTGTGCGGCTAAAATCCCCTTTACGCACATGGAGGAAATGAAGTGATTGAAATTAAACTCAAAGCCAAAGAAGAACGCCGCCTCAATGCCGGGCATTGGTGGGTGTTTTCTAACGAGATTGACGGCCTGGATACCTCCATTGAGCCGGGTACCTTGGTGCGGGTGCTATCCCACGAGGGCAAACAAGTGGGGCATGGATATTTTAACCCGCATAGCTTAATTGCGGTGCGTCTGTTGCAAAAAGGCGAAGAGCCCCTGCCCGAAGATTTTGTGTTTGAAAACTTGGATAACGCGTACGCCTACCGCAAAGAAATCGGTGTGCGCAAATACGGGCGCATGTGCTACGGCGAGGCCGACAATATGCCCGGCTTGGTGGTGGACCGGTATGGCGACGTACTGGTCGTGGACGTATTGACCGCAGGCATGGAGCGGTTAAAACCCCAAATTACCAAGGCACTGCAAAAGATTTTTAAACCCACCGGCATTTATTACAAAAACGATAGTGCTTTTCGCGCCTTAGAGGGGTTAACCAACACGCCGGAAATAGTGGGCGAAGTGCCCGACCAAGTGGAAATGGAAGAAAACGGTGTAAAATATATCGTTCCGTTACGCGGCGGGCAAAAAACAGGTTTTTATTTTGACCAACGCGAAAACCGCGAATTTTTAAAACCGTATTTCAAAGATAAACTGGTGCTTGATTTGTACTCGTATATCGGCTCGTTTGGTATCACAGCCGCGTTGGCCGGGGCCACGCAAGTGTGGGGGTGCGATTCTTCGGCCGCCGCCGTGGAATGCGCGAAGAAAAACGCCGAACTCAACGGCGTGCAAGACACGGTAGTTTTCCACCGCGACGACGCCGAGCGGCTCCTTTCCGCCCTTAAAAAAGGCGAACTGCCCGACACGCCCGATATGGTCCTGTTGGACCCTCCTGCCTTTGTCAAAAGCCGCAAAGCGTTGCCGCAAGCGGTGGGGCTGTATGTAAAGCTCGT
Source organism: Elusimicrobiaceae bacterium (assembly GCA_045634505.1). GTDB lineage: Bacteria > Elusimicrobiota > Elusimicrobia > Elusimicrobiales > Elusimicrobiaceae > Avelusimicrobium. Next base: position 86,364 of record JAZRAH010000088.1, read on the forward strand.
CAAAATGGCGTTAGAGGGGATGAAAGCCGGCAGTTATTTGGCGTTTTCCACCTGTAGCCACCACATTTCGCGCGAGCTGTTTGTGGATATCATCCGCCAAGGGGCCAGTAAGGCCGGTCGACAAGCGGTACTCGTGGAACTGCGCGGGCAAGCCAAGGACCACCCCATTTTAATTGGGATGCCGGAAACGGAGTACTTGCATTTTGCACTGATTCAAGTAAAATAAGAAAGTAGGAGGATTTTTAAAACCGCGTACCAAGCGCGTGAAATTTTAAAACTATTTTGGAAATAAGTAATTCAGGTGGCCGTGTGCCATACAAGGAAACTCCAAAATAGCCGCTAGAGGTAGCAAGGACGATTGCAAGCGTTTTTCTACCGAACGTTTCCCGCCCGTAAAAGGGCGGGGGCTACGGCTGTTATATTTGGGCTGGTTTCCTTGCCCCGGGTGTAATAGTCCGTTTTTTTATACTTTGGGGCCGAGAAAAAAGGGCCTAATGGCCCAAAAAGGAAACAAAGTATGAAAAACGAAAATATAGTTGTAAAACAAAATGGTCATTCCCGAATGTTTTTATCGGGAATCTACAACGCTTGTTGTTGTAAAATCAAGGAAAATTCCTCATTGAATAGGTGCGTGGAAGATCCCCGATACCAACCCTCGGGGATGACACCTAATTTTATAACGACCCGAGGATTTACCCGCCCCTCGTCATCCCGCAGTGTTGGTATGCGGGATATAGGGGCGGAGCACACGCTATACCCCGCATTACAGGCCTGCGGGGTGACGGAGCGAGTGGCCCGAGGTTTTACGCTCATTGAGCTGCTAGTAGTGGTGCTCATTATTGGCATCTTGGCGGCGGTAGCACTTCCGCAATATCAAAAAGCGGTACTTAAAAGCCGGGTTACTGAAGCAGTTTCTTTCCTCAATACGGCGGAAAAAGCAGTACAACTATGGGTGCTGGAAAATGGTTTCCCAGAGAAAGACGCGGAGCTATATTTTTTAGGAAGTTCTGCTAATGCTACCTTGGATATAGAATTTCCAACAGGGCAATATTTCTCTTATTCCATTTATACAAGTGAGGATGGAATAGAATTAACGGTAGCTCCTCGGTGGTTTAGTTATTCAAGCCCTAATAGTATTAGTGAAACAATAAAAGCGGATGGGACAATTGATAGGACTTGTTGGGGAATGGAGAGTGAAGGATACAACATGTGCCAAGCGCTTGATTCTCTACAACCTAATACATGGACTCTTCAAATCTAATAGAGATTGTGAGTTTATGGGCCAGGGAAAACTCCTGGCCTATAACGGCCGGGGGGGAAGAAACAGTCCGAATGAGCAACAAAGTATTGCACAAAATTAGGCAAAAAAAAGAATGCCGAGGGACAGGATCGAACTGTCGACACCTGGTTTTTCAGACCAGTGCTCTACCACTGAGCTACCTCGGCATTACATACATATAATACAAAATTAGTTGCTAACTGGCAACTAATTTTGTTCTTGTACTTAAACAGTTTCCAAATTAGAGTTTTTAGTGCATGTCCCTTGGCCGGGGGCATTGTCAGGTAAAACCTGACCTACAACTACAATTGTTGTCGTCATTGCGAGCGATAGCGTGGCAATCTGTCCTGTTTTTTAGATTGCTTCGTCACTAACGCTCCTCGCAATGACGGGGAAGGAAAACCCGATATACAATGGCGTTTTACAAAGTGCTATATTTGGTAAAAAGTTCCACAGCTTGCTCTAAATAGGCTTGGTCCTCTGTGTTAAAGCGTGCCAGGACCGGGGAATCTATATCTAACACGCCCCATACGTGCCCGTCCTTAAAAATAGGTACTACAATTTCACTGTTGGACGCACTGTCGCACGCAATATGTCCCTTAAATTCGTGCACGTTTTTTACAAGTTGGGTTTGCCCGGTTTGCGCCGCCGTGCCGCATACGCCTTTACCTAAGGCAATACGCACGCACGCCGGTTTGCCTTGAAAGGGCCCCAATACCAGGGTCTCCCCGCGTAGTACGTAAAATCCGGCCCAGTTCAAGTTTTCCAGTCCGTTAAATAGTACGGCGGCCATATTAGCCATATTGGCTACCGGGTCGGTTTCCATAGAGAGTAAGCCCTCTAGTTGGCGTAGTAAAAGGGGGTAATTAGTGGGTTGGGTCATAATAGTATTGTAGCAATTTGAGTGCACAAAACGCAGCTATGTTGTGATAAAACGCTCCGTGCATAAACACGGGCATTTTATTTCTTCTTAAAATCTTTTTCGGCTAGGGCAAATGCGTCTTTTACGGACATGGGTTCCGTGGTGGCAAAAACTTTGCTTAAAAACATTTCGTGGTTGGAAACAGCATGGATAATTTCGTCCACCAAAAACCCTTTATCTACTTCGCGCTCCACGGCATCAATCACGGCGTCGGCGTCGTGCGGAGCCAGGATATTTTCCACGTTGCAGTGGAGCATTTTAACCGCACTGGCGGCCTCGTATTTCAGGCGCCCTTTAAAAAGCGGAAAACTAACCACACACCCTTTGTAATTAAGGCGTTTTTTAAGGAGCCCCTTAATTACTTTATCCGAAAGCATGGCTTGGTTGTCGTTATCTATATTGGGGAAAATCATATCCGAGGGCATAATGGCGTCGGCCCGGCGGAACAAATGTTTGTAAGGCACAAATTCGGCATCCTCCATTTGCGCTAGCGTCTTAAGCACGCCTGATACGCCCGGGAAATACTTAATGCAATTAAGCGCGCCGCCGTTGGAAAGCCCGGCTACAAAATCGCCCGCCATTTGCGTTACCTGCAAGGGAACCTCCCCAAATGTGTAGGCACTATACCCCAAGTCCACCACCGGGGCCAACACCCAGTTAATCCCCACGGCCCGTGCCATCCGCGCGGTTAAATATCCTTTGCGGTACGCCACATCTTGCGCTTGGTTACTGCGGGAAATCCACTCGTTAGAAGGTAAGGCGGGAGCGTCGGTAACTACTTCACACAAATTGCTTTTGATGTCGGCGCAAAATAAAAGTTTGCCATACGGGGAGCAATCTTCCATGCACTTTATAAAATCCTGCGCTTGTTGGGCTGTGCCCCCATACAAACAAAACCCACCTACGCCGCGCCGCGCAAACTCTTGCGCTTTTTTCAGCGTACTTTTGCCAAACCAAAAACCTGGAAAAACAATACGTGCCGGCTTCATAAGCGGGTCTCCTTAACGGCTTTAGTCCAACAGTACAGAGGGAACCAGTGCCTCCTCAGTTGGGGAGGGGGCAACGGCTACGCCACCCGTCTGTACCTCTGTGCTGACGGCGGGAACAGCCGGTTTTGCATCCGGTGCTATTTCGGGGCGCAGGGGGGTATCCACCCACTGCACCACAGATTGCGTAATATATTTATCTAACAATTCATGCCCGGCGTAATCGTACGCGGTTAAAAAGGTTACGTTGCCCTCGCCGCTAGTCAAAAAAGACACGTTGCGTAAAATACTGGCTTCCAAAAATCCTTTGCGGTCCCCGGCACTGGCGGCAAGCATGACCGCCCCTTTGTAGGCACGCAAGGCAGGCACGGGCAGAACGTCGCGGATATTGGCACTGGGGCTAATAAGTCCCAGGCCCAAGACGTCCGGGTTTTTCTCCGCTGTTTTGGCGGCTACGTTAGCCCCTAATCCCGCGCCGAGTAAAATTGTGTTTTCCGGTGCAATTTTTTTAGCCTTTAAAAAATCCACGGCGGCTTGTGCGTCTTGCACCATTTGGTTAAAGGGATTGTCGGCCCCTTCGCGCGCAAAAGTCTTATATTCGCCTTTGGCGGTACTTTGGCCGTGTCCGCGCAAATCCAGTGCCAAGTAGCCAAATCCGGCCTTGGCCAGGGCTTTTTCAAACGACGCAAACGCCTCTTTATTTTTGCCCAAATCGTGCAGTAATACAACGGTGTTTTTTTTACTGGTAGCCGGTTGATAAACAGCCGCCAAGCTCCACCCGTCTTTGGTGGACAGTGTTACGTTTTGGGGTTTAGCCAAAGCGGGGGTTAATAACCCCGCCAACATAGCCACCAAACACCCCTTTTTTAGCACGTTCATCTTAAGCGTCCAACACTTCCCCGGGTTTGAACCACAAGGCAATTTCCCGCTCGGCATCTTCGGCATGGTCCGAGGCGTGCACACAGTTGTACACAATATCGGCCACTTTATCAAACTTACCAAAGCTGCCGCGGATGGTCCACGGGGCGGCCTTTTCGGGGTTGGTAGCGCCCAGGGCGGTGCGGATTTTATTGACGGCGTCCTCTCCCTGGAACACAAAGGCCATAATTTTATGATTGGGGATATGGTTATAGTCGCCCATCATATAGCGCACGGTGCTTTCCAAAAACGGTTTGCCCGCCAGGTGCGCGTAGTGTTTGCGGATTAAATCTTCGGTTACGGACACCGTCTTGCAGGCCACAATATCTAATTCTAGCCGTTCCAAGCGGTCCACCACCAGGCCCGTGATGCGTTTTTCAAGCGCGTCGGGTTTCATGAGTACTAAGCAACGTTCTTTCATACTCACATTATACTAATCTTGAGGGGGATGTCAAATTGTAAAATAAGAAGATTTTGTACTATATTCAATGCAAGATATAAAAATTATTTTGTTCCGGATCCGGCGTTCCCCCCATGGCTTTACATACTTTGTGTCCCCATTCTTCGTTACACGCATATTTATGGGCATAACACCGAATGGACAAATCCGAAAAAACTTCACCATGAACTAGCGGGACCTCAAAATTATTGCAAAGGGTTGTTTGATTGGTACCTACAACACTATCATCCGTTAAAATACGGTACATATTACCGTTGCTATATGTAAATTGTTCTTGCTCTATTCCATCTCCTACTATACGTGTGCCTTTCGTGCCACCTCCCGGCATTTCTATATCCAGTTCTTCCGCAGTTGTGGCATATTGCCCGTTTGCTAAATAATAAACTTCTTGTGCTTGGGCAATGGTTTTGGCCACACTTAGTAGTTCAGCTGCCCGGCTTTTGGCGACGGCTATTTTGTACTGCGGCACGGCCACGGCCGCCAATATGCCAATGATAAGCACGACGACTAACAGCTCAATCAGTGTGAATCCCGTTAAATAAGGTGTCATCCCCGAGGGTCGGTATCGGGGATCTTCCACGCACCCATTTAATAAGGCGTTTTCCTTAGTTTGACAACGACATGCGTTGTAGATTCCCGATAAAGGCGTTCGGGAATGACTTTCTTTTTTTGTAACTGCATTTTCTTGTTTTTTCATATGTTTTCTCCTTTTGTACGTCAGGTAAAACCCGACCTACACGCTGTTATATTATGTCATCCTGGACTTGATCCAGGATCTCACCTTGGGTTGTTAAAAGTGGTGAGATTCCAAATCAAGTTTGGAATGACGTTTTATTGTTAATGGTCAGGTAAAACCTGACCTATAATTTCAATTTGTCTGTTTGGAAAACGTATGAAAAAACGGCTTGGTACCTTGGATGCTTTGCTCAGAACCCAAAATAACAGCCGTAGTTTTCCGCCAAAACGGAAAAACATTGGGTACAAAATCCACAGGGAGCTACCCCACAAACTTTGTACCTCTATTACGACTGTTCTTGGCGAGCAAAGCTCTTTTGGTTCCCCAAAAGTTCTGCGTTTCTCAAACGCTTCCAAAAACAGATTTCAAATTGTTTTACTACCCGTTTATTCTAACATAATTCGCACCACCTGTGGAAAATTGTATCGTAGGCAAGCAACACCCCCCGGGACACGACGAGATCCGCAGTCAAGTTCAGGATGACGTCCCGGGGGCGTGTGCGTTCAACCCTGCGTCGCGTTCTTGATTAAAATATGTATAATGTTAATAAAGGTACGCGTATGAAAACAGGCCAAACACTTTTCATTTCCGCAGGCGACGTTTCCGGCGATATCCACGCCGCTAACCTCGTGCGCGCCCTCAAAGAGCTGGACCCGTCCGTGCATATTATTGCTATCGGCGGGGAACAGCTCAAAACCTGTGCGGACCAGTTCGTGGCCGACCTGGCCAGCCAAGGCATTACCGGCTTTGTGGAGCCGCTCAAAAAACTCCCGCTTTTTGCCCGCCTGTTAAAACAAGTACGCACCATTTTACAAACCCAAAAACCCGCCGCATTTATTGCGGTGGATTTTTATGGGCTTAATTACCGTTTTTTAAAAATTGCCAAAGAGGCAAACGTTCCCGCCTATTATTACGTTACGCCGCAAGTGTGGGCGTCGCGCCAATACCGCGCCCAACGCTTAGCCGCGCTGACTAAAAAAATGTACGTAATTTATCCCTTTGAGCCCGCTTTTCATAAGGCGCGCGGCGGCAACGCGGTGTTTTTAGGCAACCCGCTACTGGACCATATGCCTCTGCCGCAACCCAAAAATTTTGCAATAGAGGCCCCCCAAAACCACGCCTGGAAATTGGGCCTGTTGCCCGGTAGCCGCGCGACCGAAATTAACCGCTTGGCCCCGGTGTTTTACCAAACTTTTAAAGAAATATGCAAAAAATTTCCGCACACGCAAGGCTATATCTTTTTACTACCTAGCGCGCACGAAGCCGACTTTGTAAAACTCTTTGGCGAAGTGCCCCCCGCTAATTTCCATTTTGTAAAAGAGACCGATTATAAACTGCGCGCGCAAATGGATTTTTTACTGGCCTGTAGCGGCACCGCCACGTTGGAAAATGCCCTCTTGGGGGTGCCGATGTTGGTGGCGTACAAGATGTTTTATCCCACGTATTTGGTGGCGCGGGCTGTGATAAAAGTGCCGTATATTTCACTGGTCAATTTACTAGCCAACAAACCGCTTGTCAAAGAGCTTATTCAAACCGACGCTAACGTGCAAGCCTGCACGCAGGAAGTACAAACACTTTTTGCCCACCCGGAAAAACTGGCCGCCATGCACGCCGAGCTACTTACCTTGCGCGCCAGCTTGGGAACGCCGGGCGTAGCCAAACGGGCGGCCGCGGATATTTTGGGGGATTTATGAGTCAAGCACCTACCTTGCCGGATTTACTGAAAAAATTTAAAGAATATAGCCCCAAGCAGGATACTTCGCTCATTGAAAAGGCCTATCACTTTGCGCAAAACGCACATAAAGACCAAAAGCGCGAAAGCGGGGAACCGTACTTTACGCACTGTTGCCACGTGGCTAATATTTTAATGGATTTTAATTTAGATGCCGACACTATCTGCGCGGGCTTGTTGCACGACACAGTGGAAGACACCGGCGTTACGCTAGACGATCTGCGCCGGGAATTTAACAAAGAAATTGCCCACATGGTGCAAGGGGTCACCAAAATTAGCGACCTGAAATTTTCCTCTACGGATGAAGAAACCGTGGAAAATTGGCGCAAAATGCTGATTGCCGTGGCCGAAGATGTGCGCGTGATTTTAATTAAACTGGCCGACCGCACCCACAATATGCGCACGCTACAATATATGCCGCCGGAAAAGCAAAAATTCAAAGCGTACGAAACGATTTCTTTGTATGCGCCGCTTGCCCAACGCCTGGGGATGTTTACCATTAAAACGGATTTAGAGGACTTGTCTTTTAAATACTTACACCCGGAGCTGTACGAAGATATTAAAAGCCAGGTGGAGGCCCGCACCGCGGACCGTCAAGCCGCCCTGGAGCTTTTTAAACAAGCCCTGGCCCCTGCCTTAGCCAAAGAAAATTTAGACTCGCGCATTTTGGCCCGCGCTAAAAACTATTATTCCATTTACCGCAAAATGCAACTACACCATTGTACCTTTGCGGAAATCCAAGACTCGCTAGGGGTGCGCATTATCACCAAAACAATTCCCGATTGTTACCGCGCCCTGGGCATTGTGCACAGCGTGTTTAAGCCGATAGCCGGCACATTTACCGACTATATCGCCACCCCCAAGGCCAATATGTACCAAAGTATCCACACCACGGTTTTGTCGCCCACGGGGGACATTATAGAAATCCAAATCCGCACCGAAGAAATGCACAAAACGTGCGAATATGGTATCGCCGCGCACTGGCGGTACAAACTGGGCAACGTCAAACAAGATAAAAACTTTGACGAAAAAATCAGCTGGATCCGCCGTTGGATTGAGTGGCAGCAGGATTTAACCGCCCCGCGTGAATTTTTGGAAGGTTTCAAAACAGACGTTAACTTGCAGCAAATTTTTGTTTTTACCCCGCGCGCGGACGTCAAATCCTTGCCGGTGGGGTCCACGCCTATTGATTTTGCCTACGCCATTCACACGGACATTGGGGACCATTACGTCGGTGCCCGCGTCAATAACCGCATGGTGCGTATGGACTACAATTTTAAAACCGGCGACGTGTGCGAAATTATCACCCGCAAAAACGGCGAGCCCAAGCGCGACTGGTTGGAATTTGCCAAAACCGCCAACGCCCGCAGCCACATCAAACGCTTCTTACGCAGTAAAGGGATGGATTTATGAGCGAAATTACTGCTTTTAAAGAGCCTCTTTTTTGCACCCGTTGCCATGCCGAAATTTTAGAAACCGACAACTACTGCCACGCCTGCGGTAAAAGTTTAAAACCGGGGCGCGGGTTTTTGTTTACGCACGCGGGGATTATCATCATGTCCCTGGTACTGGGCCCGTTGGCCTTGCCGTTTGTGTGGCTGAGCAAGGCTATTTCGCTAGCGGCTAAGCTCATCTACACGGCGGTACTTCTTGTAATGGGTGTGTATTTGGTGTACGTGTTGTGGCAAGCCGTAGCACTTATTAACGCTTCATTTTCTTCGTTAGGGTCGTTCTAATTTTGTGTGCGCGCACCGTCATAATTTTGTAAAATAAGGTATCTTTTGTAGATTAGTAAGGAGAGTGAAATGACTTCACAGGTTGTAAAAACAGACAAACAGCCCACGGGTCTTTACGTGCTGTTTGCCACGGAAATGTGGGAACGCTTTAGCTACTATGCTATGCGCGGTATTTTGGTACTGTATTTGATTAAAGTACTGCAATTTTCCGAATCTCACGCCAGCAAATTATACGGGTTAGTAACCAGTTTAATTTACTTGAGTCCCCTCTTAGGCGGTTATATTGCCGATAAATTCTGGGGCCAACGCCGTGCCATTATTGTAGGCGGTATTTTGATTGCCTTAGGGCAATTTGCAATTGCCTCTAATCCTACGCTTTCGTTCTTATACGCAGGGTTGTTCCTCCTCATTTTGGGCAACGGTCTTTTTAAGCCGAACATTTCCACCATTGTAGGGGAACTCTACACACAAAATGACCCCCGCCGCGACGCCGGGTTTACCATTTTCTATATGGGTATTAATCTGGGTGCGTTTATCTGCAACTTTGTAGCAGGTACGCTGGCGGAAAAAGTCGGCTTTGGGTGGGGTTTTGCCACCGCCGGGTTTGGGATGATTTTGGGATTGGCTATCTTTATTTGGGGTAAAAACAAACACCTCCAAGGCCAAGGCAAAAAACCCAAACGTCTGACCAAAGCAGAACGGTTGGAACACCCTAACACGCCGTTAACCACGGCTGAAAAACAACGTATTGCCGTTATCTTTATTATGGCGTTTTTCAGCATTTTCTTCTGGTCCGCGTTTGAACAAGCGGGGGCCTCGCTTACCATTTTTGCAGAAAAATTCACCGACCGCGTCATTTTTGGTTGGCAGATGCCTACCTCGTGGTTCCAAAGCGTCAACCCCATGTTTATCATCCTGTTTGCGCCTATTTTCTCTAAGATGTGGCTTAACCTGGCTAAAAAAGGGATGGAGCCCTCCACGCCGGCCAAATTTGTATGGGCGTTTATGTCCCTGGCGTTTGGGTTTTTAATCCTGGTGGCGGCCTCGTACGTGATTCAAACCACGGGGCTCAAAGTGGGCATTTTCTGGCTGGTATTTGCCTATATGTTCCACACCATGGGCGAGCTGTGTTTAAGCCCGGTAGGTCTGTCTTTAGTGACCAAGTTAGCGCCGGTGCGCTTTGCGTCCCTGCTCATGGGTACCTGGTTTATGGCCAACGCACTCGCCAACTTTACGGCGGGTTTCTACTCCGGCTACTTTGGGCATATTTCCAACGTACGTTTCTTTACTACGCTGGTGATTATGCCGGTAGTAGGCGGGTTAATGCTGCTGTGCATTAAGAAATACGTCATCAAATGGATGAACGGTATCCGCTAAAAATAGTTTAGTTACATACAAAACCCCCGGTATAAACCGGGGGTTTTGTATTTGAGTACCCAGGCGGCACTACGTGCCGCGAGTACGTAAGGAGGCTCGCAACAACGAAATGTGCGAAATTAGGAAAAAATTATGTTAAAATAGAAGTGCAGTAAAAAAACAATTTGATCTGTTTTTGGAACCGTATGCAGAATACGGACGGTACCTGTAAAGGTTCGTTATCCCTCCAAAAACAGCCGATATAATTAAGCATAACACAAAGGGAATTGCAAGCCTGGCGTGTTGTGCTGAATGTTTGCCACCCTTGAGTGGCAAACTACGGCTGTTTGTGGTTTAGGACTAGGGATAACGACTTAAACTATGAATTGCCGTCATTTATTTCATACTTTCCGGCAGTGCAAATTGAAACTTATGCTTAGGAGAATAGTATGAAACAACCAAACTCCCGGTGGGGACAAACGCAAATAGACAGTGTCGTTTATAGGTCAGGTGTCAACCTGACGCAAGCCGCAAGTAAACCGGAAAGTACCAACCTAACTAAACAACTTTTAAGCGGTGGAGATCCCCGACAGAAACACTCGGGGATGACACCTTATTTG
>JAZRAH010000089.1:0-47006 GCA_045634505.1 Elusimicrobiaceae bacterium
GTACCAGGTGGTATGTACAATCATACACACAGTTGCTTTGTCTTCTAAACTCTCTCATACATTTATTTTAGCAAGAAGATTTAGGGACTTGCACTGTATCCCCCGGCTTACGCCGGGGGAATTGTGAGCAGTAAGATTAAACGCCCTTTCGTTTTTGCGAAAGGGCGTATTTTATAGGAGACTTCTTTGCGCGGCTTAAACGCAAACAAGTATATTACAAATAAATTTGTGCCACATCCCCTTTTTTCTCAATGGATGTGCCGGTTTTTTTCACTTTTGTGCCATTGGCAAAAGTAAGTTGTACGTCGGCAACTTTGTATCCGTCTTGCTTTACACAATTCACCGGCACATACACTCTATCGCCGGACTGGTCCAGCACCCCGCGGCAACTTTTTTGTGTATAATCTACCCGAATAACCATATCCTTTACGCGCGGACGGCGTAACATCAGATCAGACATATACACAGGCTTGGCAAATTTTAAATTAACAAGCACTTCATTTTTACCCAGACTAAGTGCTTGCAACACGGCACGCTGGACTTGTTTGTCTAAGGAGGGTGCTTGTTGGGCAAAAAGCACCGGGGCACAACTTAGAACGGCTAGTATAATACTTAGTTTTTTCATGTTTATTCCTCTTTTGTATATATTATACAAAAGTTAGTTTAAACTAACAAGTATTTTGTTTTACCGTCTAATAAAGTGATTATTATAAGTTAGTTTAGTATAATAATAGCCCCAACGCCGCACTGCTTGCCAATACGGCAATAGGCCCGCATTTTAGCCGCCATACCGCTACAAAACCCCCCACGCAGAGCAGTACGCTTTTGTAGTCCACAAAATTTTGCCCGTTGCATAACGTAAGCGCGGCCGCGGCAATCAGCCCCACCACGCCCAACCGCAAAGCACGCCAAACGGCCGGGTATGTAGTACGTGTGGCAAACAAGATACGGGCGGCAAAAATAAGCAGTACAAACGAGGGCAAGCACACCGCCACCGTGGCAATCAGTGCGCCTACTAGACTCCCGCTAACCGTGTAACCTGTATAGGTAGCCAGGTTAATGCCCACCGGCCCGGGGGTTACTTGGGAAATAGCCACCATATCGGTAAACTGCGCCGTGGAAAGCCAGGTCTGCTTATAAACCACCTCGTTTTGCAAAAACGAAATCATGGCGTACCCGCCGCCAAAATTAAATAGCCCAATTTTAAAAAACGTAGCAAAGAGCTGTAAATCAATCATTGGGTGCGCTCCTTGCGGCTAAGTAGTACCCCCCCTAACACAGCCAAGAGCACCACGTAAACAGGCGAGATTTTCAGCAGCCACACGGCTAGTGCCGTTGCCACACACACCCATACCGTTTTATACGTTACGCCCGCCGTTTGGGCCAAGTTAAACACAGGGACCATAATCAGGGCCACCACGGCAGGGCGCACACCCAAAAAAATGCGGCGTACGACGGGGTTTTGGGCAAATTTTTGGAAAAACAGGGCGATTGCCAAGATGATGATAAACGACGGGAGCGCGGCCCCAACGGCGGCAAAAAAGGCTCCGGGTACCCGTTTAAGACGGTAACCCGTTAAAATAGCTACGTTTACGGCCATAATGCCGGGGGCCGACTGCGCCACGGCGGTAACATCTAAAAAATCTTCTTTTGTAAGATACGGGCCGACGAGTTCGCGCTCCATTAAGGGGAGCATAGCGTATCCGCCGCCTAAGGTAAACAGGCCGATTTTAGAGAAAATAAAAAATAGTTTGGCAAGTTCTCTCACCAAACTATTGTACTAATTTTGATGGAAATACAACGACAAATCAGCCGTGGATACAGGCAAATTTTCAATTTTAGCAAGTTGTATGGCAAATTCCTCTAATTCATAACAAACGCAGGTTATCCCATTTAAACAATCTGTTGGAGCGGAAATATACCAGTCCGGATAGCGAGCCGGAATTTGGAGCAACCGTTCCCGGCAGGTACGCAAAATAGCATGAATTTCTGCCAAGTCTTGCAAACTTTGTAAGGTTCTTTTTTTCATAGTACTTACACATAAAAACGGCTACTATACCTATGTAGCTTAACCCGCATAAGAATAACAGCCGTGGTCCGTCAAGGACGGACGCTCGGCATAAAACAACCGTCGTCATTTTATGCCTGGAACGACTATTTTGGGTTAAGCTAGACAAAATGTCCAGACCGTTTTTACGGTTCCAAAAATAGATAAAATTGTATTTACATTATACCATAACTACTATTATTTTAGAGAGATGTCAGGCAAAGCCTGAGTTACAACGACTGGGGTTCCCCCTCTCTGCGGTGCTAGCGCACTCGTTCTCTCCCTCCAAGGGAGAGAGAAACAGATATGCGGCAAAGCCTAAGTATAACGACAAACGGCATGCGTGGAAGATCCCGAAACAAGTTCGGGAATAATTCTTCATTAAAACAATGTAGGGAAAACGGAACACAGGAAGCAAATTTGAGGTAAGTTTGCGCCGCAAGTTGAGCGTAGGTATCGGTTGCCGTTTGTAACATCACCGGGTAAAATAGCCAGTAGGCTGATTTGTCAGATTTGAGGCCTAATTGCCAAAAAAATTGATAATACCGTCTGACAAATGATTTGAACACATTCCAGGTCGTTTGCTTCCCCCCGTGTGGGGGAAGTACGGCGCAGCCGGGATGGGGGGTTATCCAAGAAAATTTGCTTATTTTACAACCCCCTTTTGTCGCTTGCGCGACCCCCGGATTAAAACCTTCCGGGGCTAAAGATTGTTCCCCACAAGGGGGACAAATAATAACGGCCCTAACATATCCACTTTTTTGGCAATTAAGCCAAGTTTTTAAAATTATTTCAGCCAGCCTTCTTGCTTGGCATAGTTCACAATGCCGTTATAAATCCCCTGTGCCATCTTCTTTTGCACCGAACTTTGCGACAGACGGCCGCGGTCTTTGGGGCTGCTGATAAAGCCCATTTCCACTAAAATAGCGGGGCTTTGCACACCTTTAAGCACGTAGAAATTGGCTTGGCGGATGCAATTTTTTTGGTCCACGGCAATCCCAATACCGGATTGCTTATACACGGCGTTTTTGACGTAGCCCGCCAGTTTGGAGCTTTCGTTAATATACTCGTTTTTGGCGAGGGATTGCAACAGTGCATCTACAAAGTTATAATGCACTTCTTCATATTGCATGGCTTCGTTTTCTAAGGCGGCAGTGGCGGCAGCTTCTTTATCGGTTGCTTTTTCCGAGCGAAAATACACCTGAAAACCATGCGCCTGTGAGTTTTTAGTAGCGTTTACGTGTACCGACACAAATAAATCCGCCTTGAAATTGTTGGCTATTTTGCTGCGTTCGGACAGGGCAATAAACACGTCCGTTTCGCGCGTGGATTTTACTTCAAAATTGCCCTTTTTAAGGAGCCTGGCCAGTTCATTCCCTACGGCTAAGTTCCAGTCTTTTTCGCGGTATTTACTGCGCGTAGCACCGGAGTCTTTACCGCCGTGGCCCGGATCCACCACAATGCGCATTTTTTTATGCGCTTGAATAGCTAACGGGTGCGGTTCGGCTTTGATAACCGGCGCGGTAGCCACCGGGGGGGAAGAAGGCTCGCTTGAGGCAATTGGGGTATCGTCGGCAGGAGTATCGTCCATAGCGTCCAACACCATTTCTTCAAAATCATCTTCGCTCAGTACAGAGGGGGCTTCCACCGTTACCGTTTCTTCTTCCGGTGCAGCCGTAATAGACAAAGGGGCCGGCTCGGCTTTTATCACCGGGGCCACTTTGGGGGTGGCAACCTTCGGGGAGGCCGGCAATACCGGTTCGCCCGGTTTGGCGGCGGCACGGAACACTAAACGCCCGTCAGAAGCGGGGGTAAAGCTCCAATGCTGGGCCTTGTTACCCAAAATGACTTTTAGTTCGCTGTTCGCACGGACCTGGCGCACTTGGGCCGAGGCAATATAATCGGTACGTAACCGCTTGTAAGCATCCCGCTTTAAAACGGTATCTTTGAGGGTAACTAGCACGGTGTGGGCATTGGGTTGGCTCGTAGTATATTCCACTTTTTTCTGCGTGTCAAATACCAGTAAATTTTCGCTAGAACTGAGGATCGGATCGGACAACTCCACATTAAAGCGGCGTTCCACAATAAACGTATTTTTATCAAACTTAATATAGCGGTTGACCGCCACCTGGAAAGCAGGCAGTAAAAACACATCTACCGGGCTCATCAGTTGCCCGCCGCAGATGATTACTTCCCCCGGGATAGGAACGTGTTTGCCGTTTACAATGACTTCATTTAACGAAGCCGTTAAAATGGCAAAAAAGCCTTTGGTGGTAATTTTGGCTTGTTTGGACGTGGCAAACAACTCCACCTGCGCGCCCAATTTGCGCGCCGTGCGCTGTACGTCCACATATGTTACCCCGTTAAGCTCTATCGCGCTGACAGATCCGGCCGGGCGGCCTTCCTGTTCAAAATACACCTTGCCTTGCGCGTGGGAAAATACTGCTGCCAAAAGCAGTAACCCGCTTAACAACCAAGACCCTATCCGTTTCATACCCCTTTACGCAGTACGGGGCCGTAGCCCCGCACTTTTATTCTAACACAATTTTGTAATCTTCCCAAGCTAACTGTGGGTCCGCTTGGATTTTAAGCGACCGGTGAATATTTTCTTCAATATCCTCTTGGCGTCGGCGGATGGCTTCGGCCAATACCGGGTGCAACACCACCCGCAAGTTTCCGCCGGGGCGGCCGCTCGTCAAGTCGTAAATTTCGCGCTGGATTTTAATGCGCATACTCTCGGCCGATAGTACGCGGCCCGAGCCGTGGCATTGGGGACATTCTTCGCTAATAAAGCTACCTGTACTGGCACGTTTGCGCTCGCGCGTCATTTCTACGAGCCCCAGTTTGGTAATAGGCAAAATGCGGATTTTGGCGCGGTCCCCTTGTACGGCGCGCGCTAACGCTTCCACCACGCGGTGGCGGCTGGAGGCTTTGCGCATATCAATAAAATCAATGACAATAATCCCGCCAATGTTGCGCAAACGTAACTGGTGGGCAATTTCGCCCGCGGCCTCAATGTTGGTTTGGGTAACGGTTTCTTCCTGCGATTTGCTCCCCGTAAATTTGCCGGTGTTTACGTCAATAGCGCACAAACTTTCGGCTTCCTGGATAATAATACTGCCGCCGTTGGGAAGGGGCAGTTTAATTTTGCGCAGATTATCAATTTCGGGCTCAATGTTATAGGCCTCAAAAATAGGCGTTTTGCCTTTGTAGAGCTGTACCCGGTCGGCTAAATCGGGGGAGTTTTTTTCCACAAAATCTTTCACGCGCTCGTAATCTTTGCGGTTATCGAGCAAATAGACTTTGGCATTTTCGTTGAGCACATCCCGCGCTACTTGCAGCACAGCGTCCATATCTTCGTGCAATAAATGCGGGCCGCGCACGGTTTCAAACTTTTTGGAAATAGATTGCCATTGGCGGTAGAGATATTTTATTTCGCGCTCCAGTTCATCTTTGGTGGCCTCTTCGGCTTCGGTACGCACAATACACCCCATTCCGTTAAGGTGTTTGTCCGCCAGGGATTGGATGATATCGTTTAATTTGTGGCGTAAGTCGGCATCTTCAATGTTTTTGGAAAGACCGACAAAATTTTGGTTGGGCGTGAGTACCAAGTAGCGGCCGGGTAAGGTAACGTCCATGGTTACTTTCATCCCTTTGGTGCTAATAGCATCTTTGACGACTTGCACCATGACTTCTTGGCCTTTTTTAAGGGCTTTATCAATGTTCTTTTTGTCCCCGCCAATCACGTCGGAAATATACAGATAGGCGTTCTTTTCGTATCCAATGTTTAAAAACGCGCTGGAAATACCAGGTAGTACATTCTCCACAATGCCTTTGTAAATGTTGCCTACAATGTTTAAGGCACCGCGGCGTTCCCACAAAATTTCATTGACGCGTTCGTTTTCTAACACGGCAATACGCGTTTCTTCAAACGAAGTGTTTACAAGCACTTCTACGGTTTTCTTTTCTTCTTCTACTGCAACTTGCTTCATTCAACAAATCCTCTCTTAGGCGCAAAAGCGTCTTTAAATTAGCCTCAGGCGGCCCTGGCTATCCTGCCAGTACAACCCTTGCCGAATTACAGTGAAACGTTCCCCCGCTTCTTCTTCGCCAGGCATTTGGATATGCAGCCACGCGCAGATCACTTCCAGCGGGTTCATCCATTTTTCTTCCACACGGTTGAGTACCAAGCGTACCCGCCCCGGCTCCACGGTTTGTACACTGCGTACAAACGGTTTAATATCACGGGTGAGTGTTAGCCCGTTTTCGGCCTGTTGCGTTACTTCTAACCGCGTGCAAGACACATAATTTTCAAACGTCTGTTGCGGGTGGTAAGAGTCAAAATTCCCTTGTACTTCATATTCCACCACGCTGGCTAGTTGCTGTACACCGGCCAAGGTAAACGGAATGCGCGTAGCATCCAAAATCGTCATGGCTTGCGGTTTGGCAGCCTCCAACTTAGCACGTACTTTTTGCGCGTTTACAGACGAAAACAAATAAATATCCACATATTCACGCGCGGCCAATTGCCCGCGTTTGACACTGGGGCCATACGCAATACGCGGCGCACCAGGGTTTTGCTTCGCGCGCGCAAAGGCAAGCCCGCTTTTTACAACCATGTGGCGTAGCGTTCCTACTAAGTCTGCGCGCCCGGGGGCATCCGCAGGTAAGTGGAACACTATACGCATTTTATAAATTTTTGACGGTTTTATCATCTTTTTTATACCCCTATGCGGTGTGCATGTACAGACTGCACAACCCCCAGTGCCCATAAACTGGCTACCAGGTTGGATCCCCCGTATGAAATAAACGGTAGCGGAATGCCCGCCACCGGCACAATACCTAGGAGCATCCCAAAGTTTACTAGCATATACGTAAAAAACATTCCAAAAATGCCCGCACACACAAAATAACCATAGCGGTCGCTAGATTCATACGCAATTACTACAATGCGCCATAAAATAGCAAGGTACAGCCCTAACATCAGCAGCATCCCCCATAAGCCCAGTTCTTCGCCGGCTACGGCTAAAATAAAGTCTGTATGTTTTTCCGGCACAAAACCCAGGCGCGACTGCGTACCCGAAAATAAACCCTTGCCCAGTACGCCGCCAGAACCCATGGCAATTTGCGCTTGCAACACGTTATAGCCCGCGCCTTGCGGGTCGGCCTCGGGGGCTAGGAACGTTTCCACGCGTTTGCGTTGGTGGGGCTTCATGTGGTTTTCCAGTAAAATGCCGCCAAATAGACCTGCCAGTACCGCCAAGGTAGCTAATACAAAATACAACGTGGGTAATATCAGACGTAATTGCTTGAAAAACCACCAGGCCAACCACCCTAATCCCGCCACAAAAAGCGAGAACCCCGCCATATACCACCCGTTATGCGCCAACTGATAAAACACATTGCCTAGCCACGTTTCAGCCAGTTCAGGGTGTAAATACAAATACGTCCAAGCTAAGGTAAAAAAGCCCGCCACGGCGGCAAACAGGGCCCCTAGGCCCAAATAAAATAAATTCGCCCCGGCACAATACAGCAAAACCACAATGGCAGGTAAGGTAACCACCACGGATGAAAAATCCGGCTGCATCATAATTAACCCAAAAATAGGAGCTAGCAGCAACCCTAACCACAACAACGTAGATACATCATACATGCGCTGTTGCCCCCGCCGATCTAAAAAAGCCGCTACTACCAGTAGCGTACAAATGCGGCAAATTTCCGAGGGTTGCATGGAGAAAAACGGCAATACAAACCACGAGCGGCTCCCCCGTTGGTAAGATCCAAACAACAACACCCCTACTAGCAGTGCCAAAATAAAACTATACACCCACTTCCACTGTTCGTTGTAAATTTGATAGTTAAAACTTCCCCCCACGGCAAAGGCACACAGCCCCAACGGCAAGGCCACTAAATGGGTGCGCACAATCGCATTAGACCACGAAAGACTATGGACCGCAGACATAATACAAAGCGCCCCCAAAAGGACTAACCCCAACATGGCATAAAACAGGGGCATATCCATTTTTCGGCGGGCGTTTTCACGCATGGTTTTAAATACGGCCATACTTATTCCTCGGGGTGCGGGGCATCCGGCTCGGCGGGTGCATTTGTACCAAAATACGCTTCTAACATCGCGCGGGCTACCGGCCCGGCCGCAGAGCTTCCCCCCTCTCCAAATTCTACAAAAACTGCCAACGCAATAGAAGGGTCTTCCCCGGGGCGTCCGGCAAAGGCCATAAACCAACCGTGGTCCGGTCCGTGCGGGTTTTGCGCAGTGCCGGTTTTGGCATACACATCTAGCCCTTTAATTTTGGCCCGGCGGGCCGTGCCGTCATCCACCGTGTGTTTTAGTGCTTTGTAAAGCGTGTCATACGTTTGTGGTTGTAAATCGGCTTTCTGTAAAATTTCCGGTTGGCCTACTGGTTGTGCTTTGCCTGTTTGGTTGCTGACAATTTTATCGACGTAATAGGGGCGGTATACATTTCCGCGGCTAGCTAAAGCGGCGGCAAATTGGGCTAGTTTAATGGGCGTAACTAACAACTCCCCTTGCCCAATAGACAAGTTAAGCGTATCCCCTACAAACCAATAGGTTTTGTTGCGCGCCCGGCGCGTGGGACCGTAGAGATTGCCCGCTTTTTCGCCCGGTAAATCAATCCCGGTGGGGCGGCCAATCATAAATTTGCGTTCCATCCGCTCAATGGGAGCCGGCCCCAGGGCCGCCGCTACGGCATAAAAATAAACATCACACGAATTACTCATCCCGTCAAAAAAATCCACCGGGCCGTGCGTGCCCCAACACTTAAACACACGCGGGCCGGAATCGTATTTCCCGGTGCAATTGATTTTGCGGGTAACGTCTATATTCCCCTCTTCTAATGCGGCCGCCCCTGTAATGATTTTAAAGGTGGAGGCCGGCGGATAAATGCCCTGGATAGCCAAATTATATTCGTTAATACGCTTAGCCGAAGCAGGGGCTTTCTGATCGCTATACGGCACAAATATGTTCGGGTCATACGCGGGTGCACTGACTAACGCGAGTACCGCCCCGGTGCGCGGGTCCAACGCTACGGCCGCACCCCGCCCGGTTTTGGTGTTTTTAAGCGCTTCTTCAGCCGCTTGCTGGACGGCAAAATTTAGGGTTAAATATACATCACTGCCGGGGACCCATTTTTTATCCTGAATAATCCGTTTGACACGCCCGCGGTAATCTACTTCCAAATATACACCCCCGTCTTTGCCTTTGAGTTGGGGTTCAAATTTGCGTTCAATGCCGTTTTTACCGATTTTGGCGTTTAAGCGGTAGCCTAATTTGGGGTCGCGCTTGCGCCACTGGGCATCCGTCATACTGCCAATGTAACCCAGCAAGTGGCTAGCGGTAGGACCGTAAGGATAATCGCGTTTCGATTCTTCCAATAAATAAATACCGGGATAATACTGTTGCAATTCTTGCAACGAAACCGCACTTTGGGTAGAAAGCCCGTCCATCAGCAAGGTAGCCTTCCCTGTTTTACCGCTTTCCTCTAATTTAGCAAGCACTTCTTGGGTGGTACGGTGCAAATAGGGGGCAATATCTTTTGCCAGTTGTTGTACATAAAACTTATCGGCATGGGCCGTGCCCAAATAATACAGACTAAAGGAGGGGGCATTGGTAGCAAGGGCAATGCCGTCAGCCGTAAAAACACGCCCGCGCGGGGCCGTTTGATAGAGAATTTGCGTACGATTGCGCTCGGCCAGTTGCACGTAATTATTGTGGCGTAATACCTGAATATCTAACAGCCGCAGCGCAATGATACTTCCGGCTACCAAAGCCACCGTAAGGAGCGTTTTTAACCGGCCGTCAAAATGCGCCTTAAACACCGTCATGCTTATACCTGCCTGGCTACGCCGCTAGTGCCCAACACACGCTTGACTAGCCAAAATACAGCCGGCGCAAAGAGGGCGTCCACCACCGCGCCACCCAAGAGGCTTAGTAACCCGGGCCACGCACTGGCCGAAGCAAACACAAACACCAACAGCGTGTTTAAAAGGGCTGCCAAACACGTTAATACACACACCGCCACCATTTGTGGGAAAGGCTCGGCAAAGTCAAACCTGGGGGCGATATTGCAAATAATACAGGCACATACGGTAAACGTGAATGCGTTGCTGCCAAATAACTTGGTGCTAAAAAAATCCAGGAATAATCCGCAAAGAAACGCGGCACTATACGCAAACGGCAGTTTGAAAAGCGCACAGAAAGCGGTTACAAACACCAAAATAACGTTTACACTCAGGCCCACCCGGGCAAACAACCCGGCAAACGCCCAATGAAACACCGTGGCACAGACAAATAAAAAGGAAAGTTTTAAGGCACTTAGCATACTAATTATCCAAAATTACAAATACTTCCCGCACAGAAGGAGAAGGCACTTGCGGGGTTACTTCCACCGTAAGGGCAGTTTGGAAAGAATCCCCTTCCCGCACCTGGCTTACCGTCCCCACTAAAATCCCCGCCGGGAAAACACTACTGGAAGAAGAGGTATAGACTTTGTCCCCTTTTTCCACATGGGTAAGTAGCGGAATATATTTTACTTGTACCGGGCGGGGGCCATCCCCTACCAAAAGGCCCGCTTCCCCGCCGCGCTCTAATTGCACGGCTGCGGAAAATTCTTCGTCACGCACCAAAAGCACTTTGGCGGTATTTTCGGTCGTTTCCACCACTACGCCCGCCAACCCTTCCTGCCCGTCTGCCACCGTTACCACAGCACTGCGCTCCTTTACCCCGGAGGCCGTGCCTTTATCTAAAATGACCGTATTCCATTGTGTCGGCTCGCGGTAAGCTACCTTGGCCCATACCCCTTTCCACGGACGGGTGGGGGCTATTTTTAATAACTGGGAAATGCGTGCGTTTTCAGCAAAAACGTCTTTAGCCTGGGCCGCCAGAAGTTGGGCGGTTTGAATTTCTTGCTTGAGGTGTTCGTTTTCTTGGTGGGCAAGGAATAACTCCCGCACCGTTTGCGACACATTTTGCGCGTACTGCACGCTACTATGCGACAGGCGAATTTGCGGAATAAACACATACGCCAGCACCGCTTTAACAGACGCCACAAACCCCTGCAAAGGCAAAATCATCAGCAAGAATGACGCGAGCAAAAATCCGGCCGGCAACAAATACCGCCGCCGGTAATGGCCGGTATAGCTTTTGAATGAAATTGGATGCTTGGGCGTATGCATGAGCCCCACCTTAAACTCAAAAACGGACACCGTCCCCTGCAGAACTGTGCCCGTTTTTGTGTAAAACGACGATTAGAACGGTTTGCGGCGGGAACCGAAAAAGCGGTGCCCTTTGTCGCTGAGTTGTTCTAAGTATTTCCCCGTACCCATGGCCACGCAGTTAAGCGGGTCCGCGGCGCGGTGAACGGGAATATCTGTTTCCTTGCGGATCAGTTCCGTAATGCCTCTAAGCAGGCTCCCCCCTCCGGCTACCATCAGCCCCCGGTCCACCAAATCGGCGGCCAGTTCAGGCGGGGTTTCTTCCAGGGTGCTCTTAATAACATCTAAAATTAAGCGCACCGGCTCCATGAGGGCTTGGCGGATTTCTTCCGACGTTACCGTTAAGGTACGCGGCAACCCTTGGGTTTGGTCGCGCCCTTTTACTTCCATGGATTTTTCTTCTTTTAAAGGATAAACGGAACCCAAATTGATTTTGACTTCTTCCGCCGTGGTTTCACCCACAATCAAATTGTATTTCTTGCGGAAATACTGGACGATACATTCCGTGAGTTCGTCGCCGGCTACGTCAATAGACTTGGCCACTACCATTCCGCCTAGCGAAATGACGGCTACTTCGGTGGTTCCGCCGCCAATATCTACAATCATACTGGCGTGCGGTTCGGCAACGGGTAAATCAGCCCCCATGGCCGAAGCCATGGGTTCTTCAATTAAATACACTTCACGGGCTCCCGCCTGGCGGGCGGCATCATCCACGGCACGGCGTTCCACCCCGGTAATATCCGAGGGGATGCCAATGACAATCCGGGGGCGCAACAAACTGCTACGGGTGTGCACTTTGCGGATGAAATAGCGGATCATCTCTTGCGTGACTTCAAAGTCCGCAATGACTCCGTTTTTCATCGGGCGCACCGCCACAATGTTGGCAGGCGTTCTGCCAAGCATTTGCTTGGCTTGTTTACCGACGGCTTTTACCTCGCCGGTTTCTTTTTCCATCGCTACTACGGACGGCTCATTAAGCACAATACCTTTGTCTTTAACGTAAATCAGACAGTTAGCTGTGCCCAGGTCCATCCCCAGGTCCGACGAAAACAGCCCCCCCAGATAGTCTAGTACCATAGATTAGTCCACAAGTTTTACAATCGCTACTTGCGCATTATCACCCTGGCGCAGACCAGCGCGGTAAATGCGGCAGAAACCGCCGGGGCGGCTTTCATAGCGCGGGGCCAACACTTCTACCACTTTTTTCACGGCAGCAGCGTCTTTAAGCGTGTCTTTAACGGCAGTCACGTTGTTGGCTTTGGCTAAGGTAATTAAACCTTCTACCACGCGGCGCACTTCTTTGGCTTTTTGAAGGGTGGTGGTTACTTCTTCGTGCAGAATAATGCTGGTGGCCATGTTGTTAAGCATGGCTTTGCGGTGCGAAGCCGTTTTGCCCAGTTTTCTGTATCCGGTATTTTTAATCATACGACCCATACTCCTTAAATTTTCATACCGAGTGTTAAGTTCATCTCGGCCAATTTTGCTTTGATTTCGTCCATGGATTTGGCACCAAAGTTCTTAATCATGTTTAAGTCGGCTTCGGTCATTTTTACCAAATCACGTACGGTGTGGATGTTTTCGGACTTTAAGCAATTGATAGAGCGGGAAGAAAGTTCAATAAACTCAATGGATTGGTTTAACGTTTCTTCTTGTTTGCTCTGCGCGGCAGAAACGGTGGCAGCCGCCGGGGCTACCTCTTCTTCTACGGCTTCATCACTTACGGTTTTTACACCGTCATCTTCGCCTTCAATGGTGAAAATATGCAAAGACCCGGAGAGTAACACCGCGGCACGGTGCAAGGCACGGGCCGGGGTTAACGTTCCGTCAGTCGTAATTTCCAAAATCAGGCGGTCATAGTCCGTTTTTTGACCCACACGGGCGGGCTGTACATCATAGTGAACTTTTACAATCGGCGAAAATAACGCATCCACCGGGATAAACCCGGCCGGGCGTTGCACTTTGGCCAGTTCTTCGCCGGGCATATAGCCCTTGCCGCGGGAAATTTCAATTTCCATTTCCAACTTGCCGCCGGCTTCTAAGGTAGCCAGTACCAAGTCTTTATTGATAATTTCCACGCCGTCCACTTCTTCAATATCAGCGGCGGTTACAACGCCGGGTTTAGAGGCGTGCAGCTGCAAATACTCGCGGGTTTTTCCTTCCATTTTTACACGCAAGTGTTTGAAATTCAGCAAGATATTGATCACATCTTCGCGCACATTGGGCACGGCACTAAATTCGTGCACCGCACCGGCAATGCGTACCGCGGTAACCGCAGCACCTTCCATACCGGAAAGCAAAATGCGGCGTAGCGAGTTACCTACCGTGTGCCCATAACCGCTTTCGTACGGCTCGGCAATAAATTTGCCGTAGTAGTCAGAAGCGGTTTTTTCTTCTAACTGAATTTTTTGGGGAAGGACTAATTCGTTTAAAGCCATTTAATGCCTCCAAACTATCTAGAATAATATTCTACAATCAGCTGCTCATTGACAGGGTAGGACATTTCCTCTCTGTCGGGCCATCTTAACAATTTACCGGTCAGTTTTTCCGCATCATATTCCAAGAAACTCGGGCGCGGATTGTGCTTTTCGGCTTCGGTTAACCCTTGTTTGACCATGGCATTTTCTACCATGTTGCTGTTTAAGGTTACTTTATCGCCAATACGCAACTGATAGGACGGCACGTTGACGGCTTTGCCGTTTACAGTTACATTCCCGTGCAAGACCAGTTGGCGCGCGGTTTTTAAAGATACGGCAAAACCTAAGCGGCGCACGACGTTGTCTAAGCGGGTTTCCAATTTGCGTAGGAAATTTTCACCGGTTTGACCTTCGGCTTTAGCGGCCGAGGCAAACATATTGTGGAAAGGAATTTCCGACATGCCGGACTGTAAGCGGGCTTTTTGTTTTTCTTGCAAGCGGATGCCGTATTCGGACACTTTGGCTTTGCGTACTTTACCCCCGCGTTTGGTGGCAGCGGCCAACTTGTCAATGACACAGTTGGTGTAGCATTTGGTCCCTTTGAGGAACAATTTGCAATCTAATTTTCTGCATTTTTTGCAGCTGGCTCCAATATTTCTTGACATAAAACTATACTCTCCGTGCTTTGGGCGGTCTGCATCCGTTATGAGGAATGGGGGTTACGTCTTTGATAGAAGATACGACTAACCCGGCTTGCGCTAAGGCGCGTACGGCGGTTTCACGCCCTTGGCCCGGGCCGCAAACTTTGACGGCCACTTCGCGCATACCCATAGACACGGCCTTTTCGGCGGCGGTGTTGCTGGTGATTTGCGCGGCAAACGGCGTAGATTTTTTGGTGCCTTTAAAACCATGCGAACCGGCAGTGGACCAGGCTAAGGTGTTGCCTTTATCGTCCGACACGGTAACAATGGTGTTGTTAAACGAACAGAAAATGTGCACTACGCCAAACACGGGCGCTTTGGCATTTTTCTTTTTTGCTTTGGCTGCCGGAGCGGCCGCGGCGGTTTTAGTTTCTTTTTCTTCTGCCATAGTAAAATTCCTATATTAAATTATTTGACTTTAGAACCGACCGTTTTTCTTCTGCCGCGGCGGGTTCTGCTGTTGGTTTTGGTGCGTTGACCGCGTACCGGCAAGTTGCGGCGGTGGCGTTGCCCACGATAGGATCCGATTTCAATCGCGCGGTGAATGTTTTGCGCTACTTCGCGGCGCAGTTCGCCTTCCACTTTGTATTCTTTTTGCAAAATGGTGTTTAGCAAACCGGCTTGTTGTTCGGTTAAATCTTTCACGCGGGTTGCCGGGTCAATTTGGCCTTGCAACTTGGCGAGTACTTCTTTGGCGTTCTTTTTGCCGATGCCGTAGATGTATTCCAAAGCGACATCAATTCTTTTGTTTTTCGGTAAATCAATACCTGCGACTCTAGCCATAATTCTTAATACTCCTTAAATTAACCTTGGCGTTGTTTGTGTTTTGCAACTTCGCAAACCACACGGACCACGCCGTTACGTTTAATGATTTTGCATTTTTGACATATCTTTTTTACACTGGCTCTAACTTTCATTTATTTCTCCCTATAAGTGATCCGGCCGCGGGTTAAGTCGTACGGAGAAAGCTCCAATCTTACTTTGTCGCCCGGCAGGATTCTTATATGATGAACTCTCATTTTGCCGGATATATGCCCTAGAATAATTTTACCGCCCGGGATTTCAATTTTGAACATTGCGTTGGGCAGTGCTTCTAGAACTTTACCTTCAATTTCGATTTTATCACTCATACAACTCCGAGTTCGGATTAAATTAGGAATATCCGCGCGCGAGCCACCGCACGCAAGCTATTCAAAAGCAGTAAAAATTTCACTGCCGTTAGCCGTCACAGCTACGGTATGTTCAAAGTGGGCCGCCAAACTTCCGTCTAGCGTTACCACCGTCCACCCGTTGGACAGCTCCCTGACCTTATATGTTCCCGCAGTAAGCATGGGTTCAATGGCTAGCACCATTCCCGCTTCTAGCACTGGGCCTGTGCCCGGTTTGCCAAAATTGGGGATGCTAGGCTCTTCGTGCATATTGCGGCCAATACCGTGCCCGCAATAATCGCGCACTACGCCCATACCATGTTCCATAGCAAAAGTTTCCACCGCATGTTGTACGTCGCCAAGGCGGCGCCCGGCTTTGACTTGCCCGATGGCTTTATAGAGCGACTTTTTGGTCACGTCCATCAGCCGCTGGGCTTCATCAGAAACTTCTCCTACGGCGAGGGTGATTGCGGCATCTGAACAGAAACCGTCAAGGCGGGCTCCTGTATCAATACTGATAATATCACCACTCTTTAATATTTTATCTTTTTTTGGGATTCCGTGCACGACTTCTTCGTTCACAGACGCACAAATACTGCCCGGAAACCCGTAGTAGCCTAAAAATAGCGGTGTCGCCCCGAAGGAGCGAATCGTTTTTTCGGCTTCGCGGTCCAGGTCCAATGTGGACAGGCCCGGTTTGACTATTTCGGTCATCTTTTTAAGGACGGCCGCCGTCACTTTACCGGCTGCACGCATTTTCGCTAGTTCGCTTTCACTTTTTACTTCAATCATTTTACCTTCTCAAGGACCTTGCAAATGTCCTCAAAAACTTGCTGTGGCGTTTGGTTGCCGTTAATTTCTACATACTTACCGGAATTGGCATAAAAATTTTTTACCGGCAAGGTTTGGGCCCGATATACTTCCAGGCGGTGTTTTACGCTCTCGGGCGCATCATCGGCCCGTACATAGAGTTCGCCCCCGCACTCACACGTGGGTTGGGTGGTGGTAGCGGCGGGTTTACCGCATTTTTTGCACAGGCGGCGCGTGGACAAACGTTTGACTACTTCCGCTTCGGGTAAATCAATCATTACTACAGCACTGATTTCACGCCCCAAACGGCTCATCATAGCGTCTAGTGCCTGTGCTTGCGCTACCGTGCGCGGGAACCCGTCTAAAATGACCCCTTGGTCCGTGGAAGCAATGATATTTTCCAACATGGCAATCATCAGCTCATCCGGCACCAAGTTACCGTGATTGATGAGCGCGGCCACTTGTTTACCAATTTGTGTGCCGGCCGCCATCTCACCCCGTAACACATCCCCGGTGGAAATGTGTTTGAGGCCCCATGTTTCTTTTAGTTTAGCTGACTGGGTCCCTTTCCCGGCACCCGGGCAGCCCATTAACACAATATTCACAAAACACCTACTCTTTAATCATCACCACAGGAACCGTTTTAAAATTGTCGTCCTTGGTTTTATAATTAAAATTACCCACATGCCTGGCACAACGGCCGCTAGGTATTTTAATAATCTGTTCATCATAAAGAGGGGAGGCTTCGTGCGCAATCAGGAGCATAATGGGTGCTTCCAGTAGGATGTCATCGGCTTCGGCCACCAAGGCACGATCCGGGCCTAAAGTACGTAGCGTTTTTAACGGCTCATAGGTTAAGCACGTTCCTTCATGCTCAAACCAGACTACGTCGTCATTGTCCGGCAGCCCTATTTCAAACACAAATATGGATACCAACGTTCCTACCACGCCCAGTACCAAGCCACCTAAGAAACTTCCTATGCAGCGTAACATAGCGGCCCCCTTTACAACGAATTGTCAAAAGATAGTTTTCCTCTTGCGCTTTGAGCGCAAGAGGAAATGTTAAAACTATTGTCCTACGTTGAACCAGCGTCCGCGGATCTTTTTAGACCCTTTCATCAGCGGTTCATAATTGCGCGCTAAGAGGTGCGCCTGCACTTGGCTGACCGTGTCCAGGGCAACCCCTACCACGATGAGCAGTGCCGTACCGCCGAAGTAAAAATCTACCCCAAAGTACGCACGGAACGCATCAGGCAGTACCGCCACCAAACATACAAAAATGGCTCCGCAGAATGTAATGCGGTTCATCACCCATTCAATGTAATTTTTGGTCGGCTCCCCAGGGCGAATACCCGGGATAAAACCACCCCACTTCTTCATATTATCTGCTAAATCGGCCGGGTTAATGGTCATAGAGTTATAGAAATAACAGAAGAAGATAATCAGCGCGGAAAATAAGCCCATATACCAGAAACTGCTGTGGTTGAACATCCCCAAGATCTTTTGGGCCCACTCGGCTTCTTGGTTAAAGCTGGCTACCGTTAACGGCAAGGAAATTACAGACGAGGCAAAGATAACGGCAATTACCCCGCTTTGATCCACTTTTAACGGTAAATAGCTGGCTTGGCCACCGTACATGCGGTTGCCGACTTGGCGTTTGGCATATTGTACCGGAATTTGGCGTTGGGCCGTTTCCAGCCACACCACCAAGGCCGTAATCACTACGGCTGCGGCAAAAATAACCATTGCCACAAAGAAATCCATTTCCCCGGTTTGCACGCGGTTGACAATTTCGTTAATAGCGGCCGGCAAACGGTCCACAATCCCGGCAAAGATGATGAGCGAAATACCGTTGCCCACCCCTTTTTCGGTGATTTGTTCGCCTAGCCACATCACAAACATGGTCCCGGCTGCTAAGGTGAGTAGCGTGGTGGCAAAGAACAGGAAGTTCGGGTTGACCACCGCCGGAATGCCGCCTGCCCCTTCCACACGGGAAATGGCAAACGTCATCATACCGCCCTGCAAAAGGGCTAAAAACAGTGCAAAAATACGGGTAATTTGGTTTTCTTTGCGCCGTCCGCTTTCGCCTTCTTTATGCATGCGGTCCAGTGCCGGGAAAATGTGTGCCCCACGCACCAACCCCATAATAATGGAGGCGTTGATGTACGGCATAATACCCAGTGCTAAAATGGAGAAACGCCCCAACGCACCGCCCGAAAAGATATTCATAAAACCTAAAATACCATTTTGGTGGGCGGCAAAAAGTTGGCGCAGTACATCCGTGTTAATACCGGGTATCGGGATGGCGGCTGCCACCCGGAAAACGGCTAACGCCCCGATCACAAAAAGCAAGCGCTTTTTGAGTTCGGGGGCGTTAAAGATATTTGCAACTGTATTATTGGACATTATTTGTTCTCAATAACGGTTACAGTACCACCGGCTTTTTCAATCGCGGCTTTGGCCGTGGCAGAAAAACCATGAGCGGATACTTTAAGGGCTTTGGTTAAAGTCCCATTGGCAAGCACTTTCACGCGGCAAGCGCAGTGAATAGCACCGGCTTTTTTCAACGCTTCCGGGGTTACTTCCGCACCGGCAGCAAAGAGTTTTTCCAAGGAGCCAATGTTTACATAATCGTAACGGGTGGCAAAATCCTTATTGGAAAAACCGCTTTTAGGCGTATGGCGGATTAAAGGCATCTGTCCGCCTTCTTTGCTTTCTTTGCGGGTGTTACCGGAACGAGAGGTTTGCCCTTTCATCCCTTTGGTGCAGTAGTTACCCAAACCGGAGCCCGGGCCGATACCCAAGCGGCGTTTGGCTTTGCGGGAACCGTGTTTCGGGAAAAGTTTATTTAAAGTTACCATATTCTATTCTCCTTCACACTAGGCGGCCTTTTCTTCCGTCTTGACTTCGGCGGCAGCTTCTACTTTTTCAGCTTTGCCGCGTAGCACGTTCACGGTTTCTTTGCTTTTAAGTTGTTTAAAAGCTTCCATGGTGGCGTACACTAGGTTGCACGGGTTGGTGCTGCCTAAACTTTTGGCAAGCACGTCTTTAATCCCGGCCGCTTCAAACAGTAAGCGCGCGCCGGACCCGGCGATTACACCGGTACCCGGGGCAGCGGGTTTCATCCACACAGAGGCGGCCCCAAATTTCCCGATCACTTCGTGCGGGATGGTATCGCCTACAATGGGGAACGTAATCATGTGCTTGCGCGCATGCGTTTCTGCTTTGGCGATAGCGGCCTGTACTTGGTTGGCCTTGCCAATCGCTACGCCCACTTTGCCTTGCCCGTTGCCTACTACAACTAAGGCACGGAAACCCATGCGTTTACCACCTTTTACTACTTTGGTGGTGCGGGCGACGTTAATGACCGTCGTTTTCCCTTCTACCGCGGGTTTGGCTTTTTGAAACTCGGCTCTTTTGCCTTTCGCTTCTTTTCTTTCTTCGTTAGACATTAAATTCACCTATCTACTTAGAATTTTAATCCTGCTTCGCGGGCAGCGTCGGCCAGGGCCTTAATTCTGCCGTGATAGACACGTCCACCGCGGTCAAACATTACTTCCGTAATGCCTTTGTCAATTGCTTTTTTGGCAATCGCGGCACCGAGGGCTTTAGCCGCTTCAATGCTCTTGGCGGAGGTCTCAAATTTGCCTTCAAATTCTTTGGACAACGTCGTCGCAGACACTAACGTGCTGTGGGTGTTGTCGTCAATAATTTGGGCATACATGTATTTCAAGCTTCTGTAAACAGACAAGCGCGGGCGGTGCGCACCGTTTTTGAGCAAGTGCCCACGGCTGCGGTCTTTACGATATTGATATCTTTCTTGTTTAGTAGCCATAATTATTTACCTCCCGCGGCGGTCTTACCGGCTTTGCGTACGATATGTTCGCCTTGGTATTTAATACCGCTGCCTTTATAGGGCTCCGGCGGGCGGATGCGGCGGATTTTGGCGGCAAAGTCGCCCACCAAAAATTTGTTGCTACCTTTAATGGTAACAAAGCCGCTCTTCGGGTCCACCGTAACGGTGAGGCCTTCGGGAATATCCAAATTGACCGGGTGAGAAAACCCAAGTTCCAAATTGAGTTTTTTACCGGCTACGTTGGCACGGTAACCTAAGCCGTTGATTTCCAACACTTTGGTAAAACCGTTGGTTACGCCTTCAATGATGTTAAACACGTTGGCGCGGGTAGTACCGTGCAAAGCGTTTAAGGTTTTGAAGTCTTTTTCTTCAATAGAGAAAGAAAGCGTACCGTTGTCCAATTTGGGGGTAATACCGGCCGGCACCGTGTAGGACAAAGACCCTAACGCACCGGAGGCGGTAATTACGTTGTCTTTAATTTCCACTTTGGTTTTAGCGGGAATGTTGATTACTTTTTTACCAATTCTGCTCATAATTCCCCCTTACCATACCTGGCACAATACTTCGCCGCCGATTTTGGCCGCTTTGGCTTGTGCATCGGTCATTAAACCTTTGGAAGTGGACAAGATAGAAATACCGAACGCACCGCGTACTTTAGGAATATTATCGTACGCGCTGTAAACGCGGGAACCCGGTTTAGACACACGGCGTAAACCTTGGATGACGCATTCATTTTCGGGCGTGTATTTCAAAAATACCCGTACCACGCCGCCTTTGGTTTCGTTGTGGACGGCTTTGAAATTGGCGATGTATCCTTCTTCTTTGAGGATGCGCGCAATTTCAGTTTTGATTTTAGAAAAAGGGATATCCACTTTTTCTTTTTTCTTCATATTAGCGTTTCTTATTCTGGTTAAGAAATCTGCGATTGGATCCATATTTTAAGTTGCCCTTGCAAACTACTTTCTACGTATAGAGTTGGCCCGCTTAGGCAGCTCCTCCTGTTAAATTACCAACTGGATTTTTTAAGACCAGGAATGAGTCCCTGGTGGGCCATTTTTCTAAGGCAGATACGGCACAGACCAAAGTCGCGGTAGTATCCGCGGGCGCGGCCACAGATTTGGCATCTGTTGTGGTAGCGCACGGCAAATTTTTGGTCTTTTGCCATTTTTGCAACCCATGCTTTCGTAGCCATAAGTTTTTTGCTCCTTATTTACCCGATTTGCGCAGCGGCAAGCCCATATAATCCATGAGCAAGCGGCCCGCTTTATCGTTCTCGGCAGTGGTAACAAACGTAATGTTCATACCGTATGCTTTGGGAGATTTTTCCACATCAATTTCCGGGAAAATATAGTGTTCTTTAATCCCCAAGTTCAAGTTGCCTCTCCCGTCAAAGCTCGGGTTGAAGCCCTGGAAGTCGCGGATGCGCGGGCAGGCAATGGAAATAAAGCGTTCCATAAATTCGTACATGCGCGCCCCACGTAAGGTAACGCGTACGCCGATAGGCATGCCTTCACGCAATTTGAAGTTAGAAATGGACTTTTTAGCCCGGCGCACTTGCGCGGCTTGTCCGGCGATGGCAGACAAATCGTTCTTGGCAATTTCCATCGCTTTAATATCTTCGCGGGCTTCTTTTACGCCGATGTTAATGACAATTTTGGTCAGTTTCGGCGCGGCCATGGGGCTTTTTACCCCCATTTCTTTGAGCAAGGCCGGAAGCACTTTTTCTTTGTACAGCGCTTGCAAGGCCGGAACGTATCCTTCGGGCGCTTTAGTTACTTTGGTTTCTTTTTTAGCAGTCATTTTCAGTACCTAATTAGATAATTGCTTCGTTGCATTTGCGGCAGACACGGGTTTTTTTACCGTCGGCCGTAATTTGCACTTTAGGCGTCATGGCTTTTTTGCATTTTTGGCAGACCACCGCCACGTTGGAGGCGTGGATGGGGGCTTCTACCTGCACGATGCCGCCTTGCTTATTTTGAGAAGGCTTTTGGTGTTTGGAAACCATATTTACACCGGCCACAACTACGGTATTTTTGGTCGGGTTGACGGATTTCACTTCGCCTTTTTTGCCTTTATCTTTACCGGCTAAAATGAGCACGGTATCTTTCGTTTTCACGTTCATACCTATACTACCTCCGGTGCTAGAGAAATGATTTTTAAGAAATTCTTTTCTCGCAGCTCACGGGCAATCGGGCCGAATACACGGGTGCCTTTGGGTTCGCCATTATCGTTAATGATGCAAACAGCGTTGTCATCAAAGCGGATATAGGAACCGTCTTTGCGTCTCTTTTCACGGGCTACACGCACTACAACCGCGCGTACCACGTCGCCTTTTTTAATGGCGGAAGTAGGGATTGCATCCCGTACGGAGCACATAATCACGTCCCCGAGGGTTGCAATATCCCGGTGGTGGCCGCCGCGCACCTTAAAGCATTGTACTTTACGGGCGCCGGAGTTGTCGGCCACATTGAGGATGCTTCTTAATTGAATCATACGTTAAGTAACTCCTAGTTTACTAAACTATGCTCTGGCTTTTTCCACAATTTTGGAAACACGCCATTTGGTCGTTTTAGAAACAGGGCGGGTGCTCATAATTTCTACTTTGTCGCCCAGTTTGCTGGTGTTCGCTTCGTCGTGCGCGTGGAATTTGGAAGCACGTTTTAAGGTTTTGCCATAGCGTGCATCATGTACCAAGCGTTCCACTTTAATGGTGCGGGTTTTGTCCATTTTGTCGGACACTACTACACCGGTAAGCACTTTGCGTTGAGCGCGGGTTTCTTTGTTTTCCATATTAAACCTCTATTTCGCTTCAGCGGCCTTCTGGTTGATGATGGTTTGCAGAAGGGCGATTTCACGTCTTACAGCTCTTAGTTCCATGGGGTTAGCCAGTGGCGTGGTGCTGTGTTTGAAAAGAAGGTTGAATTTCTTTTCTTGCGCTTTGCCGAGGGCTTCATTGAGCTCGGCCAAAGATTTCTTTTTTAAATCAGCTTTTTGATTGGTTTTCATAAACTACCTTCTGGTTACCAATTTGGTTTTAATCGGAAGTTTGTCCGAAGCTAGGCGCATAGCGCGTTTGGTATCTTCTTCGCTGGCACCTTCCAATTCAAACAAAATACGGCCCGGTTTTACTACGGCAGCCCAGTATTCGGGCGCACCTTTACCTTTACCCATACGGGTTTCGGCGGGGTGTTTGGTGATAGCTTTATCCGGGAAAATGCGGATCCACAATTTACCTTTTTTCTTAATGAAACGAGACAAGGTAATACGGGCCGCTTCAATTTGGCGCGCCGTGATCCATCTGGGTTCCAAGGCTTTTAAACCATATTCCCCAAAGACCACTTCGGTCCCGCGTTTGGCGTTGCCTTTAATGCGCGGGGCGCTAAAGGGTTTACGATATTTTACTCTTTTCGGCATCAACATAGTTCGTTACCTCTATTTGGCCTCTGCCGGGGCTGCTTCTTCCACAGCACCTTCGGTCGCGCCGGATTCCATGTCGCGGTGTTTTTTGAGTTCGTTCATAATCTCTTTAGGAGATTTGGCGAAGTGCGTGCGTTTGAAAATCCACACTTTAATACCAATTTTACCGCTGATGGTGTTGGCTTCGGTGAAACCGTAATCAATATCGGCGCACAAGGTGTGCAGCGGTACGCGGCCTTCACGTTTCCATTCCGTACGGGCAATTTCCGCACCGCCTAAACGGCCGGATACCATAATTTTAATACCCAGGGCGCGGCCGGAAAGCGCTTTTTCAATGGCTTTCTTCATAGCGGCACCGTAGTGGGCGCGTTTTTCCAATTGTTGGGCAATGTTTTGCGCTACCAACTGGGCGTCCGTTTCCGGGTTCTTAATTTCAATGACGTTTACAAACGTCTTGCTGCCGGTCATGGCTTCTAATTCTTTGCGAAGGGCCTCAATATCGGCACCTTTTTTACCAATCACCACACCCGGGCGGGCGGTGTGAATGTTTACGCGTAAGAACGCACCGGCTCTTTCAATACCGACGTAGCTGATGGCTGCCATTTCGAATTTGCCGTCAATGTGTTTGCGGATTTGGGCATCTTCTAAAATGAGCGCCGGCATATTTTTCGGCGCAAACCAGCGGGAGCGCCAATCTTGGATGTAGCCTAAACGAATAGACCGGGGATGAATCTTATGTCCCATAAATTAGCGGCCTCCTTTCTTTTCATCGGTCACAATGACCGTTAAATGGCACATGCTCTTTTTGTAGGGCATCGCGCGGCCTTGCGGGCCGGGTTGCACTCTGCGAAGGTGACCACTGGGGCCTAAGTTCGCAAACGCCTCTTTAATATAGACGTGGCTGAAGTCCAGCTTTTTACCAGCTTTGACTTGCAGGTTAGACGCAGCACTGTGTAAGGTTTTGGCTACCAATTCGGCGGTGCGTTTAGCGACAAAGGGTAATACCTCTTCGGCCGCTTTTACGTTTTTACCGCGGATTTGGTCCAACACCAGGTTTACACGGCGGCTGCCGTAGCGTTGAAATTTAGCTTTTGCACAAGCTTCCATAGTAAATCCTCAACTCTTATTTCAAGGCGGTGGAATCCTTTGTAATACCACCGTGGCCTTTGAACAACCGGGTGAATGAGAATTCACCGAGCTTAAAACCTACCATACGTTCGGAAACGTAGATGGGAAGAAACTTGCGGCCATTGTGCACCAAAAAGGTGTGGCCCACAAATTCCGGCACAATCGTGCACGCTCTTGCCCATGTTTTAATAGGTTTCTTTTCGTTGGACTGGTTCATTTTTTGAACTTTTTCCAACAGGTTTAAGTCTACAAACGGACCTTTTTTAGTTGATCTTCCCATACTTATTTAACCTTGTTTTTTCTTCTGTCGCTGACAATCATCCAGCTAAACGCTTTCTTGGTAGAGCGGGTCTTCAAACCGCGGGACGGTTGGTTCCACGGAGAGCGCGGAATGTTGCCGCCTTTACCATGACCACGGCCACCACCCATGGGGTGATCCACCGCGTTCATGGCGCTACCGCGTACAGTCGGGCGGTTGCCCAAGTGGCGGTTGCGCCCGGCGTTACCGATAACGATATTGCCATGGTCTACGTTGCCGACTTGGCCGATGGTCGCACAGCAATCGCTGGGGACTAAGCGGATTTCGCCAGACGGCATTTTAATGTGGGCATATCCGGCTTCTTTAGCCATCAGTTGCGCTTGAGAACCCGCGCTGCGCGCGAGTTGCGCCCCTTTACCGACTTTCAGTTCAATGGCGTGGATAAAAGTACCTTCGGGGATATATTTCAAAGCCAGGCAGTTACCCACTTTAATATCAGCCGTCGGGCCGGACATGAGCGTATCGCCCACTTGTACGCCTACGGGTTGCAAGATGTAGCGTTTGTCGCCGTCAGCGTAATTTAAAAGACAAATGCGCGCGCTGCGGTTCGGGTCGTATTCTACAGAAACGACTTTGGCCGGTACGCCGTATTTTTCTCTTCTAAAATCAATTTGCCGGTAAGCCCGTTTGTGGCCGCCGCCAATGTGGCGTACCATGACCATACCGGTATTGTTTCTTCCACCCGTTTTGCGCAGACCCTTGGTCAAGCGTTTCTCGGGCGCGGTCTTGGTGATATCGGAATAATCCGACACCGTGATCGTGCGGCGAGAGGGGGTGTAAGGTCTAAATGATTTAATAGGCATAGTTCGTAGTTTCTCCTTCTCTACTTCGCAGTGGCTTCCACCACTTCGATTTTATCGCCTTCTTTCAAAGTTACAAACGCTTTTTTGTAATCGGGGCGTTTGCCTTCAAAGCGACCCATACGGTGGGTCTTACCCGTGACGGAAATGGTGTTAATCTTTACAACGGTTACGTTGAAGATTTTTTCCACCGCGGTTTTAATTTCGCCTTTGGACGCGTTTTTGCCCACGATAAAACCGTAGCGGTTGTGGGTATCGCGTTCAATTAAACTCTTTTCAGTTAAGAGGGGCTTTTTCAAAGTATCGTAAGCGCCGGACATTATTTGGCCTCCTTAGCAAACGTTTTGGTCAGCGTATCCACAGCGTCTTTGGTGAAAATCACTTTGGAGCTGTTTAATACTTCATACGCGTTAATATCTTGCGTTTGCATGTGGGTCAAGCCTGCTACGTTGCGGCAAGCTAATTGGGCGTTTTTGTCGGCGAAGTTATCCAACACCAACGGTTTGCGCCCGGCGGCCAAGGTTTCCAACACTTCCGCGAAGGCTTTGGTTTTGGGCTCTTTGAAGCTCAACGATTCCAATACCACAATGTTGCCTTCGGAAAGTTTGGTGGACAAGGCCATCGCTAACGCAGTGCGGCGTTTAGCGGCCGGTAAGTCCTGGCGGTAGGAGTGCGGAGTAGGACCCCACGCAACACCCCCGTGGCGGAACTGTACCGCACGCAAAGACCCTTGACGGGCACGGCCGGTACCTTTCTGTTTCCACGGTTTTTTACCCGTGCCGGATACTTCCGCGCGGGTTTTTACATCCGCCGTACCGCTGCGTTGGTTAGCCAAGAAAGCGGTAATGACTTCGTGCAAGAAAGTGGGGTTGGCTTTCACGCCGAATAAAGATTCCGGCAGGGAAATCGTCCCTTTTTCTTTTCCTTTTAAATCTAAAACTTTTGTTTCCATAGGTCCAAGTCCTTACTTCTTGTTAGCGGCTTTAGAAGCAGAGATCTTGTTCTGCTGCGGCGCTACATAGTGTTTTTTGTATTTGGAAGTTTCTAAGACGGACACGATAGACCCGCGGGCCCCCGGAACGGAACCTTTTAAGAATAAAAGACCGTTTTCGTTATCTACCTTAATAACTTCAATCTTGGCTACTGTATGGGTGGTGGTACCATAATGGCCGGCCATGCGTTGACCGGAAATTACTTTACCCAAAGAGCGGCGGGAACCCAAAGACCCCGGAGCGCGGCTGCGGTCGGACTGACCGTGCGAATCCGGTTGGCCGGCAAAGCCGTGGCGTTTCATACCGCCGGCAAAGCCGTGGCCTTTAATTTTGCCCTGCACGTCCACATAATCGCCAGGTTTAAAGATTTTTTCAAGTGAAATGACTTGGCCAATTTCAAAGCCGGCCACGTCAGCGACACGGCATTCCTTCATGTGTCTTACCGGGGCCACATTGGCTTTTTTGAAGTAGCCGAGTTCCGGTTTATTCAGTTTGTTTTCTTTCACTTCGCCAAAACCCACACAAACGGCGTTGTAGCCGTCTTTTTCTTGGGTTCTGACACGCACAACTTTGCAATCGCCCGCTTTTACAACGGATACACCATGCAGGTTGCCTTTTTCATCAAAGAGCTGGGTCATGCCCACTTTCTCGCCGATTACGAAACGAAACGTAGCCGGAGCTTCTTTGACAGTTTCTGCTTTGGCCGGTTCAGCAACAGGCGTTGCCTCTTGGGCACCAGCAGCTTGTTTATTTTCTTCTGTCATACGTGTTTACAGTTTCCTTAGTTACTTTTAATGGCCACATCTACACCGGCGGGCAAATCTAATTTCATGAGTTCGTCCACGGTCTTAGAGGTGGGGCTTTTTAAGTCAATCAAGCGTTTATGAATGCGCATTTCAAACTGTTCGCGGCTTTTCTTATCGGTATGGGGAGAGCGAAGTACGGTGTACTTTTTAATCCGAACCGGCAAGAGCACAGGACCGGCCACAATAGCACCCGTTTTTTGCGCGGTTTCTACAATGCGCGTAACGGAAGCATCTAACATGCGGTGGTCATAAGAACGCAGTTTAATGCGGATTCTTTCTTGGCCAATTACATTGGCTTTTTTAGCTGTTTTTTCTGCCATTTTTAATTTTTTCCTTAGTATTTTTTACAAATTATTTATCGGCAGAAAATCCCACACCTGTCCTTTTCTCCGTCGGACGGGTTAGGAAATTACTGCCTTAAAAATAACTTAGTATTATTATACCAAATTATTTGGTTATTTGTGAATCTTTTCTAGTGCGTTCACCCTTGCACATAAAAGATCACTTTTTTCCTTGTTTATATTGTATAATAAATACGGATTTTTGTAAAGGACCCTTATGAAACCCAATTACGGCTTAACGATTGTAAAAGATTTTCCCATCCGGGGCGTTAATTTTATTGACATTAACGGCCTGCTGGAGGACCCCGCCTGTTTCCAGGCCGCCATTGATAAGCTCTGCGCCCTGGTAACGGCCCATATCCCCGCCGCTACACTTAAAACAGCGGCCATTATCACGCCGCAAGCGCGCGGATTTTTGTTTGGGGCCCCAGTGGCCTATAAACTGGGCCTGCCGCTGTTACTGGCGCGCAAAAAAGGGAAAATCCCCAACAAGCCTTATGTATTCCATATTACCAACGAATATGATGATTATGATATGGAAATTGACGGCGACCTATTAGCCAAGTACTCCCACTATATTTACCTTGACGATATTTTTGCTACCGGGCAAACGCTGGCGGGCATTAAAGAGGCACTGGAGAAGAAGCATAAAAAAATCTTGCTTGCCTTGCACGTAACAGCGGTGAAAGCCCTCAAGGGCATCCGCGAAAATACCCCGGCCCTGAAAGACATTCCCACCCAAGAAGTGATTTAGGTTTGTTTCCGTTGTCTATGAAATGTCATCCCCGAGGAATTCTGTCGGGGATCTTCCATGCACCCGTCGTTTATATACGTTTGCAAAAACAACAAGCGTCGTAGATTCCCGATTACAAATTTCGGGAATGCCTTATTTTATTGACAGCCTTGCAGAATACCCCGGGCTTCAGCCCGGGGATGAATGAGAATCCTAGCGCAAGAAAACGGAGTTTTCTTCTAAGTTGTGCGCTAGGCAAAATCAAGCGTAGCTGAGATTTTGGAGCAGAAGAAACCCCCTGCGTGAGCAGGGCGAGTTTCATTGGTTTCATAAGTGGATAAATTGAAAAAGGTAGAGATCCCCAACAAAGACACTCGGGGATGACAATTAAAGTGTAGGTCAGGTTTTACCTGACATAAAAAAGGAGAAAACTTATGAAAAACCAAGTAAATATAGTAGTAAAAAAAGAAAGTCATTCCCGAAAGACGTTATCGGGAATCTACAACGCACGTCGTTGTCAAATTAAGGAGAATTCCTTATTAAATAAGTGCGTGGAAGATCCCCGACAGAGACACTCGGGGATGACAACTCATTTTACAACGGCCAGAAGGTGTACGGTCCGCTCTGTCAGCCCGCAGTTTCGGTATGCGGAATATAGCGGACGTACAGGTTTCACGCTTATTGAACTGTTAGTGGTCGTCCTTATCATTGGTATTTTAGCCGCCGTGGCGGTGCCGCAGTATCAAAAAGCAGTTGCAAAAAGCCGTATGGCAGAAGCTTTATCAGTATTACCTACCCTAGTTAGAGCGTCCAAACTATATTATTTAGCTAATGGAGAGTATCCAACTAATATGGCTGAACTAGATGTAGAGATCCCTGCGGAAAGACTAAGTAATCAATGGGCATATGGCAAAGCTGACAACCCGCATACTTATTATTACTCTTTGAATCGTACGGACGGATCTTGGGCAGCTAACGCAGCGGATGAAAATTTACCTGTACTACATCTTGACAACGACGGTTATTGGTGCCTAGTACCCAAGAATACCTGGGGCATCAATAAATCAGCGATAGCCGAATCTATTTGTAAAAGTATCGGTATTTATGCTGAGGCGCAAACAGCTGCGGCAGGTGTACCTTATTATAAAATTAATTAAACAGCCATACTTTGAGTAGGTAAAATACAGCGGATATCCCGGCCGCCGCCGGAATCGTTACAAACCACGCCCACACAATGCGCTTGGCCGTGCCCCAACGCACGCCGGATAACCGGCGCAATGAGCCAATCCCCACAATCGCCCCTGTAATGGTGTGCGTGGTGCTCACGGGGATGCCTAAAATAGAGGCAAAGAAAATGGAACACGCCGCGCCACTTTCGGCACAAAATCCGTCCACCGGGCGCAAACGGGTGATTTTTTGGCCCATGGTTTTTACAATGCGCCACCCGCCGGTCAGTGTCCCCAGGGCAATGGCACCTTGGCACATAATCACAACGGAGAGCGGCACCACAAACTGCCCTTGGGCAATGGCGTGCATTTCGTTATGGGTTAAAAAGAAATCGCGCACGGGGGCTACCTCGGCACCCGCCATGCCGCCCAGTAAGAGCATGCTGATAATCCCCATGGTTTTTTGCGCGTCGTTTCCGCCGTAGCCCAGCGCATAGGCCGAGGCCGAGAACAACTGCGCTTTGCGGAAAAATTTATCCACTTTGTACGGGCTAAAATGATTAGCGATATTAAAGGTAATCACGCCGGCAATGGTGCTAAGCAAATAACCCAGTAGGGGGGAAATAAAGATAAACGCTACCGTCTTTAAAATCCCGCTGGCTACCAGTACGCCAAAGCCGCCTTTGACGATCCCTGCGCCCATCAGCCCGCCAATAAGCGCGTGGGAAGAACTGGACGGCAACCCAAACCACCAGGTAATCAGGTTCCACCCGCACGCGCCCATGAGCGCGCCAAAAATAAGCGTGGAGTCCACTACGCTAATATCTACAATGCCCGCGCCAATGGTTTTGGCGACCCCGGTTTTAAAAATCAAAAACGCGGCAAAGTTAAAAAACGCCGCCCAGGCTACGGCAAACTTGGGGGATAATACGCGGGTGGAAATCACGGTAGAAACGGCGTTGGCTGCGTCGTGAAAGCCGTTTAAGTAGTCAAAAAACAACGCCAGCAGAATTAAAAATATAATCCACATCATACTAGTTATTCTTTACGATAATAGATTCCACCATATTGGCTACGTGTTCGCAAAAATCGGTGGTGGTTTCGGCAATTTCGTAGAGTTCTTTTTGCTTAATGACCATAATGGGGTCCTTTTCGTTGGCAAACAGGTCGGAGATGGCCTCGTCGCGCAGGACGTCGCCTTCGTTTTCCAGGCGGTTAATTTCCACGCAGTGGCGCAGGGTGTCTTTGATGTGTTTGTTACTGCGCAACGTGGCAACCGCTTTTTGCAAGGCGTGGGTGGTTTGTTCAATCACGTGCGCCAATTTTTTGCTGTAGTCGGTCGGTTTTTCAATTTTGTAGAGGTAAAAGCGGTTGGTTAGCAAATAGATATTATCAATAATATCATCCAAGCGGTTGGCCAGGGCTAAAATGTCCTCGCGGTCAAAGGGGGTGATGAACGTTTCGTTCAACGTGTTAATAATGGCGTGGGTCATTTCGTCGCCGTAGTGTTCAAATTCGTGCATTTCGCGTACGTTTTCGGGCGTAAAGGCGGCCTGGTCCACCACTTTTTTGTAAAACTCGGCCCCGCGCACCAAGTTTTCGGCTTGCTTGTCAAACAAATCAAAGAATTTATCTTCTTTGGGCAGTAACATAATTTTCTCCTATAGCTTACTAAAAAAAGCCCGTTTGCAAATTTACAAACGGGCGGCACAAATCATTTTTTCAGTTCTTGCTTTAACGCTTCGGGCAAGTTAATGGCGGCTTTGAGTAGAGAGGGGCGTTTTTTTACCTCCTCCATAAATGCCGCGTCACGCAGTTTGTTGCGGTATGTTTTTTCTTGGAAGATATACCTAAATTTGGGGTACACGTCGTACGTACCGGCGAGCAAAGCTACAATGTCCTGCACGCCGACAATTTCTTCGTCCGTGGGGATGACAAAAATTTTAACTTTAGAGTGATCCGCACTGATGCAACATTCGGCCTTGTTGGTTTCGGCACAGGCGTTCTTTTCTTCGTCTAAGATGATGCCAAAATTTTCTAACCCTTTGCACACCATTTCACGCACGTTGCTGGCGCGTTCGCCAATCCCGGCGGTAAATACGATACAATCCAAGCGTCCCAACGCGGCCATGTATGCGCCAATGTATTTTTTCACGCGGTAACATTCCACGTCCAGGGCTAGTTTGCAAAGCTCGTCGCCGTTGGCAGCGTTTTTGCGCACGTCGCGCTGGTCGGAGAAACGGTCCCCGGTTAAGGCGTACATGCCGGATTTTTTATTTAAAATGGTGTACATTTCGTCGGGCGACATATTTAGTTTTTTCATCATGTGGAAACACACCGACGGGTCAATATCCCCACTGCGTGTGCCCATGACTAACCCTTCTAACGGGGTAAGCCCCATGCTGGTGTCTAAGCATTGGCCGTTTTTAACAGCCGTTACGCTGGCCCCGGCGCCCAAGTGGCAGACAATGGAGTTTACTTCGTCCACGTTTTTATCCAGGAGCACAGCGGCGCGGCGCGAGGTGTAAAGTACCGACGAGCCGTGGAATCCGTAGCGGCGGATTTGGTAATCGGTGTACCATTTACGCGGCAATGCGTACATATACGAAGAGGCCGGCATGGTTTGGTGAAAAGCGGTATCCATCACGCACACGTGCGTAACGTTGGGCAGGAGCGCGCGGGCGGCCTCAATGCCCATGATGTGGGCGGGGTTATGCAAGGGGGCCAGGTCGGCAATGTTGCGCAGTTCAGCTACTACGCTGTCGTCCACAATGACGGATTTAGCAAACTTGCCGCCATGCACGATACGGTGCCCCACCGCGCTAATGACGTTAATATCTTCAATGACGCCGTGTTCTTTGTCGGTAATGGTTTCAATGACTAAATTGATAGCGTCTTTATGGTCTTTGCAATTGCGGGCAAGCTCGTAGGTAGGGAATCCGTTGCGGTCGTGCGAGATGAACGAGCCGTCAATCCCAATGCGTTCTACGCCGCCGGCGCAGAGGCTTTTTTTCTGCTCCCAGTCATACACGCTGTATTTTAAAGAGGAACTGCCACAATTTAAGAAAAGAATAATCATACATAAATCTCCTAGGATGTGTTACTTTTATTGTACTAAATTTTTGGGGTGCTGTTTTACTTCCCCCCGTGTGGGGGAAGTGCCCCGCAGGGGCGATGGGGGGTTATTTATAAAGAAGTCCTTATTTTACAACCCCCTTACCCCGCTTCGCGGTACTTTCCCAAAAAGGTTTTCCCCTAGGGACAACCCCTCAACCGGCCTACGGCCACCTTCTCCCACAAGGGGCGAAGGGAAAAAGGCAGTGCGGCCACTAAGTACCACAAGGGGGACAGGAAACAGCCTTGGGCCCTTGTGCCTGTGTGGTCATGTTTTCCCACAAAGCAGAGGAAAACTGCCCTGTTTATTGTCCCACATCTTGCTAAACCCAAATACACATCTTGCGTGGGTCATTTCGTTTTTGTTATACTGAGTTTACAATTTTATCTGTTTTTGGAACCGTTTAAGAAACGGTGGTGTTTTATAAAAACCCAGTCAAGGTTCAAAAACAACCGTGTAAGACATAAAAGAGCAGACTAATTACCTGCTTTTTTGTGTCTAACGTTTACCGTCTTTTGATGGTGGGCTACGGCTGTTATTTTTAAGACCCCTTGACTGGCTTAAAGGTAAGCGGCCGTTTTTGTTGGTTTCATAAGCAGATGAATTGGAAAAGTAAATAAAGTTGTCATCCTGGACTTGATCCAGGATCTCACCTTGGGGCGTTACAGGCGGTGAGATTCCAAATCAAGTTTGGAATGACATTATACAAACAGGAGAAAACTTATGAACACCACAAAAAACGTAGTTATAAAAAAAGTCTGTCATTCCCGAATGTCGTTATCGGGAATCTACAACGCACGTTGTTGTCAAAGGAAGGAAAATGCCTTATTAAATAGGTACGTGGAAGATCCCCGAGTCCTGCGGACGGCGAAATCGGGGATGACAACTT
The DNA here is from genome assembly GCA_045634505.1 of Elusimicrobiaceae bacterium. Taxonomy (GTDB): domain Bacteria; phylum Elusimicrobiota; class Elusimicrobia; order Elusimicrobiales; family Elusimicrobiaceae; genus Avelusimicrobium. The sequence goes on from JAZRAH010000089.1 coordinate 33,935, forward strand.
ATTTGATGTCAGGCTTACACCTGACCTATAAAGATGCCCTAAACCAATCTTATAGGTTGGGTGTCAGCCCAACAGGAGACGCAGGTAAGCCGGAAAACATGCTTCAAAACGTCGGGAAATTGTCAGGCTCACACCTGACCTATAAAGGATGTAGAGCCTTCACCCTCATTGAACTCTTAGTCGTGGTACTGATTATTGGCATCTTAGCCGCTGTGGCTGTGCCGCAATATCAAAAAGCAGTGTATAAAAGCCGTGCGGTAGAGGCTTTGACTATGTTAAGAGCTATTCACCAAGCGGAGGAAGTGTATTACCTGGCCAATGGAGAGTATACGGATAATATTAGTGAGTTAGATGTAAACGTGCCCGAAGAACTCATTAAAAAAGATGTATCTACGGATAAATATGCTTATTACTGCGACAAAAAGGGAGGTTGCCACGCAACGACAAGTAACATTCACTTGCCTTCCTTTGATTTTAATGGATTACATGTACAAGCAAATGGAGAATTTGATGATAGAGGAGTAAATTTTTGTACCATTTCTGGAAAGAGTTCTATAGCCAAATCTATTTGCCAAAGCATGGGTGTGTTGGACACATCTACGAACGTAAGTTGGTTTGTTGGAAATTATTATCGCATAAATTAGTTTATAGGTTGGAGATGTGTCCCACAACAGTCGCAAGTAAATATGGAACGCGTGGGTGGGAAGTTATCGGGTTTTTCGCATTTAGTAGTTGGCTGAGCGTAAGCGGTCTATATGCGCTTGCAACGCTTGCATGGGCGGGTTTTCGCGGTGGCGGGTTAAAAATTCTTCCTCCGTTACGCCCGCCGGGCCCTGGTAATAGCGCGTTACCCACGCTTGGGCTTCGTCCACGTTCCCTTTGGTAAGGGCGATATTGGCTAGCAGTAAATAGGTGTTCACATTGACGGGGTCCAGTTTAAGGGAATCCTCCAAATACGCTTGGGCTTGGCGTAAATTTTCGTCCGCCAGGGCGCGGTACAGCTGCGCTTGGACGGGGGCTTGCTGCATGAGGTTTCGTTGGCGCATCCCCATATTATAATGCAGTTGCCCGGCGTTTAAATGGAGCATGGCGTGCACGGGGTTATGGGCAAAGACAAAGTTTAAATCGTCCTGGGCGCGCTCAAAATCCGTGCGGGGTTTGTCGGTATCCCCCAGGGCGGGCACAAAGCGTTTTTGCGGGTCCAACGTCATGGCAAACACGTTGGCGCGGTATTGGCGGTATTCGCTTAAAAACGGGTTTAATTGAATGGCATCACTAAACGCCCCTAAGGACGCATGCGCTTGGCCCAGTTGCACCAGGGCCACGCCTAAACTATAGTAATGATTAGCCAAAAATACGCGCCAAAAAAACGTGCAAGGCACAAGCGAAAGGAGCAGTAGCACGCATACGCAACCGCGCGCCGTTTGACGGGCCGCCCGGCTGTACACGTACGCTACGCCCAAGATAACGCCCGCAAACAAGAGGACGGACAGCCCAAACAAAATACCCTCTCCCACGGTTTTTACCGCCAAATTACGTAGCACGTAATAAAACGTGGCACTGGTGTAAATGACCAGGGTTCCCACGCCCAGCCACACGCCCGCGCGCGCGGCCCACAGCCACCACGGATGAGCGGGATTTTGCGAGGTTTCGGGCACGTTTTTATGGTCCAATACCAGGGCCAACATCGCGCCGATACACAACGCTTGCAACAGCCCGCTGGAAGCAAAATGTACGCTAATGTCCACAAACCCGTGCACCAACAGCCCGGACAGCGCGGCCCCGTAGCCTAAGAGGGCCGTTTGCGTGTCTTTATCGGTTTGGTGCATATTTTTATAGGCGCAAATCAGCACAAAGCTCATCAGCCACAGGAAAAGTGCTAGCCCCACTACGCCGCCGGTGGCGGCTTGCTCTAAATATTCATTTTCGGCGTGGGCGGTTTCGGTATTGTGGGCGTTTTCTATGTAGAAAATCTGCGGGCGGCGGTAGGCCGGATAGACCAGTTTAAAACTGCCCGGCCCCGTGCCTAAGAGGGGGGAGTCTTTGATCATTTCAAATGCGCTCAGCCACGTGTAGGCGCGGAAACTGACCGACTGGAAACGCTTGGCACTATACACCCCCGCGGCTCCGACCGCTAGGGCAAGCACGACTAGCGCACCCAGGGCCCATTTCTTACATTGTTTGAGGTGCACAACCCCGCGCGCGTAGGCAAACGTGCCGAGCACCGCTACCACCGCATACGCGAGCCACGCGCCTTTGCTCTCGGTAAAAATCAAGTCCAAGAGGCCCAAGCCCAATAGTACCAACAGGGATTTTTTACGCGTGCGTAGATATTCGCCCGCAATAATGGCAGAGGTACACACCACAAACGCACCGAAGAAGTTGGGGTTGGCAAGCGTGGAAAAAATGCGGCTTCCAAAAAATCCGTGCCAAGGCAGTAAGTCGGCCCCCGGCAGCCAAATGTTTACAATTTGCAGGGCCCCGTAGCCAAAGCAAATCCACGCACTGGCCACCACAAAGCGTGTGAGGGTGTGGACGTCTGCGCGGGTAAATTCGCACGCCACCAAACACGTCATAGCCCCGCACAGCCACAGACGCACCCATTCTTCCGCCGCCTCTAATTTGTACGGGAAACATACAAACGACAGCGTCATCCACCCCATATATATAAGGAGGGGGGCTAAAAACAGCAGGTTTTGCCGCGTAAAGGGATTTTGACGTTGGGTAATTTTGAGGCAGGCCCATAGGGTAAGCAGTACCGTGGCCCCCACTTGCAGAAGCGTCAGTTTGACCTGCGCCGAATCATACGTGGCGGTAAAAAAGCAAACGCTCACCAGCAGCGTCAGCCACCCGCTCCCCCATACCAGGGCACGGTGTAAAAATCCGACGGCTCCGGGGGCGGCGTGCGGTGTTGTAAGTTGCTTGGTCGCTCCTTTTTTTGGCATACTTATATTATAGAAAATTCCGGTGGGCCGGTACGCTGAAATTGTGCGGCATAAAATTTCCCCCAACTCATCCAAATTTTTGTATAATATGCGTAGGGTAAAAACCACAGGGTCCGCCCTGCGGGTTTTTTTGCCCTAAAACGCAAGCAAAAAAAAGTATTATGAAAACGTACGAAAGCGTAATTATTGTAAAACCCCAACTCTCCGACGGAGAAGTGGGCGAATTCGTAACCAAAGTCAAAGACTTGATTGCGAAAAACGGCGGGGAAGTAACCAGCGAAGAAAAACTGGGCAGACGCAAGTTTACCCACGAAATTAACCACGTTCGCGATGGTTTCTACCTCTATCTTAAGTTTAAAGCCAATGCCGCGTTTGTAAAAACGTTGGATAACGTCCTTAAACTTAACAACAACGTGCTGCGCGCGATGACCATGGTTGCCTTGGAAATCAAAGCGAAGCCGACTCCTGTGAAATAGGTCTATTATGCCAGCTCAAATCAGATTACCGGAACAAAACCTAGTACTTCTGGTCGGACGTTTAACACGTGACCCCAATGTGGCGTTTACGCAAAAGGGCCAGGCAGTGTGCCGTTGTAGTATTGCGGTCAACCGCAGATTTTTGGATAAAACTACAAACGAGTGGAAGGATGATGTAGTGTACGTTCCCATTGTGATTTGGGGCGCGGCAGCCGACCGGTGTAAAGACCGCCTCAAAAAAGGCACCCCCATTAGCGTGGAGGGCCGTTTGACGCCAGATGAGTACACCGATAAAAACACTGGCCAGGTACGCAGAAGTTTGCAAGTAACGGCCAGCAGAGTCCAAATCCTGGAATTTGGAGCAGCGGGCACTTCGTCCTATGCGGACAATGAAGGAGTGTCCCCCGCTGTGAAAGACGACGTCCCCACCACTGACGTGACGGAAGATGACGTGCCTTTCTAACTTAAACCAAGAGAGATATAACATGGCTGAAGAATTAACCAACACCCAAGCCCCGGCTACCGAAGCTACCGCTCCGGCCGCCGCTGCGGCACCGACGGTCCGCCCGGAACGCCCGGCGCGCCCGTTTGGGAAACGGCGCTTTGAAAGCAGACGCAAAGTTTGCAAGCTCTGCGCTGAAAAGATGGACAACATTGACTATAAAAACTTCCAATTCGTAAAATCGTTTACGATGGAAAGCGGCAAGATTTTATCGCGCCGCATTACCGGCACTTGCGCCAAGCACCAACGCCAAATCACCCGCGCTATTAAACGGGACCGCAACTTGGCCATTTTGCCCTATTCCTTACCTAAGAAATAAGCGAGGTTTCACATGAAAGTTATTTTGAAACAAAACGTAAAGAACTTAGGTATGGTGGGAACCTTGGTGGACGTAAAACCCGGCTACGCCCGCAACTTTTTAGTCCCGCACCGCTTGGCGGAAATCGCCACCGAAGGTGCCATTAAAAATTGGCAACTGGGCGCGCAGCGCCGCCAAAAACGCATTGAGGCCGAACTGGCGCAAGCGCGCGCCTTGGCTGAAAAACTGACCGGCATTGTGTTGCCGTTTACCAAAACGGTGAATGCCGATGGCGTAGTGTTTGGCTCTGTCAACAAAGCCGACATCTACAAAGCCCTTACCGAAAAAGGCCACAAACTTGGCAAAGACGCTATTGAGCTTACTATGCCGATTAAAACCTTGGGCGAAACGGAAGTAAGCATTTACTTAAAACCCACGGTATTTGCCAAAATCAAGGTGCAAATTAACCCCTTGACCACGGTAGAAGAAAAAATCGCGGACGCTAAACCGGCCGAAGAAGCTAAATAATTAGGCAAAAAACTTGCGTTTTATGACACCCCTGCTCTAACGAGTGGGGGCGTTTTTATAACTACAGTTGTTGTTGGTCAGGTTTTACCTGACCTACAACAACCGAGGATATCATTAACAACCTTCGCATTTAAAACCCGAAAGCGTAGAGCAAACTGCTTTACCCAGTTTGGAATTATTCTTTACATAGCACTGGCGAATTCCTCGTTCATGTTCCCATGTCCAATGTTTCAAACGGAAAGGAATGTGCAAATCTCGTGTGTTGGAGCACTGTTCTCTTGAAGTGTTATTATTGGGGCAGTAATTGATATTTACAGAACCCTCAGTATCAAAACCAAAAGTAAAAGATTTTCCACAGGCATAGAGGCTATTTGACCCTTCCACTCGTGTACACTGGGGGGGAACTTCTATATCCAATTGATCAAACGTAGTATAATTCCCATTGGCTAAATAGTAGGTTTCTTCAGTGGCGGCAATGCTGGCGGCTAAACTTAACATGGTTCCCACTCTGGATTTGGCTACGGCTATTTTATATTGTGGCAAGGCCACGGCGGCTAATATGCCAATGATAAGTACCACGACTAAGAGTTCAATGAGGGTAAAGGCTCTACATCCTTTATAGGTCAGGCGTAAGCCTGACAATTTCCCGGCTTTACAACGTATATTTTCCGGCTTACCTGCGTCTCCTGTTGGGCTGACGCCCAACCTATAAGATTTGTTTAGGACATCCTTATAGGTCAGGTGTAAGCCTGACATCAAATAAGTTGTCATCCCCGATTTTGCCGTCCGCAGGACTCGGGGATCTTCCACGTACCTATTTAATAAGGCATTTTCCTTTGTTTTATAACGACGAGCGTTGTAGATTCCCGATACCGACTTTCGGGAATGACAGCCTTTGTTAATAACTACGTTTTTTGTGGTGTTCATAAGTTTTCTCTCCTTTTTGTATAATGTCATCCTGAACTTGATTCAGGATCTCCTCCTTACTTGCATACTTAATGCGGTTGAGATTCCCCACAGCAACACTCGGGAATGACGATTTATTTTTATGTCGGGTTTACACCCGACCTATATTCCATTTTTTCTGCTTATGAAACCAAATAAAGACGGCTGCTATGCTTGGGCCGATTCCAATCCACCTAAACATAATAGCCGTAGTTTTTTACACGTGTGCAAAAAACACTTGACACAAAACGATCGGGTAATTAGTCCGTTCATTTTGTGTCCTTATTTTCGGCTATTTTTGGATTGGAATCGATCTTTAGTTTCCTAAAGTCGTCCGTATTCCGCATACGGTTCCAAAAACAGATTAAATTGTACACTCATTATAGCATAAATTATTTTTGCCCGCTCAAAAAATGCTACAATAAAGCAAACGATATTCTATATATAGGAGACGTACAATGAGTTGCGAAAAATGCACCCCTGAAGTACAAGCCATGTGCTGTGTCTGCAAAGGCGCAAAACATGACCCGGCCCCGATCCCTGAAGAAGGGAAATGGGTCAAAGCTAAACAAATTACCGACATTAGCGGCCTTACGCACGGCGTAGGCTGGTGCGCCCCCCAACAAGGCGCGTGCAAACTAACCTTAAACGTCAAAAAAGGCGTGATTAAAGAAGCGTTAGTGGAAACCTTGGGTTGCTCCGGCATGACCCACTCGGCCGCTATGGCTGCCGAAATTCTGCCCGGCAAAACCCTGCTGGAGGCCTTAAACTCCGACCTCGTGTGCGACGCCATTAACACCGCTATGCGCGAACTGTTCTTGCAAATTGTTTATGGCCGCACGCAAAGTGCCTTTTCCGACGACGGTTTACCCATTGGGGCCGGCATGGAGGACCTGGGCAAAGGCCACCGCAGCCAAATTGGTACCATGTACGGGACCGAAGCCAAAGGCGCGCGCTATTTGGAAATGGCCGAAGGGTATGTGCTTAAAATCGGTTTAGATAAAAATAACGAAATCATTGGTTACCAATTTGTAAACTTGGGCAAAATGATGGACGCGATTAAAAAAGGCGAAGACCCCAAAACCGCGTTTGAAAAGAACGTCAGCAAATATGGCCGCTTTGACGAAGCCGTCAAAGTAATTGACCCCCGCAAAGAGTAACCCAGGAGATTAAATATGGTAACGTTTGAAGGATACGAAAGAAGAATTGAAAAAATCAATGCCACATTAAAAGAATATGGCATCAGCTCTTTGGAAGAAGCTAAAGACATCTGCACCCAAAAAGGGGTGGATGTGGAAGCCATTGTAAAGGGCATCCAGCCCATTGCTTTTGAAAACGCCGTATGGGCCTACACCGTAGGTGCGGCGATTGCGTTTAAAGCGGGCGTAAAAACTGCGGCCGAAGCGGCTGAAAAAATTGGCGTAGGCTTGCAGAGCTTCTGCATCCCCGGCTCCGTAGCCGACCAACGCGCCGTGGGTTTAGGCCACGGGAATTTGGGCGCAATGCTGCTGCGCGAAGAAACCAAATGCTTCTGCTTTTTAGCCGGGCACGAAAGCTTTGCCGCCGCCGAAGGCGCTATCGGCATTGCCCGCACCGCTAACAAAGTGCGCAAAGAACCGCTGCGCGTGATTTTGAACGGGTTAGGCAAAGATGCGGCGTATATCATCTCCCGCATTAACGGGTTTACGTCCGTAGAAACCGATTACGATTATAAAACCGGCAAGCTCAACATTGTGAGCGAAAAAGCCTTCTCCACCGGCGACCGTGCCAAAGTAAAATGCTACGGCGCGGACGACGTGAACGAAGGCGTAGCCATTATGCGCCACGAGGGGGTGGACGTGTCCATTACCGGTAACTCCACCAACCCCACCCGCTTCCAACACCCGGTAGCCGGCACCTATAAAAAATGGGCGACCGAAAACGGCAAGAAATACTTCTCCGTAGCTTCCGGCGGCGGTACGGGGCGCACCTTGCACCCGGACAATATGGCCGCGGGGCCTGCCTCGTACGGGATGACCGACACCATGGGCCGCATGCATAGCGACGCTCAATTTGCCGGTTCCTCCTCCGTGCCGGCCCACGTGGAAATGATGGGCCTTATCGGGATGGGGAACAACCCGATGGTGGGGGCGACGGTGGCGGTAGCTGTAGCCGTAGCGGAAGCGAAATAAAACGACCCCGGTGATGTAACTTTAGCCCGGCCCTGTGCTCTACAGGGCCGGGCTTTCTTGTGCAACAATTTTCCAAATTTGGTTTATTTTGCGGTGACTTGTGCCTTACACTTGCCGCGCTGCGCGCGGTCTGGTAGACGTACGCTACGGCCCAACTTTTCCCCGCAAACTAAATTCAAATTTGAAAAATCAGCTTACTTTGAGTTTTACCCGGTGATGTGGCGAACGGCGACATTAGGTAACGATAGGTTAATATTCATATCGGATATTCGCTATTGGTGTAATTTGTCCGGTTTCCGCTTGACATATACTATGAGCCAATTTATTACTGTTGTAGGCGTAACAAGCTAATTTATTAGTAGAATAATTAACTAGGTATCCGATTATCCTTTTGCCGTCTTGGTCACTCAAAAAACAATAAGCAGCAGATTGTCCGTGTACACCATTTTGTAGTTCAAGTATACACTCTCCCCATGGGTAGATATACTGTCCTACGGTTGAACTAGAGGGGGCAGGCACATCTATATCTAATTTGCTGATATCTGACGTGTAGTTTCCATTGGACAAATAATATACTCCCTCGGCTTGTGCTAGACTTTGAACTAAATTTTTAATCGTGGCAAAACGGCTTTTGAGTACCGCTTTTTGGTATTGCGGCACCGCCACGGCGGCTAAGATGCCGATTATTAACACCACAACTAACAGCTCAATGAGCGTAAAACCTTGTGTTTTTACAAGGTGAAGATCCTGAAAAAATTTCATGATGACCTGATTTTTTACTGCGTTTTTGTTTTGCATATACTTTTCTCCTTAGTATCCGTTTTGGGAGTATATGCAAAACGGCTGGAATACAGAGCCAAAGAAAGTAACCCCGCAAAACAGCCGTAATCTCCCACTTTACCTAGGTAAAAAGAGAAACATTCAGCACAAACGGGTCTCGAGTCCCGTTCGTGCCTTTTAACGACCATTTTTGGACTTTCTTTGTGCCTTGGTTTTTCCAAAGCGCTCTATATTCTACATATAGTTCCAAAAACAGATTTAAATTTTTATACTACTCCTACAGTATAGCAAATCTGATAAACCAGCTAACCGGCTATTTTACCCGTCTTAACAAAATTTGATAAAATATATATCATCTTTATTTTTAGGACACCGTAACAAAACTATGAATAACACCCGCCAAGATGTACGCAACGTGGCGATTATCGCCCACGTGGACCACGGTAAGACGACTGTGGTGGACTCCCTCTTAAAATTTGCCGGAGAATTTAAAGTAAAAGAAGACCAGGCCCAAGATACGGTATTGGACTCCAACCCCTTGGAGCGCGAACGCGGCATTACCATTTTAGCCAAATGTACTTCTATCGGCTACAAAGGCCACACCATTAACATTGTAGATACCCCCGGCCACGCCGACTTTGGCAGCGAAGTAGAACGCGTGCTGAAAATGGTGGACGGTGCTATTTTAATGGTGGACGCCGTGGAAGGCCCCATGCCCCAAACGCGCTTTGTACTGCGCAAAGCCTTGGCCCTGGGGTTAAAACCCATTGTGGTTATCAATAAAATGGACCGCGAACACATCCGCCCCAGCGAAGTAATTGACGAAGTATTCAACCTGTTTATGGAACTGGGCGCAACAGACGAACAGTTGGATTTCCCCATTATTTACGCCTCCGGCCGCGCCGGGTGGGCGAGCTATAAAATGGAAGAAAAAGGCAAAGATATTGCCCCTATTTTAGATACGGTTTTATCACACGTGCCCGCACCGCAGGCCGAGCCGGATGCGCCCTTGCAAATGCAAGTAACTATGCTGGATTACAACAACTTTTTGGGCCACGTAGGCATTGGCCGCATTTTGGCGGGTAATATTTCAAAAGGCCAAACGGTGGCGTTAATCCACCCCGACGGCACGACCACTCAAGCCAAAGCCGCCAAAATTGAACGCTTTTTGGGGTTAGGTAAAGTAGAAGTAGAAAGTGCCACGGCGGGGGACATTGTGTCTATTGCCGGCTTAGAAGGCGTGGACGTGGGCGACACCATTTGCCGCCCGGACGCGTTAAAACCCTTGCCGCCGCTCACGATTGACGCGCCGACTATGTCTATGGATTTTTTGGTGAACGACAGCCCATTCTCCGGGCGCGAGGGGAAATTTGTCACGAGCCGCCACCTCAAAAACCGCTTGGAAAAAGAAGCCCAAACCAACGTGGGCCTCAAAGTGGAACAGTTAGAGGGGGAGGGGAAATTTAAAGTCTACGGCCGCGGCGAACTGCACCTGACTATTTTAATTGAAAATATGCGCCGCGAAGGGTTTGAACTGGCTGTTTCTTCCCCCGAAGTGATTTACAAAGAAGAAAACGGCAAACTTTTAGAGCCTATGGAATCCTTAATCCTGGATATTAAGAGCGAATACCAAGGGGCCGTGTTTACCATTTTAGGGACCCGCGCCGCGCAGCTTGAAAATATGGTAACCGAAGGCGAAGACCGCTTGCGCCTGGAGTATTTAATCCCGTCGCGCGCGCTTATTGGTTTTAAAAACGAACTCTTAACCAGTACGCGCGGTACCGGTATTATGCACCACAGTTTTAAGGGGTATTTCCCCAAGGCGGACTTGCCGGACCTGCGCCACAACGGTGTGCTGATTGCCAAAGAAGACGGCGAAACTACACCGTATGCGTTGTACGCACTAGAGAACAACGGGGAGCTGTTTTTGGGCCCCGGCGAAAAAGTGTATGCCGGGCAAATTGTGGGGCAAAACTCCCGCGCCAACGACTTGGTGGTGAACCCCTGCAAAGCCAAACATTTAAGCAATATGCGCAGTAAAGCCAGCGACGAATCATATGTGCTGACCCCGCCGCGCCAAATGAGCTTGGAGCAAGCGGTAGAATATATTGCGCCGGATGAACTGGTGGAGATTACGCCCAAGTCGCTACGGCTTCGCAAGAAAATCTTATCGCACTTGTTGCGTAAGCGCACTGAACGCGCCGAAGAAGCGGAAGAAGAATAATTTCTTGCTAATTTTGCGCGGGGCGTTGTTGTACAAACGCTCGAATACCTCCGCGCTGACGCGCGCGTGCCGCCAGTATACTTCGCGTTTGTACGCCTAGCCCGGCACAAAATTAGTTTGAAATTACCCAAGTTTTCGTGTGAACTCTTGCTAACTTTGCTTATACACCCCGCCCTATCGGCGGGGTTTTTCTTGTGGATTTTGTAGTTCAGACGTTCGTTTAATAAAAACAGCGTTGGGTTTACACTAAAATAATTGGGGTTCTTCTGTTGTGAAAAGTGTTTTTTGCGGCGCAGTTTTGCGGGAGGGAGTGGCAAACGTGAACGAAGACGCTTTGCCAAAAAATACGTCCGCAGCTACCTGTTGCTGGGCGCAAAACGCGTTAATTTCTTGTTTAAGTTTCTGCCAGTACCCCCGCTTGCCTTGCAAGTAAATTTCGTTATACAGTGGCAGTAAGTGCGGGTAATGTACGTCTATAAAATCCATGAGCTTGTGTTGGAAGGTACTACGCATATTTAGGCTGTCAAACCGAAACGCTTTCGTGTAAGGCGCGCAAGCCGTTACAATTGCTTTAAAATCACTAATCCCCGGCAATAGGGGCGCGGCCATGACGGCGGTGTTTAGCCCGGCTTGATGCACGGTTTTTAACGCTTCTAAACGCTCCTGAATGCTACTGGCCCCCGGTTCCAGTTGGGCGCGCAGGGCTTCATCCGCAGTAGCAAACGAAAACGCCACCTCACACCCCGGCAGTTGGGTCAGCAAATCAATATCGCGCGTAACGAGGGCCGACTTGGTTAAAATAGACACATACGCCTGGCAGTGTACAAGCTGTTCTAACAGGCGGCGGGTTACGGCGTATTTTTTCTCATACGGATTATAGGCGTCTGTCACCGAGCTAAGCATCACGTGCTGATGAAACAACTGTTGGGGACGCAGGGGATTTTCACAGAGTTTTACGTCTAAAAAATCGCCCCAGGGCTCTGTGTGGGCGGAGAATTTGCGCATAAACTCCGCATAGCAATACAAGCATTTATGCGCACACCCTACGTAGGGGTTAATCACAAAGCCTGCTCCCGGGATTTTAGACGGGGAGAGATAGCTTTTTACGGGCACGGTGGTAATTTTCATAATTAAAATCTAATCAATTTTTGAGCTGGCAAAAAGAAATGCGCTCTGGTATGATAGTATCACAAATCAGTTTAGGGTGTGGATACGTTTATATTTTATAACATATTTACATCCAACAAAAGGAGGAACGTATGAAGAAATGGATATTAGCTGTGGTACTGGCCGGGGTATTACTCCCTGCGAATGCCCAGTTGCAACGTAAGTATCAATACGGGGTAGAACCAACGGACAACATCACCAGTTTGGAAATCAACCCCACCTTTACCGCCATTGACGACAGCGCCGGCATTTCTACCAGCGGTGTAACGGCTAAAATGTACAAAGTCATTGACCCTAACTGGAACTGGGGGGTGGAAGTACCGCTTTCACGCTATGAATCGCGCGAGAAGTCTGTAAATGGACTGGGGGACATTACACTGGCCGTAAACTGGATGAAGCCGGAGAGCATCCAAGGCGGCTTTGGATACGGGGCGCATCTGGAAATGATTATGCCCACCGCCACCGATAAACGCCTGGGGGCCGGGCAAGTGCAAGTAGGGCCTGCCGCCTTTGCGCTTTATTCGTGGGACAGCGGTATTTTTACCGCATTGGGGTATAAGCAAATGATGTCTGTATTTGGCGACCACGCCCGCGACGACATCAATATGGGGCGCCTGCGCTATAATTTATCCTACCTGTCCGAAAACAAATGGTGGATGCAGGCTAACTTGTATTACTACCACGATTTTACCAGCTCCGGCAAAATGGAAATTGTGCCCGAATTTGAAATTGGTACCCTAGTCAACGACGGGACCGCTATGTATATCAACGCCGGTACCCATGCGGCGGGGAATATGGATTCCAAAGATTGGAACATGGGTATTGGGTTTAGAATCCTCTACCTGTAAAGAAATACCTGTGTGAGTGGGCCCCCGAATGGGGGCCTTTTTTTGTTAAATGAAACTCCCCGAGCTTACGCTCGGGGTTTCTTTTGCTCCAAAATCTCAGCTTCGCTTGATTTTGCCTAGCGCACAACTTATAAGAAAACTCTGTTTTCTTGCGCTAGGACTTTCATTCATCCCCAGGCTAACGCCCG
>JAZRAH010000090.1:0-18729 GCA_045634505.1 Elusimicrobiaceae bacterium
GCAAGTTAATGGGGTAGGTCAGGCTCTGCCTGACGCAACTAATTGTCAGGTAAAACCTGACCTACATAAACGGCAGAGAGGCTTTACCCTCATAGAATTATTGGTAGTAGTGTTAATCATTGGCATTTTGGCGGCGGTGGCGGTGCCGCAGTACCAAAAAGCGGTTAAAAAAGCGTATGTGTCCGAATGGGTAACCTACTTAAATGGATACATGAAAGCTATTGATGTGTGGTTATTAGCCAATGGGCAACCGGATGTGGTTACTGATTTTACAGGGACTAGTACCAGCCCTAGAGTACACGCAGACTTAGATATTGATTTTGCCTGTGGAGTAGTATCGTCAGTAGCAATATGGCAATGTCAAACAAAAATAGGGTTGATTCATGCAGGATGTTCTGGCGGAGGATGTTGGATAAATATGTCGGGAAATAGTGAAGGAACAAAACTGCTTAAACAAAAGGAAATGATAAATGTAAGGAAAGAAATCGGAGAGAATAGTTGGACGTTGCACAGTCTTGCTTCTTCTGATACAGCTACCGTTAAACTTGTTTGCCAATACTGGAAAGAACACTTTGGTATAGACCGTATGCAGGAGGGTGCCAAAACAACTTGTGCCGAGGTAGGCATCCATTAAACAATACAGCCCCTCTTAGTGAGGGGCTGTATTATAAGTCTAACTGCTTACTAATTAAAACTACTCCCCATTTTTTGCTGTAGGTAGGTTTTTAGACCGCCTTGGTCGCTACTGTAGCCAAGGGCCGTTTCGTAGCTGATTTTCTTTTCCATATATAATTGGCCTAGGGCTTCGTTCATGGTGCGCATCCCTATGCTAGCGTTGGTTTGCATGGTGGAGAGAATTTGTTCCACTTTTCCTTCGCGAATTAAACTGCGCACGGCCGAGTTGGCAATTAACACTTCGCACGCCATGGCACGTCCGCCGTTTAAGGCCGGGATGAGCTGTTGGGATAAAATTGCTTCCAATACGAAAGACAACTGCGTGCGGATTTGCGGCTGTTGGTTGGGGGGAAACACGTCAATAATACGGTTGATAGATTGCACGGCATCACTGGTGTGCAAGGTAGCAAATACTAGGTGGCCCGTTTCTGCCAACGTAAGGCAGGCTTCCATGGTTTCCCGGTCGCGCAGCTCCCCTACTAGAATAATATCCGGGTCCTGACGTAGAAAGTGCTTTAAGGCAGCGGCAAAGGTTTTAGTATCTCCGCCTACTTCGCGCTGGTTAACGATACTGCGTTTGTGGGGATGGACGAACTCAATCGGGTCTTCCACAGACATGATGTGATTGCTTTCGTTCATATTTAAGTAGTTAATCATGCTAGCCAAGGAGGTGGATTTACCGGACCCGGTTGCCCCTGTTACCAAAATAAGCCCTTTATGCAGTTTCATCAAGTTGTAAGTTACTTGTGGCAAGTTAAGTTCTTCAAAGGTTTGGAACGTATTGGGAATGGCACGCAAGGCAGCCGCAATGCACCCTTTTTCTTTGTAAATGTTTACACGCAAACGTCCTAAGGATTTAAGACCAAAGGAAAAGTCCAATTCCAGGTCTTCTTCAAAGCGTTGGCGTTGTTCGTCCGTCATGATAGAATAAATAAGCGTTTGGGCGCTTTCTTTGGTAAGCGATTCAAACTGGGTAGCATAAAGTTTACCTTGAATACGTAGCACAGGCGGAACCCCTACTACTAGGTGAATATCAGAAGCGTTTTTCGCTTTCATCAGTGTAAACAGATCGTCCATGAGTATCATAATTTTTTCCCCTTTGTTAATTTATTTTTCCAACCAAATCAAGTGAAATGTTATTTAAGGCACCGGTTAATTTACCTTGGGCTACATCAGCCTGGAATACATATATGATAGGTTCTTTGCGCGTTTTGGTCAACCGGTATTTTACTACGTATGCGTTCTTATATAAAGGTTCTGCTTCCCAGGCCGCTATATATCCCTGCGCAAGTTGTGTTTTATAAATGCGGCTTAAATAATCCGCCAGCGTGCCGCGCTGAGCCCCCAGTGAATAATTTTGTACGATTGCAATCGCTTTTTGTTCCTGGGTAGGCGGCGTTTTTGGGACTACAGGGGTAGGCGGAACTTCTGCTAATAATTCTTCAGCCGGGGCAGTAACTTTAGGGGTTGGTAGTGGTTGCTCGGCTGGTTTTTTAGTAGTTTTCAGTTGCAGCGTTAAAAGTAGCCCACCTGTGATAGCCAGTACTGCCAGTAACATCACAATGACCCGGCGTTGTGTGTCGGATTGGCGTTTTAAATGGGTATTTTGCGTTTGATGTAAAAAATCCTTCATTTCTTGCGTTTGTTTGAGCCGGGCCCGTACGCTGTTTACTTCCACTTTTTCCCGGCGTAATAGAGCGGGATCCGGGATTATTTCCATAGGAGCCGATTGCGGCTGTGTTGCCTTTTGCGGTTGGGAAACAAGGTCCTCTTTCTCTTTCTTTTGTGCGGGGGTAACAGGTTCTTCCTTTGTAACTACGGGGTCTTGCGCAAGGACAGGTAAAGTTACTGGTTCCACGGTAGGCATAGAGGAACTTTCGGGCGTTGCCTTTGCGGAGGGCTTTGGTAACGTAGCCACAGGCGCGGTGGCTGGAGCAGTGGGGCCAAACACTTCGGTAAGTGTGGCCACATGATGCGTAGCGGCGGCTTGGGTAAGTTCTTGTACGGTTTGCTCGTCCACGGAAGATTCTTGCTTTTCCCGGCGGGTAGAGGCGGTTTTAGCCAGTTGCTTTTCTAGGGCGTGTGCAAGGTCCATGTCGGAATTGTCATTGGGGTTAGGAATACCTAAAATATCCCCCAAATCTTCCCCTTTAATACGGTTAAAATAATCTTCAATGGGGCCGGGTTTGGCCGGCTTTTGTGGAATTTGCAACCCTGGTCCTTCACTGGGGGTTTCATCAAAAGCCAACGGGGAACGTTCCTTAAGCAGCGTATCCAATTCTTTTTCAAGGGTGGCGGGTTCGTTGTTTTCGTCGGTTGGGTGTGTAAATAATGGTTTTAATTCAGCGAAAGTAACGGCCACTTGCCAGTGGTCCCCATCATCACTAAAATTTTCGGGGCAGACCAGGCTTGTTTCACTAAAAGATTTTTGCTTGGCAAGTTCTTTGAGTGTAAACGGCCCGACTACGTCATTGCCGTTAAAAAACCAATATTTCATGCAAACCCTTTGGAGCGAATTTATTTACAGTATTTTACCGCATTTTGTAAGCGGGCGAGTACCGTATCTTTCCCCATATACTCCAACATTTTAAACAGCGTTGGCCCGTGGGTACGGCCCGAAACAGCCACACGCACCGGGTGGAAAATCTGTCCGGCTTTCATCCCATTTTCTTTTGCGTAAGCGCGGGCGGCCGCTTCCAAATTAACGTCCGTAAAATCAGTAATTTGACTATATACTTTGGCAATACCTTCCAACACTTGTTTGGCTTCGGGCTTGGCAAAAACCTTATCAATGGCTTCCTGTTCTACTACGGGCTCTTCAAAGAAAAAGCGGATGAGGTCCGGGATTTCAGTTAAGAGCTTGTATTTTTCTTGCTCTAGGCCAATGATGTTTTCCAAGCGTTTGCGCTCCACGCCCGTAATGTTTAGGCCGGCTTTTTCAATAAACGGAAGTGCCAGGTCGGTGAGGCGGCTTAAAGAGGTGGCGCGGATATATTCCCCGTTCATCCAGTTTAGTTTTTCGGGGTCCATCACGGCCGGGCTAGGCTGACAGCCGGAAATATCAAATTTTTCTTCCAGTTCGCCGGGAGCAAAAATTTGTTGGGAATCACTCGTTGCCCAACCTAACAAGGCTAAATAGTTTTTAAGTGCTTCAGGCAAATAGCCCATATTGCGGAATTCCACCACGTTGGTAGCTCCGTGTCGTTTGGAAAGTTTTTTACCGTCCGGTCCGTGAATCATAGACAAGTGGGCAAAAATCGGTTCTTTCCACCCTAGCGCGCGGTAAATTTGAATTTGTGCCGGGGTGTTAGAAATGTGGTCATCTCCGCGGATGACGTGCGTCATACGCATTAAATGGTCATCCACCACTACGGCAAAGTTATACGTCGGGTAGCCGCTGGTTTTTTGGATCACCAAGTCATACAAATCCTTGCTGGCAAATTTTACGTGCCCGCGGATGAGGTCATCCCATTCTACGTCGCCTTCAGTGGGCATGCGGAAACGGATGACGTATTTGCGGCCTTGGGCTTCCAGGGCGGCTTGTTCTTCTTTGGTTAAATGGGCGCATTTGCCGGAGTATTTCGGCGGGCGGTGTTCAGCCAAACATTTTTGGCGGTTGGCTTCCAGTTCTTCTTCCGTGCAATAGCATTTATAGGCTTTGCCTTCGGACATTAGTTGGTCAATATATTTTTTATAAATGCCTTGGTCGGCGCGGATCGCCTGGTAGTAGGGGGCGTCCGGGCCTTTGTTGGTGCCGTCTGGCATGGGGCCCTCGTCCCAGTTTAGTTGCATCCATTGCATGCCTTCAAAAATAGCATCTGTAGAGGCTTGGGTGGAGCGTTCTTCGTCGGTATCTTCAATGCGCAGGAGAAACGTCCCTTTATTTTTTTTAGCAAATAAATAGTTAAATAAGGCGGTACGTACACCACCAATGTGTAAAAATCCCGTGGGGGAGGGTGCAAAACGAACACGAACTGTCATAGTATAAAACCTCGTAGAAAAATAGATACTTATATTATACCTTTTTGGGCGGGTTTTGAATAGACAGCACGGTACTACTTGGCCGGAGAATTGGCCGTAGCGGGGTCCGCTTGGGTTTGTGTGGGGGCCGGCTCCTGTTTTTTGGGCTGGGAGTCTGCCATCTGTTTTAAGGTGGGTTTAAGGGTTTCTTCAGTGGGGGAAAATAGCTCCCGTTCCTCCAAAATTTCCAACACTAACATCACTTGGCGCAGGTCTGTTTTTTCCTGTTCACTAAGTTGCTCATTTGCCGCCAAATAATCAGCCGCGGGATGCTGATTGGCATCTTTTTCAGCGGGGCTGGCATTGGCCACTAGTAAGGCTTTGATAATGTCTGCCCGGTTATATTGGGACGCCAGAAATAAGGCCTTATTTTTGTTATGGGTTTGCTTTTTGGAAAAGCCCCCTTGTTTGGCTAGGACCATGGTAACAGCGGGGTTGGGGTTATATTGGGCTGCTACCATAAGGGGGGTATTGCCGTCCTTGTCGGTAGCGAGGGCATCGGCCCCGGCCAAGAGCAGTTTGTGGATAACTTGGGGTTGGTTCGTATGGCGCGCGGCATAAAAAAGAGGGGTTTGCCCGGATTTATCGCGCAAGTTGACTTCTTCTTTATTAAGCAGTTTTTCCATTTTCTGGGTATCATCTTCTTCCAGGGCGCGCATCAGGCGCGTAGCCCCGCGCGAATCACGCTCCTGTGCTACGTGGCGGTAAAACAGCCCACCCCCAATAAACCCTATCAAAACCATTATTAAAATCCAGGTGTTTTTCTTCATACTTTTATTTTAGCACATTGCACGTGATAAATTGCTAAAATATAAATAATTAGTTATGATAGAGGTATTTATGTCCGAACAACAACACAACAATGCCTTAGACGGCATTATCAAGCAACGCTACGCTGAGGTAGAAGAAATCCGCCAAATGGGGATTACCCCATATCCTAACCGCTGTGAAAAACAAATTTCTTGTGCGGATGCTAAAAAATTGGAAGAAAACGCCGAAGCGGTTACCGCCGGGCGTTTAATGCAAATCCGCTTAATGGGCAAGGCCGCTTTTGCGCACTTGCGCGATTTTTCGGGCCGTGTCCAATTATATGTAGCCAAAGATAACTTGGGCGATGAGGCCTATACGTTTTTCAAAAAACATATTGCCGTAGGGGATTTTGTGTCCGTAACCGGTCATATTTTTGTAACCAAAACCGGCGAGAAAACCATTAAAGTAACCAAAATGACGCTTTTGTCCAAAGCCATCCGCCCTATGCCCGAAAAATACCACGGCTTGCAAGATACCGAGGTGCGCTTTCGCAAACGCCACCTGGATTTAATTGCTAACGAAGAAGTGAAAGATATTTTTGTAAAACGGGCCAAAATTATTTCTTCTATCCGCAAAACCTTGGACGAAAAAGGATTTTTGGAAGTAGAAACCCCTATTTTAAATCCGTCCTCCGGCGGGGCTATTGCGCGCCCGTTTGAAACGTACCACAACGCGCTTAAAATGCCGCTCTATATGCGTATTGCCTTGGAATTGCACCACAAACGCCTGATTATTGGCGGGTTGGACCGCATTTATGAAATCGGCCATATGTTCCGCAACGAAGGCATTGATACGACCCACAACCCGGAATTTACCATGATGGAACTCTATCAGGCTTACGGGGACGTAAACACCATGGCGGACCTGTTTGACGAAATTTTGGGTAACGCCGCCAAAGCCATTGGCGTGGAAACCATCCATTTCCGCGGGTATGATGTGGACTTGCGCCCGCCGTATAAACGCCTTTATATCCCGGTGGCGTGGAAAGAAAAATTCGGCCGCGATATCCACGAAGTATTGGACGGACGCAAATTCAACCGTGCCAAACTGGAAGAAGTCGCCCGCGAACAAGGGGTTAAATTCTCGGCGGACGATAGCGACAGTGCTATTTTTGATGAGCTTTTTGAAGGCAAATTACTGGCCGACTATCATAACCCCGTCATTGCCTTGGATTACCCCACGGCTGTCAGTCCGTTCTCTAAAACCAAACCCGGGGATCCGGAACTGGTGGAACGCTTTGAAGTGTTTGTAAACGGGCAAGAACTGGGTAACGCCTATACCGAACTTAACGACCCGGCCGACCAACTCCAACGTCTAAAAGACCAAGCCGCCGCCAAAGCCATTGCCAAAGGCGAAGACGCCGAAAATGCCGACATTTTAGATGCCGATTATATTGAGGCCATGGAGTCCGGCATGCCGCCTACGGGGGGTATGGGTATTGGAATTGACCGCATTATTATGATGCTGACCGGGCAAGATTCTATCCGGGAGATTATTTTCTTCCCCACGCTTAAAAAGTTAGAGGATGAAGAAGTAAAAAAATAGTCCTTGCAAAGAAACTTTGCTACGCACCAACCCCAAAACAAATGTTTTGGGGTTGGTTGCTTTCGGGCAACTATTTGCCACCTTTGGCCGCCTTTGCGGTCCCTTGCCACTCGCAGTACCTAGCAGTACAGCTTCGGGCAACTAGCCCCGCAAATAAGGCTCAAATCTGACAAATCAGCCTACCGATTATTTTACCCGGTGATTTTCTTCCCAACACTTAAAAAGTTAGAGGACGAAGAAGTAAAAAAATAGTCTCTTGATGTATTTTAACAAGGAACCCGCCCCACACAGGGCGGGTTTTTGCTATACTATACGTACAATTTAATTGTTTTTGGAATCGTATGTAGAATGCGATGGCACTTCCAACGGGGAGTCCAATAGAGGTCCAAAAACAGCCGATATAAGACACACAAAGGCGACGGCCTGCGTGTGTTTAGTGTTTCCCGCACGTTTTTGTGCGGGAGGCCGCGGCTGTTATGTTTGGGGCACCTCTATTGGCTCAACATAATAGCCGTTTGATTTCCATGCGTTTTCCAAACAAATAAATTGAAATTACAAGATAGTGAGGAAAACGTATGCAACACAAACAAATCCAGCGGGATGAAACGCAAGAAATATTTTATACGGGGAAAAACAGTGGTTTACTTCCCCCCTGGAGGGGGAAGATGTCCATAGGACAGAAGAGGGGGAAAACTAACGAGAATACGCACTGCTTACATGGCAAAAAGGATGTTCCGTCTTCCCCTCTCTCGGCCTTCGGCCACCCTCTCCCTCAAGGGGCGAGGAGGGCTGCTCCTGGGTTCACACTTACAGAACTACTGGTAGTCGTGCTCATCATTGGCATTTTGGCCGCCGTAGCATTGCCACAATACCAACTAGCAGTGGCTAAAGCGCGAATGACAGAGTTGCTGACCTTGGCTAAAAATATCAGGACCAACAAGAAATTTATTATTTGGCTAATGGAGAATATGCAACAGATTGTGAGAGCTTATCCCCAGACTTACCGGGTGGTTTTGTTTTAGATGAAGCGAAAAATCTTGAAAATACAACAACTGGCATAAGGATTAGCTGTGCAAATTGTTCAAAATATGGTTGTGATAGGGTAAGCGCAATTAAGGATAAAGATAATTTTTACTTACACATAGAGTTGTTTTTTGAAAAAACACCTAGACGTTCTGAAGATTCGTTTTTTAGTGATAAACGGGGTTTTTGTTTTGCCCCGGAAGGGCAAACTATCGCCAGGAAAGTATGTAGCACTATGGGAATATTAAAAGAAGGGGGCTCTACCATAAGTTGGTATTTTTAATCAAACCGTAGCATATCCGTATATTCTTTCAGGCGTTTGTTGATAACTTGGGGGGTAAGCCCCGCCAGGCGTACCACGCTAAAGGATTCAATGGTAAACGAGGCCATCACATTGCCAATCATCATGGCGCGCTTAATAGCGGGCAGCGTGTTCCAATTTTTTAAACTGGCCAAATAGCCCGTAAATCCGCCGCCAAAGGTGTCCCCGGCGCCGGTGGTGTCGTGTACGTGCTCCAAAATATACGGGGGCAACTGGGCAATCCCTTTGTGGCTCACCAACATAGATCCGTTAGAGCCCAGCTTAATAATCACGTATTTTACACCCTTGCCCAGTAGCCATTTACCGGCTTGGATGAGGTTGTAAATGCCGGTTAGCAAGCGGGCTTCATTTTCGTTCAAAAATAAAATATCAATTTGCTTAATCACTTTTAAGAGCGTGTCTTTTTTGGACGAAATCCAGTAGTTCATGGTATCGCACGCCACTAAGCGCGGATGTTTGACTTGTTTTAATACGGAAAGTTGCAACTCCGGGTCAATGTTGGCTAAAAAAACAGCCTTGGCATTTTGTTGCTCTTTGGAAAGCACGGGCTTAAAATCTTTAAATACGTTTAAGTCCGTAAATTTGGTAAACGCGGTGTTGAAGTCCGCGTCGTAACTGCCGCCCCAATGGAAAGTAAGCCCGTCTTTTACTTCCACCCCTGTAATATCTACGCCGCGTTTTAAAAACGGGTCGCGGTATTCTTGGGTAAAGTCCGTCCCTACCACGGCTACTACCGAGGGTTTGGTAAAATAACTGGCACAGATAGAGGCGTAACTGGCCGCCCCGCCCAACACACGCTCGGCACGGCCGTTGGCGTTTTCAATGGTGTCAAAAGCCACGGACCCTACTACTAGCACATCATGTTTATTCACGGCTTACTCCAAAAAAGTTTTGATTTCTACGTGGTTGTTAAAATCGTCCAAAAAAGCTTTTTGGGCGGTTTCCATTTTGGTGTCCATCAATGTGGCGGCAAAATCTTGCTTGTTTGCGTCAAAATCTTTCAAGTTGCCGTTTTGTACTTGATAAGCATATTTAATTTCTTCCGGCGTGAGTTTGTAGAAAGAATAAAGCGTTTGGCGGTAGCGGTTAGCTAGTTTGTCGCGGCGCAGTTGCTCTTCAAACTGGGCGGGGGTTACCCCGGCCGAGGACTTGAGTACATACTCATATTGGGCTTTATCAAACTTGCCTTCCGGGGAAAACCAAGGGGAAGTTTTAATATCATACGCTACTTCATAGTCGGCCACCCACATTCCCGCTTTACGGGCGGCTTGGTTTAAAATTTCTTCGCTAACCATAGAAGACAATACTTGCTGTTCAATCATTTTTAAGAAGTCTTCATTTACCTCAATCCCTTGACTGCGGAAGCGGTTTGCCTGTTGCTCCGTGACGCGTTGCAAATCGCGGTAGGAGATTTTTTGACTTCCTACAGTAGCGGCCGTTAAGCTGTAGTTACTGCGGGAATAAGCATCTAAACCAATATACACAATACTGCCCAAAAAGAAGGCCAAGGTAATAATTAAAATGGATTTTTTGTGTTTGATGAAAAATGAAATCATACGTGTTCGCTCCTTAATTTTCTTCGTCCGAGGGGACTTCGTTTTTGTCCCCAATGGTGCAGCGTCCGTCAATGCGGCCGCCTTCTTCTACAATCATTTTTTTTGCGCGGATGTCGCCATTGATGGCCGCCTTGCTCAGCACTTCTAACATCTCAGCACAGACGTTGCCCTCAATTTCTCCTCCGCAAACTACAATTTCAGCGGTTACGTCGCCCACAATTTTGCCGCCGTCCCCTACAATGACGTGCCGGGCGTTATCCACCGCTCCCTCCAGCGTTCCGTCTACCCGCAAGGAGCCCTGTACGTTAAGCGTTCCTTGAAAGTAACATTCCGCACTGACGACGGAAAAATGTTCGCCGGAGGAAAAATCCGAATCTTTTTTCAAAAATCCCATGTGTTACTCCTAGAGTTATTTAAAATAGTTACGCGGATTAACGGGCTGCCCGTCTTTCCATACCTCGTAATGCAAATGCGTCCCGGTGGAACGCCCACTAGAACCCATTGTAGCAATTTTGTCGCCCCGTTTCACAGTGTCCCCTTCTTTTACTTGGGGGCCGGTGGTGTGCGCATAAAGCGTGGAGTACCCAAACCCATGGTCCACCAAAATGGCTTGCCCAAAGCTGGGCACCCAACCCGCATGGCGCACCACGCCGTCTGCCGTTACAAAAATGGGGCTATCGGGTTTGCCGGCAAAATCCACCCCGTTGTGTTTTTTGGACGTGCGCCGGCCTAGTGGGTCTAAGCGGTAGCCATAGCCCGAACTAATCGGTGCGTTGGAAGGGCGGATAGAGGGTGTGGAGTGCGAGCCTTCACGCTGGTTGGCAAAATACCAGGCAATTTCTTGGAAACTGGCTAACCGGGTTTTGGAATTATCTTCCAGGTCGTCAATATATTGTTCAAATTCTTCGGGTTCCAAGTCTTTTAAATCCCCGGCAAATAATTTTTGGGCGCGCTCCTCTTGCTGGGCTTGCAGCTCTTCCCAATTCTTAGAACTACCGGACTTGCTGCCGGGCATGCCTAACATTTGGCGCATTTGGGTGTCAGTTGTTTGGGTCAAGTTAATATATTTTCGCCCGCGTTCCAGTTCTTCAGCAATGAGTTTTAGCTTTAGGCGCATTAAGTTATTGTCGGCTTTGAGCATATTGTAATCATAGCCGCGTACAAAAAATAATAAGGCCCCTAGCGTAATAAGCAGCCAAACAAAAATAAGCACCCCTATTGTCAGGCGGCGCATTTTGAATTTGGTACTGGCTCCTCTGCGCGGCATAATTAAAATATCTACCCGTTCGCCCAAAAAGTCAGCAATCTTATTGATAAAATCACCCATCTTTTGTATTCTATCATATATGGGCCCTTAGGGGAAACCTCAAAAAAGGAGAAAATATGAAAAAATTAGTATCTTTGTTAGCGGTGGCGTTGGTGGCCGCGGCCTGTATGCCCAAACTGCCGGACTTGCCCGAAGTAGTTACCTTAAAATCGGTTGAACTACCGGTGGTAGAGGAAGAGGTAATGTGGCAATCGGATGACTACAACGGAAAACCGGTGCTAGTGGTGTTTATGGGCTCTTGGTGCCCGTGGTGCAAGCGTACCATGCCGGCCGTAGTAGCACTGAAGGAAAAATATGGCGACCAGGTAGAAATTGTGGGCGCTTTTATGGACCAAACGCCCGGCCCGGTGCGTGACGCCGCCCAAGAACACGGATTTACCGTTAAAGCCCTGTATAATGCGGGCGAAATGGCCGAAGGTTTAGGCGTGCAAGGGTTGCCGCACACCATGCTATTTGATAAAAAGCACCAAGTTGTAAAAGTATGGGAAGGCTACCGCCCGGACATGGAAGAACAAGTCACCCTAGAAATTGATAAACTGGTAAAATAAAAGTTGTTATTTACGAAAGAGCAGGCCCGTTCTGTCCGAGCGGGCCTTTTTGTTGGTCTGTATTAGTTATTCTATTGGTAAATGCAATAACCATTCCCATATTCTGCTGAGCTACCTCGTACACACTTTTCGCTAGTACCTGCTAACGATTGGCAAAGCCGTTCAAATTTTGGGGTATCGGACGCCCAACAGATAAGTGTGTTAGATTTAAAGAACCACTCAAGTTTAAGATTGTCCAAATTCGTATCTTCACAAAATAAGGAGGTGTTGTTTTTTCCGCTTAGATAACATTGTAATTTGTCGTATGTCATTCTCCTTCCATCAGTAGATAGTGTTCCTGCACTAGGCAACTCGATGTCTAAAATATCTAACCGGTTGGCATAGACTCCATTCTGCGCATAATATACTTGTTGGGCTTTTGACAAAGCGTTCCAAATGGGTTTCAGGCGTGCCACGCGGGCTTTGTCAACAGCAAGTTGATACTGTGGCAGTGCCACCGCCGCCAAAATACCAATAATGAGTACCACTACTAGGAGCTCAATGAGCGTAAAACCGGAGCGAAGCGGAGCCCTGAAAGCGCCTTTATTCAGGGCCTCCTCCTTAAAATTAGTTGTCATCCCCGATTTTGCCGTCCGCAGGACTCGGGGATCTCCACCTTTTCAATTTATCTGCTTATGAAACCACACAAAACGGCTGGTTTATGGAGGATGAGGTACATGCTCGCACAAAAACAGCCGTAATCTGCCATTAAAATAACGGCAAACGTTGGACGCTGTGCAAACGGGTAATTAGTCCGTTTACAAAGCGCCTGTATCGGCCGTTTTTGGAGTACCTCATCGCTTTTTTGCAAAAGCCATCCGTATTCTGCATACGGTTCCAAAAACAGACTTGTACTACCCTAACATTCTACATAATTTCTATTGGAGTTTTGTATCGTATGTTTAGAATCGTTAAAAATATGTTATAATAAAATATAGATTTAAGCCGGGGTGCTGGAATTGGTATACAGGATAGTCTCAAAAACTATTGCCCGCACGGGCTTAAGGGTTCAAGTCCCTTCCCCGGTAGGAATTAAAAACCGCCTTTATGGCGGTTTTTTTAATTCCTGTCGGGGAGCACATAAACTGCTTTATGTGCGTAAGGGACTTGAAAGCCGGAGCCATATCCGAGTTTGAACGAAGTGAAAGGCGAGGATGGCGAGGCGGGGCCGCGAGCGGCGAGGGTCAACGAGCCGACTTGTGGCCAAGTCCCTTCCCCGGTAAAATATAAAACCGCCATATTGGCGGTTTTATTTTTTAGTGGTATGCGTACAGCGGCTAGTTTTCTTTTGGCAAATCCTTACCCAGGTCCTTATTAACCAGGGTAGCCACGCACGAATCGCTCCACACATTTAAGGAAGTTTCCACCATATCTAATACCGTATAGAACGGTAAAATAATTCCCAAAAGCTGTATCGGCACGTTCATGGACGAAAGCAAACTGGCGGCCAAAAAGTAGCACCCCATGGGTACCCCGGCGTTTCCAATGGCGGCTACCGTGGCAATCAGCACCCACGTCAGCAAGGTGGGGATGGTAATGGTAACCCCATTATTTTGCATTAAATATACTACGGTAATTAAGATAAACGACGCACAACCGTTCATATTGATCGTAGTACAAATCGGCAGTACAAAGCGCGACACGGTGGGGTGCACTTTGTTGTTTTGTTCCGCGCAGGCCATCGTTACAGGTAACGTGCCCGCCGAGGATTTAGAGAAAAACGCCACTAACAGTGCCTTGGACATATTGCGTGCGGTTTTCCAGGGGTTAATTTTCCGCACCAGTAAAAACAGCGGTAATACTACAATTCCTTGTAACAGGTTGGACGTTACTACTAACACAAAATAATGCCCCAGTCCGTTAAGGGCCACCCCGCCGGTAAAATCGCGCGTGCAGATCGAGGTAAAGCCAAAAATTCCTAGGGGCAAAATGCGGATGAGTACGCTAACAAGCGAAAACAACACCGATTGAATCGCCCCCAATAAATTTAAAATTGTGGCGCGGGGCTGCGCCTCTTGAATAAACCGAATGGCAATCCCCACCGCAATCGCAATAATGAGAACGCTCAGTACATTGCCTTGCACCAAGGGGGCCAGTGGATTATCCGGCACCACAGACACAAAATAATCCAAATATCCTTTTTGTGCGGCCAGGCCCGCGTCGGCGGCGGGGGCGGCGGTTACATTAGCGGGCGTAAAAAAATAATACAAAGCAGCGCCCACCCCGGCGGCCAGTAAGGTGGTGGACAGCGTGTAACCCAGCGTGCGTTTCCACAACGCTTTTTGGGTGCGCGCACTGCCTAGGCGTGCAATGGTATAACAAATGGTAACGGCAATAATCGGTACGCTGATAAATTTAAATAAACGCACAAAAACGTCGCTTAAAAACTGGGCGGTTGTCAGCCCCAGTTCGGTGGGATAGAGGCCATTTATAAGGCCCAGTACAATGGCTAGGGCAAACCACCCGGCATACTGCCACGAAGAGGAAACTTTACTTTTTTTCATGCCCTTATTATAGCAATTAAACACGGATTATATGCTATAATGAAGATACAATTTAATATGTTTTTGGAAGCGTTTAAGAAACGCAGA
This sequence comes from Elusimicrobiaceae bacterium, assembly GCA_045634505.1. Classification (GTDB taxonomy): domain Bacteria; phylum Elusimicrobiota; class Elusimicrobia; order Elusimicrobiales; family Elusimicrobiaceae; genus Avelusimicrobium. The sequence continues at coordinate 14,457 of JAZRAH010000090.1, forward strand.
GCTTTTAGCAATAAAGGCATTATAGAGGTCCAAAAATAGTCGCAATTAGGCACAATGCAATTGGAATTGCAAACCAATTGTATTGTGCCGAACGTATATCGTTTTTAACGATAGGCTACGGCTATTTTGTATTGGGTTACCTCTATAAGCTCAATAAAAGTAGCCGTTTTTGTGTGGCGTTTTCCAAAGCCATTAAATTGAACTTAACTAAAAGGAGAACGTGGTATGAGAAACAATCTCTATTGTCATCCTGAACTTGATTCAGGATCTAGTCGTTTAAATAACCATAGTGGTGAGATTCCAAATCAAGTTTGGAATGACATTTATTTTGGGTTCACTCTCATTGAACTCTTAGTAGTAGTGCTAATCATGGGTATATTGGCGGCGGTGGCAGTACCCCAATATCAAAAAGCAGTAGAAAAAAGTAAAACGGCAGAAGTTATTTTTCTGTTAAAATCGTTGGGACAAGCTCAAAAGGTTTATCAACTAGCAAATGGGGTTACTGCAACTTCTTTTGACGAATTAGATGTAGAAATTCCTTCCTCTTATTCAGGGAACGAACGTTGTAATTCTGGCGCCAATGAGGCCCGTTCCAATAAAGACTGGACGATTGAACTTATCAATAGTGGGGTACAAATAGAAGCCTGTCGGATATCCGGCAAATATGCAGGAGGAGCTTTTTGGTACAATGTGGCAGATGGTAGGATTCTTTGTGTAGAACGTGGCAGTGGTTCTGGCAATATAACATTGGCTGAGGCTGGTATATTTTGTGAAAAACTGATGAACAAACCATTGACAGGCACACACCCCAACGGGAAACTTCGCTACTATGCAGCCTTTTAATTTGACATAATTTTAAGGCGTACCACAGCATTATTTTGCTACAATAATGCTATGAATTTTGCACGATCGGTTGCTACGCGTTATTTAACCCGCCGCCAAGGGCTCTTTGCGTTTATCACAACGCTGATTGGCATTGCAGGGGTGTCGGTCGGTGTGGCGGCCCTTATCACCACGCTATCGGTGATGAACGGGTTTCAAACCGATATTAAAGACAAAGTAATCGGCGCGCAAAGCCATATTTTAGTGTTTGGGCGTATGAACCCCGACGTGTACAAACAAAACATAACGCTCATTGAACAACTGCCCGAAGTGGCCGCCGCGGCCCCGCATATTTACGGACAAGGGATTATCACTTACGCCGGGCAAAGTTTGGGCATTATTATCCGCGGCTTGGACCCCGCACAAGAAAAGAAAATCAACAACTTGGCAGACTCGGTAGTGGAGGGCAGTTTTCAGCCCACCGGCTGGGCGCAAGATGCGCCGCCGCCCTTGGTATTAGGCACGGAACTGGCCGCCAGTATGGGCGTAGATGTGGGCGAAGACGTGGTGCTTATTTCCCCGCAATCTATTTCCACGTCGGCCGGGATGTTCCCCAAAATGAAAAAATTCCGCATAAGCGGACTGCTTAAAACCGGGTATTACGAGTTTGATAATACCATTGCCTACACGCTTTTACCGCACGCCAGTGATTTTTTGGGGCTAAAACAAGGCACCACCGGCGTAGCTGTTAAACTGCATAACATCAACCAGGCCGAGCAAGTAGCCCAAAAAATTAACGAAGTAATTGGCTACGGCTATAATGTGCGCACGTTTGCGCAACTCAACAGCACACTGTACGCCGCCTTGAAATTGGAAAAAACCATGATGTTTATCATCCTGTTTTTGATTATCGGTGTGGCGTCTTTAAACATTGCCAGCAACTTAATTTTACTGGGGACCGAAAAACTGCGCGACATTGGCATTATGCGTGCCATAGGTGCAAGCCCCCAAATGATACGCAGTGTTTTTATGTGGGAAGCCATGGTAATTGCCACGTTAGGCATTGTACTGGGGATTTTACTGGCGTGCCTGTTGTGTTGGATTATTGCCACGTTTAACATTGTGGAACTGCCCGGCGATATTTACTATTTAACCAAGGTCCCTGTGCGCATGCAATGGGCTGATATTGTGGCAGTAGTCGGCGGCAGTTATTTCATTTGCTTTGTGGCGGGTTTGTACCCCGCGCTTAAAGCCTCGCGCGTGCACCCCACAGATGCAATTCGGTACGGTTGATATGATTGAACTAAAACACATTACTAAAATTTACGGCCCCGGCAAAGAAGATTTGTGTGTACTGGAAGATGTCTCTTTGCGTGTTGCGCGCGGCAAATTTACCGTACTGTTGGGGCCTAGCGGCTCGGGCAAGAGCACGCTCCTTAATTTAATTGCTATGTTGGACGCGCCAACCAGCGGCCAGATTTTTGTGGACGGCAAAGAAATTACAGCCCTTAAACACGAGGAGGCACGCTCCAAACTGCGCCTAACTAAAATGGGGTTTGTATTTCAATTTGATGGGCTACTCCCCGAATTTTCCCTCTTAGAAAATGTGGAACTACCTGCCCGTATGTTAGGCAAACAAAACCCTAAAAAAGCACAAAAGCTATTAGAGCGTTTTGGCCTAGGGAATATGTCCCACAAACTGCCGGCAGACCTTTCCGGCGGGGAAAAGCAACGTGCCAGTATTGCACGTGCATTGCGTAACAACCCTGTTTTACTCTTGGCGGATGAACCCACCGGCAACCTGGACGTGGAGCGCAAGTTGCAAGTATTTGAAGATTTTGCCCGCATGAGCCGGGAAGAAAATTTGACTATTTTAATGGTAACGCACGACGTACACGCCGCGGACTACGCAGACGAAGTTTTTACCCTGCAGGAACGCCGCTTAGTAAAAACCAAATAGGAGGGGCTTATGGAACCTATCATTGAAACCAATATGGCGTTTGTTTTTATTTTTTTACTGGCGGTGGCGTGGTTTTTTCTGCGCAAATTTTCCGCGGATCCCTTTGAAAAAACACTCAAGCGTGCCATGGCCGGCAACGCGCAAGCCCAGTATGACATGGGATATATGTATTACCAAGGTAAACAGGTTACGCGCAGTTACGTCAAGGCGTTTAATTGGTTTGATACGTCTGCCAAGCAAGGCAACGTGCGCGCCCTGGTGGCTCTGGCCGGCTTGTATAACGAAGGGAAAGGCTGTGATAAAGACACCAAAAAAGCATTTGAATGCTACGATATGGCCGCCCAAACCGGCGATTTTGAGGCCCGCGTCAATTTGGCCGTGTGTTATTTACAAGGAACCGGCACCGAGCAAGACGTGTCCAAGGGGGCGGAAATTTTAAAGCAAGCGGCCGACGAAAAAAGCCCGCTTGCCCAAACCCTACTCGGGGACCTGTATGAACGCGGCATTGGCGTAGAAAAAGACGAAAATACCGCCATGCATTACTATTTACTGGCCGCCAAACAAGGCGAACCGATTGCCAAAAAGAAATTGGAAAATAGAAAGAAATAAGGGCTATAAATTAAACGTGTAGTATCCCCCATCTTGTTTACTACGACCAGATATATTTTGGCACACTTTGTGTTCTAATTCTGTAGTAGCAACACAGTAAGTCTGTTTTCTGTCAAGATATTTTTCTATTGTAGGCGCACCCGAAGAAAGATCCTGACAGTGAACTGCGGGCGCGGTTTCGAAAGACTCAACTGTTCCTGAAAATTCACACGTAAAGGTTTTATAGAAGATTGTTCCTGGAGTTTGGGCGGTTGCCCCTGCGGGGAGTTCTAGCTGTAGTTTGCTAAAGTTTCTAATGTAAGAACCATTTTCTAAAAGATAAAGTTGTTCTGCATGGTAAATACTCTTTAGTAACGGAAATAAGCTTATCGTGCGCGCTTTGGCCACCGCTAATTGGTATTGTGGCAGTGCAATGGCCGCTAAAATACCGATAATCAGCACAACTACTAAGAGCTCTATGAGCGTAAACCCGCTACTGCCTTTATAGATCGTGGCAAGCCCTGACAATTTCCCGGCTTTGCAACGTATGTCTTCTGGCCCACTTGCGGCTCCTGTTGGGCTGACGCCCAACCTATAAACCTTATTTAGGGCATCCTTATAGGTCAGGTGTGAGCCTGACATCCAATTAGCTGTCATCCCCGATTTTGCCGTCCGCAGGACTCGGGGATCTTCCACGTATCTATTTAATAAAGCGTTTTCCTGTATTTGATAACGACGTGCGTTGTAGATTCCCGATAAAGGCGTTCGGGAATGGGTATAAAGGTTAAAAAGTGGTGTTTTTTGATATGTTTTTGTAATAAATATACCATTTCAAATAGGCCTCCCTATGCGCTTTACTTAATCCCTTGTGTTTCCTATATTGCTGCTTTAATTCACTAAAAT
>JAZRAH010000091.1:0-26047 GCA_045634505.1 Elusimicrobiaceae bacterium
GAGGGTTATTTTAGTCAATTAAAGAGCAAGGTAAGGATACATTCGGGCCTAATTAGGGAGAGACGGATTAAACTGATAAAAAAGTTACTTAGCAAACCACATATTTAGACCTAATCACCCAGATTTTTGTCTATTAGGCCAAAAATTAGGAGCATGTGTATGCAAAAAGAAAATGTAGTTGTAAAAAAAGTCCGGCGGGAAAATACGCAAAGGGTACTAAAAAACAATCAAGTAAATATCCCTGAACTTGTTTCAGGGTCTTCCACGCAGGCCGTTACACAACAGAGACCCCAACGACAAGCGTTGAAGATGCCGAAACAAGTTCGGCAATATCCTTATTTAATAAGGCTCCACGGTTTTACGCTTATTGAGCTATTGGTCGTCGTGTTAATCATTGGTATTTTAGCAGCTATAGCGGTACCGCAATACCAAAAGGCTGTCGTTAAAAGCCGGCTGGCCGCTATTAAACCTGTTATAGCCGCTATTAAAAATGCCGAAGAGAGGTATTATTTGGAAAACGGCCATTATACAGAGGCAACAACATCCATAGCCGATACATTGGATATCGACTTTCCTTGCAGTACCGTACAAGACGGATCTGTACTCAAATGTGATAATTATTTTTTAATTGACACAATTCAGGGCAGTGACCAAACTATTCGCGCGGCTTATTGCCCGGGTTATCAAACAAATTTGGATCTCGACGAACAATCGTGTTGGACTAATCGAGACTTTACCTACACCGTTTACTTAGACCATTCTTCTACCCCAGGGAAATCCACCTGTGCCGCTCTTACAGACCTGGGGCGAGCTGTATGTAAGGGAGAATAAAAGAAATTTGCGAAATAACGTAAAAACCCCACCAGTTGGTGGGGTTTTCGTGCGGACTATAACAACTTTTACATCTTAATTCTTCTAGTGACGGTCTCTTTCTTAAAGCACTCTATGAGGTCGCCTTCCTGCACGCCTTTAAAGCCTTCAATTAAGATACCGCACTCATAGCCTTTTTCCACTTCTTTGACGTCATCTTTAAAGCGTTTCAGGCCGCCAATTTTGCCGCGGCCCACTTCCGCTCCGTTACGTTTAATGCGCACTTCGTAATTGCGCACCATGGTACCGCTCTCCACCAACGAGCCCGAAATTAAGCCACTGCTTAACTTCATCACTTTTTTAATGGTAGCCGTACCCACCACGGTTTCCACCACGTCGGGTTCTAACAACCCCTCCATAGCGGCTTTGATGTCTTCTAAAAGTTCAAAGATAATGGTGTAGTTGCGGATTTCAATGCCTTCGCGCTCGGCCTCGGCCTGCGCTTTGTGTTCGGTAGAAACGTGGAAACCAATTACCACCGCATTACTGGCTTTGGCCAAAAGAATATCACTCTCGTTAATGTTGCCGGGGGCGGAAAGCACAATATCCAGTTCCACTTCGTCGGACGGGATACGCAAAAGTGCGTCTTTAATCGCCTCAATAGAGCCTTGCACGTCAGCCTTTAAAATCAGGCTTAGTTTTTTGACTTTATTGCCTTCTTCGTCCGCTTTGCCTAAGGCCATCAAGGACATTTGCTTGCGGTGCGCTTGGGAATCTTCCTTTTGCGCCAGCTTGCGTTTTTCGGCGGCGTAGCGGGCTTCTTTTTCGCTCTCCATAATATAGAGCGTATCGCCCACTTGCGGCGGCTCGCCGTTAATGCCTAAAATTTCTGCCGGCACACTGGGGCCGATTTTTTGGTAACGTTGGGAATTTTCGTCAATCAGCGCACGGATGCGGCCGTAGTTAGTTCCCACCAAGAACGGGTCCCCCACTTTCATCGTGCCTTTTTGCACGAGGACCGTGGCTACCACGCCGCGTTTATTATCGCGCTTACTTTCCAAAATGACCCCTACGCCCAAACGGTCCGGGTTGGCTTTTAGTTCCATCATTTCCGCTTGCAGCGCAATCATTTCCAAAAGTTTGTCAATGTTTAAATGCTTTTTGGCGGAAATATCCACAAAAATAGTGGAGCCTTGCCACTCTTCGGGCACTAAGCCGCGGGCGGCCAAGTCCTGGCGGACGCGGTCCGGGTTGGCACCGGGCAAGTCAATTTTGTTGACGGCCACAATAATCGGTGCTCCGGCGGCTTTGGCGTGTTCCATAGCTTCAATGGTCTGCGGCATAATCCCGTCGGTAGCGGAAACCACCAGTACCACAATATCGGTGGCTTGCGCGCCGCGCGCACGCATAGCGGTAAAAGCTTCGTGGCCGGGCGTATCCAAGAACGTCAGCACCCCGCGCGGCGTTTTAACGCGGTACGCGCCGATATGCTGCGTAATAGCCCCTGCCTCCCCCGCGACTACGTTGGATTTGCGGATCGCATCCAACAAACTCGTCTTACCGTGGTCCACGTGGCCCATAATGGTAATAACGGGGCTGCGGGGCTTTAAGCTAGCCGGGTCGTCCTCGGCCTGAATAACAGCGGTCGCTTCTTTTAAATCTTCTTCCACCATTTCGGCTTCAAAGCCACACTCGGCAACAACCAGTTCAATCATGTCTTTTTCCAAGCGTTGGTTAATGGTGGCAAAAATGCCCATCATCATGAGTTTTTTGATGAAGTCATTGATTTTAAAATTCATTTTTTCCGCTAATTCTTTGACCGTCGGTTGGCCGACAATGCGGACCGTTTTGGCAGACGGTTTAGCGGTCTCTTGCGCCTGTTGCGGTTTGGCAACCGGTTTTGGGGCCGGAGCTTGCGGCTTAGGCGTGTTTTGCACCGGCGGGCGTTGTGGCGCAGGTTGCGGGCGCACCGGCTGTACAGCCGGTTTAGGCGCAACGGGAGTCGGTTTAGGCATTTGCACAGGGGCAGTTGCCGGTTTCGGTGTTTGCACCGGAGTAACCGTCGGCTTAGGTTGAACCGGGGCCGGCTTTTGCACGGGTGTTACCACCGGCTTAGGGGCCTGCACAGGGGCCGTTTGCACCGGTTTTACCGGGGCCGTGGTTTTCTCCACCGCCGCCGTATGCGCTGTTTTGGGCGTAGCAACAGCCGGGTTTCCCGCCGCTTTAGCTACGGTTTTTTTAGCCGCGGTCTTTTTGACAGCCGTCTTTTTAGCAGCCGGTTTGGCGGCCGTTTTTTTAGCCGTGGTTTTTTTGGCCGCCGTTTCTTTTTTAACGGTTGTTTTTTTAGTGGTTGTCTTTTTGGCGGTTGTTTTTTTGGCGGCTGTTTTTTTAGCAGGCGCCTCGTCCGACTTAGTTGTTTTCTTGGTTGTCGTCATGGGCGGCCTCCTCAGGTTTTACTTCGGGCACCTCAAAATCCGCGGCATGTTCGGCTAAATGTTTTTTAGCGCCTTCAATAATCTTGGCGGCTGTTTTGTCGCCAATACCTTGCACGGTGCAAAGGTGTTCCACTTCCACATTGGCCAATTTTTGCACGGTGGTAAACCCGGCTTTTTGCAACAGTTCCGCCGTTTTGGGTCCTACGCCGTCAATTTTAGCCAGTACGTTTTGAATAGAGTTCATCGCGTCGCGTTCTTCTTTGGCTTTTTGGCTTTCGCTCTTTACGTCCAAATCCCACCCGGTCAAGCGGGAAGCTAAGCGGATGTTCTGCCAATCTTTCCCAATGGCAATGGCCAGTTGGTCGTCGGGCACAATGATAAGGGCTGTTTTTTCGCGCACACTGGTAATTTGCACAAAGTTTGCTTTGGCCGGCGCAATGGAGTTCATCAGTAGCGTGCTAACGTCGGGAGAATATTGAATTAGGTCAATGCGTTCGCCGGACAGTTCATTTTGAATCGCCCGGATACGGATTCCGCGCATCCCCACACACGTACCAATGGGGTCAATTTTGCTGTCAATGCTGCTGACCAGCACTTTGGAGCGGAAACCCGGGTCGCGTTCAATGCCTTTAATTTCCACAATTCCTTCGTTAATTTCGGGCACTTCTACTTTAAAAAGTTCCTCTAAAAATTTGTTGCTTCCGCGCGATAAAAACACATACGGCCCCCGTTGGGCTTTATCTAGGCGAAACGCGGCAGATTTATAACGTCCCATAACCGGGTCGTCGCTGGGGGCGGCGGCCAGTTCGGTTTGGTTCATTACTTTGGTAATCATGGCTTTGATGCGCGAGCCGTTGGTATAGCGTTCTTTTTTAATTTGTTCGCAATACGGGAAAATGGCTTCAATTTTACCCAAATCCACAATCAAGTCCCGGTCGGACATCCGGCGCACGGACCCCATTACCACTTCCCCTTCGCGCGGTTTGTATTCTTTATAGAAATTCTCGCGTTCAATACCGCGCACCTTTTGGATGAGTACTTGCTTAGCAATTTGGGCGGCAATGCGGGAAAAATCGGTTACCTGCACAGGGCGGGAAAGCACGTCGCCCACTTTTAATTTTTTATTTTCTTTTTGGGCAGAGGCCAAGTCAATTTCCGTTTCCGGGTTGGTTACCACTTCCACCACGTTTAAGAGGTGGGTAGCGTTTACAGTGCCGGAATTCACGTCAATTTTAGCGGTAATTTGGGCGGTTTTACCCAAGTTTTTGCGCAGGGCAGAAACCAGGGAGTCCTCAATCGTTTTTAAAATATCCTCACGTTTGATATTTTTTTCTCTTTCCAAGCCTTCCAAAGCGGCTAAGAGTTCTTTTGCATTCATTTCCATGGGGTTTAATCTCCTTACTTTGTGTTAAAATTCAAGGACAGGGTCCAAGTTTGCTTTTTTAAGGTTGTTGTAGGCAAAGCGGAACTGGTTGGTTCCGTCGTCCAATACAAAGGCGTCCTCCTCGGCCGAGGCAATCACGCCCGTAAAACTACCGCGCCCCTCTAAGGGCACTTTGAGAACGATTTTTACGCGCTCGCCGGTAAAGCGTTTAAAATGCTCCGGCTTTTTCAGCACGCGTTGCACGCCGGGGGAGGAAACCTCCAACACATACGCGCCGTCAATCAAATTTTCCATTTCCAAAATGGCGTCAATTTTGTCGGTCAGCTCGCCGCAGTCATCCAGCGTTACGCCGCCCACTTTATCTACAAAAAACTGTAGCACGGCCTTGCGTCCCTGGTGTTGGATCACGAGGTCCACCAGTTCCACCTTTTGCGCGGCTAAGGCTTTGGCTACGGTTTCTTCTATGAGTTTAGGGTCTTTCATGTGCCCTCCTATTATACAAAGAACGGCTTGTGAACTACCAAGCCGTTCTATCTTAGAACATATATATTGTAGCAAGTTGCAGCGTATTTGTCAAAAAGTAAAGAGGGCTGATTATCATCTTCAAGTAAATATAGGTCAGGTGTAAACCTGACGTAAGCCGAAACCAAGCCGCTAAATAGTCGGGTTAGCATCCGACCTATAAAACTAACTTACAGCTCATTTGTCAAAAAGTAAAGAGGGCTGATTATCATCTTCAAGTAAATATAGGTCAGGTGTAAACCTGACGTAAGCCGAAACCAAGCCGCTAAATAGTCGGGTTAGCACCCGACCTATAAAACGATCCGTCCTCCCCGAGTGTCAATAAAGCGTCATCCCCGAATGTCTCTATCGGGGATCTCCTCCTTTTGCTGTTTCTACAAGGTGGGGATTCCCGATTACAACCTTCGGGAATGACGGATAAAGAAAACCCCGCCTTGAACAGGCGGGGTTAGTACAATCCTTAAATTACACTAAGGCGTTACTGTGGCTGTGGTATCCCCGTTAGGGCACCAGGTAGGAGCTAATGCGGCCAACGATTTAGTGTCGTTAGCAACACATTCTTTCACTACTTCCCCGTTCGGTTTTACGGTAATTTGCAGGTAAGCCCCCTCATAAGTACCGCTTCTGCGTGTAGCTGTAGCTACAAAGTCAGAAGAACCATCATCTTCTGTAGCCGAGTTAGGGGCAGTGGTTGCAATGGTATAGCTATTTGTGGTAAACGTATTAGTATCCGAAGTTATACCAGGCATAGTAATATCCAAGGCATTTAAGTTGCCTGTGAATTTATTTTTTGCCATGTAATACAGCTGTTCAGCCGTGGCAATATCCCCCAACGCTTGCATCGCTTCGGCGGTGCGGGATTTTTCTACGGCTTTGGTATATTGGGGCAGGGCTACTGCGGCCAAGATACCGATAATGAGCACTACTACGAGTAACTCAATGAGGGTGAAACCTTTCTTCATAAGTTATTCTCCTTAATTTCCTACAAGTTTATGGAAACTTTCGTTCCCATACGTTTAGTATAACATATTTTTTCCAATTTGCAAGGGCATTTTTATTTTGCGTCATCCCCGAGTGCCAATAAAGCGTCATCCCCGAATGTCTCTATCGGGCCTCTCCTCCTTTTTCTCTGCCCCCCTTGTGGGGGAAGTACGGCGCAGCCGGGTAGGGGGGTTGTTCATAAAGCCCTTTTTCCTCTTTGGGAAAGTGGCCTGCAAGGCCGTAAGGGGAGCTAATAAAGGCGTCATCCCCACGTGTCTCTATTGGGCCTCTCCTCCACTTACCTTTTTACCATCCGTCATCCCCGAGTGCCTCTATCGGGGATCTCCTCCTTTTGCTGCTTCTACAAGGTGGGGATTCCCGATTACAACCTTCGGGAATGACGAATTATAAAAAGCCGTCATCCTCAAGTGTCTTTATTGAGGATCTCCACCTTATGATTATCCTATGCGGTGGGGATTCCCGATTACAACCTTCGGGAATGACGAATTTTTTGGATGTCTTTTTCCTTTTTGCTACAATACAAACATGTCATACGTTTACATTATCACTAACAGCTACCATACTGTACTTTACATTGGAGTAACCAATAACTTAGTCAGACGTATTTATGAACACAAACACAAAATGCAAAAGGGATTTTCCGCAGATTATAATTTATCAAAATTAGTATATTATGAGCAGTTTTCACACATCACGCAAGCAATAGAAAGAGAAAAGCAGTTAAAAACTTGGAATCGTGCTTGGAAAGAACATTTAATCAATAAAACAAACCCTGCCTGGCGAGATCTCTATAACGAAATCTGTATGTAGTGGTTAAGATTCCCGATGATGGCCGGAAATGACGAAGAAAACCCCGCCCACAAAGGGCGGGGTAAATACTTGTTACGGACGCTAATTAGTTAGCCCAGGTGGTAGCTAAAGCTTTCAATTCATCGCTTCCACCTCTGGTTACTTTACCATCCGGATCTACCTGAATCGTCAAGGTTTTGCCAGCATAGGTACCGGATTTGCGCGTAGCCGTGGCAACCACAGATTTGCTGTCTGTACCACCCGTAGCTAACGTTACACAATAGCTATTGGTTTCAATAGCATTAGCGCCAGCGGCACCGTTCGCCACACAAGCGGCATTGTATCCCGGGAAGGAAAGATCCAATTTATCCAATTCCGTGTCCGAGGACGCAGTGACGAAGGTATTCTTTGCCATATAATACAGCTGTTCAGCCGTGGCTAAGTCGCCCAACACTTGCATCGCTTCCGCAGCGCGGGATTTTTCTACGGCTTTGGTATATTGGGGCAGGGCTACTGCGGCCAAGATACCGATAATGAGTACTACTACGAGTAACTCAATGAGGGTGAAACCTTTTTTCATAAGTTATTCTCCTTTTAATTTCCTACAAGTTTATGGGTTCGTTTCCGTTCCCATACGTTTAGTATAACATATTTTTTTCAATTTGCAAGGGGATTTTTATGTTGCGTTATCCCCGCGTGTCTTTGTCGGGTCTCTTCTCCTTTTCTCTACCCCCTTGCGGTACCTAGGCTGCCGTTGTGCTTTTTTCTCTGCCCCCCTTGTGGGGGAAGTACGGCGCAGCCGGGTAGGGGGGTTGTTCATAAAGCCCTTTTTCCTCTTTGGGAAAGTGGCCTGCAAGGCCGTAAGGGGGCTAATACAGGCGTTATCCCCGCGTGTCTTTGTCGGTCCTCTCCTCCTTTTTCTCTACCCCCTTGCGGTACCTAGGCTGCCGTTGTGCTTTTTTCTCTGCCCCCCTTGTGGGGGAAGTACGGCGCAGCCGGGTAGGGGGGTTGTTAATAAAGCCCTTTTTCCTCTTTGGGAAAGTGGCCTGCAAGGCCGTAAGGGGGGCCAATAAAGCGTCATCCCCGCATGTCCCTATCGGTCCTCTCCTCCTTTTGCTGTTTCTACAAGGTGGGGATTCCCGATTACAATCTTCGGGAATGACGGATAAAAAACCCCGTCCACAAAGGGCGGGGTTTTACAAATAGTCTTTAAACTATTTCCACTGTGGGGCCAAGATTGGTTTGCTGTCGCTACCATCTGAGAACGATCCTCCGCGGCTAACTTTACCACTCGGCTCTACTTTAATGGTTAAGGTTCCTCCACTATAAGCCCCGTCCTTGCGTTTAGCCGTAGCCTTTACAGCAGTTCCGTCAGGGGCTAGCACCACACAATAGCTATTTGTTTCAATAGCGGCCTCTTTGGCTGAACCACACTGGGCATTAAAGCCCGGGAAGGCCAGGTCAAACTCTGCCAAGTTGTCTGCCGAAACAGCCGTTACAAAGCTACCCTTCGCCATATAATGTAACTGCTCTGCCGTGGCAATATCGCCTAACAGTTGCATGGCTTCCGCGGTGCGGGATTTTTCTACAGCTTTGGTATATTGGGGCAACGCGACCGCCGCCAAAATACCGATAATGAGTACCACTACCAGTAACTCAATTAACGTGAAACCTTTCGTATTCATAACATTTCTCCTATAATACATAATTTTTAGGAAATGCCAACCTGCACACTTCCTAATTTTAGTCTAGTGATTTTTTCCCAAAAACCCAGGCCTCTTTTGAAAATGGGCCTTGACAAAAATCCGCTTGCCCAAAATTGCTATAATATAGGTATGATAGACAGAGTAAAACGTTTAGAAGCACTATTTTTAGAAGAAATTAACACCCTGGTAACCAAAATGGCCGCACAAGGCAATTTTGGGGGCATTGTTACCATTACGGCGGTACACGTAGCTAAAGACTTAGCCAGTGCCAAAGTATATTTTTCCGTCTTTGGCGGGCCGGAAGACCGCAAAAAAACGCAAGAGGCCCTTTCGCTGCTGCGCAAAGAAATAGGTGCGCAACTGCGCGGACGCTTACATTTAAAGCGCATCCCGTCTTTTAGCTTTGAGTACGACGACACCCCCGAAAAAGCCGCCCGGGTGGAATCCATTTTCCAAATTATTGATAAGGAAAAACGCGATGGAAAATAGGGCCGAAAGTTTGCAGCTAGTCTGGCATGCTTTACACGCCGGGGAAAAGTTCTTTGTAGCCGGGCATTTAAACCCGGACGGGGACTCGCTAGGCTGCACGTTGGCACTTACTTCTTTGTTAGAGCGCATGGGCAAGCAAGTTTATGCTTATTGCGCGCCCGCCGTGGGGGCAGATTTGCAATTTCTGCCCGGTTTTTCCAACTTGCACGTAGGGCAACTGCCCACCCAACCTGATTTTGACACCGTTATTCTACTGGAATGTTCCGACCGCAAACGCGGCGGCGACCTGGAAGCCGTTTTAACCGCTGCCAAAACCCTTGTAAACATTGACCATCATTTAGTAAGCACCGCCTACGGGCACGTCAATCATATTGATGCGGGCGCGTCCAGCACGGCGGAAATTATATTTCAACTCTTTGAAGAATCCGGCGGGGACTTTTTACCCACGCCCGCTGAGGCCACCTGCCTCTACACCGGCGTAGTAACGGATACAGGCCGCTTTGTCCACTCCAACACCACCGCCGAAGCCCTGCGCGTGGCCTCGGCCTTAGTAGCGTTAGGGGCCGACGTAAATAAAATCAACCAAGTCATTTATTTTACAAAACCGTATCTGGAGCTAAAAGTACTGGGCCGTGCGCTAGAGAAAATGCAACTTCGCTTTGACAACAAATACAGTGAAATTATTTTAACCCGGCACGATTTTGATTCGCTGGGTGCCACCCCCGCCCAAACGCAAGGCATTGTCAGCCAACCCACCATGATTCCCGGGGTGGAAGTGTCTGCCCTTCTGAAAGAAGAGCCCGATAAAATTTCCGTTAATTTACGCTCCCGCGGGGCGGCAGATGTAAGCAAAATTGCCCAAACCTTTGGCGGTGGAGGCCATGCCCGCGCGGCCGGATTTAAAGTAACGGGCAAACCCTTACACCAAGTAGCCCAGGAACTAGCCAACCACGTAGCCCATGTCGTTAAAGAACTTGCCTAAGCCGCAAAAAAGCGGCCTTTTGCTGATTGATAAACCGGCGGATTTTTCGTCGCACGATATCATTGCCATTGTGCGCCGCATCTTGCGTACCAAAACCATTGGGCATAGTGGCACGTTGGACCCGATGGCCACCGGGCTGTTAATTTTACTCGTCGGGCGCGAAGCGACCAAACGCCAACCCGAATTTTTACAACTTTCTAAAACCTACCAAGCCACCCTCAAACTGGGCGAAGCAACCGACACGTGGGACCGTTACGGAAACTTTGTAAGCGCGTCCCCGGTCCCCGTCGTTACGCCCGCCACACTACAAGCGGCGGTGCAAAAATGGTCCGGCACTATTTTGCAACAAATTCCCCCCTTTAGTGCCAAAAAAATCAAGGGCGAAAAGATGTACGACCTTGCCCGCAAAGGGGTAGAACTGGAACCCCGCTTTAGTGAAGTGCGCGTGGAGTGGAGCAACCTTTCCCAGCCTACGCCGGACCAAATCGCCTTTACGCTTACCGGCTCATGCGGCACGTACGTGCGTTCCCTGGGCCACCAACTGGCCCAAGAACTGGGCACCGTGGGCCACCTGTCCCAACTGCGCCGCACCGCCATTGGGCCATACCGGGTGGAAAACGCCTTTGACGGCAATTTACTCAAAAATTGCCCCACAGATACCCTTTACGCGCAGGTACAAACGGTATGAAAAATTTACTGACAATCGGCACATTTGACGGGGTCCATATCGGGCATCAGCAACTTTTTAACCAAGTAGTGGCCCGCGCGGCGTTGCACCAATTAAAACCGCTCGTATTGTATTTTCCGCTCCCCCCCAAAACGCTGTTAAGCCCCCGGCCGGAAATGACGGTACTCACACTGCCCGAAGAAAAAAAGAAAATTTTAAAAAAGTTAGGCATGCCGGCCTACGCGCTGGATTTTAGGCAAGTGCGCGGTTTATCCCCCCAACAATTTTTTAACCGTCTGCTTCACAATTTTGACTGCGGTGGGCTTCTGATTGGGGCGGACTTTGCCTTTGGCAAAAACCGCACCGGCTCTGCCGTCTTTTTACGCGAAGCGTGCGCCAACAAAAATATCCCTTTTGAAGTCGCCCCCTTTTATAAGGAGGAAACCGAAAAAATTTCGTCCTCTCTCATCCGCAAAATTTTAGCCCAGGGTGATATTCCCCACGCTAACGCACTCTTGGGCCGCCCCTACGAACTAACAGGCACGGTAATTCCCGGGCACAAACTAGGGCGCAAACTGGGCTACCCCACCGCCAATTTAGACACCGGCATTTACAAAATTTTGCCTCTGGGCGTATTTGCGGTAAAAGTACGCGTAGGTACTAAAATCTACGACGGATTTTGCAACATTGGCTTTCGCCCCACCGTCAATACGCTTAGCACGCTGTTGCCTTTAGTGGAAGTACATATTTTTAATTTTAAGCAAAGCATTTACGGGCGTAAAATTACGGTATGGTTTTACGGCAAACTACGGGACGAAAAAAAGTTTGACGGCTTACCCGCCCTCAAAGCCCAACTGGCCCAAGACAAGCAAACCGCCGCCGCCTTGCTCACTCACCTAAATTTGATATAATGACTTTGATTTTACAAGAGGAGGACGTATCCCCGCGCACAAGCGCGTAACTACACAATTTATAATCTGTTTTTGGATTGTATGAAGAATACAATGGGTTGAAAAAAATTTCAACACATCGGAACTCCAAGAATAGTCGTTAGAGACCTAGTAGCACGGCGTCGAAACCCGGGTTTTTAGGTCGAGTGTTTGCCGCTGAAAAGCGGTAAACCGCGACTGTCTTGTTTGTGGTTCAGTTCCGATGGCCCAACAGGAGCAGTCGTTTTTTTGTCACTGTGGGGCCCGGCTTAATCAAAAAGGAACTTATACTATGCAAAAAGAAAACGAAGTTATAAAAATACAGGTCATCCCGAATTTAATTCAGGATCTTCAACGCTTGCCGTTGCAGTTAGTAAACAACATGCGTGGAAGATCCCGTATCAAGTACGGGATGACAGCCTTATATACTAATAGTGCATTTACGCTCATTGAGCTATTAGTAGTGGTACTTATCATTGGTATTTTGGCAGCAGTAGCCGTGCCGCAATACCAAGTGGCCGTAGCCAAAGCACGTTATGCCGAATTAGTAACATTAGGGGAGGACTTGCACCGTGCAGAAGAAATATACTACCTGGCCAATGGAAGTTACACGGATGACCTTAGCAAATTAGATATTGAAATACCTAGTAATATACAAGTGGTAGAATGGTGGTTTCCAGAAGGAGGAAGACCTGCCGTGTCTATAGAACACTCACAATCCTCCGGCATGAGCTACGGTAGATATTTAGATCAATTGTCTGGGTCCAGTTCTATTATTCCCGAAGGATGCCGACACTGCAAAGTAGCCATAGAACACGAAAATGATACCTATTTAAAACAAGTATGTAAAAGTGTAACAGGCCATAATGGTTATAAAAGTACCAATGGATATTGGGAATACCCATACCCTGGTTGTGATGGACATTAAAAGCTGTTCTATCAGCAAAGCGGCCCCTATAAAGGGGCCGCTTATTACGCGTAAAACTTTTATTTATTCTTCTGCTTCGTAATAGCTACGTACAAAGAGCAAAATATACGCTAGCCACGTACCACCTACAAATACAATAAAGCAGTACGCAAACCACCACACCTGCATCATGGGGTTAAATTCGTGCAATACAGCGTCCGTCAATAAGCGGCCCAAAACAACCACCAAATACACCCACGTTACCACAGTAAGCGCACGCAAGCACATATCCAGGGTGGCTTTAATGATTCCTTTTTCTTCGTACGGTGTTTTAAAATAAATTTTTAATTTTTCCATAATTTCCCCCTTAATTAGCAGGTGCATAGCTAGCCGTTCCTACTGGGATTTCTTCGGCCTCTACCGGCACATATTCATCATACGCTATTTCCACGGGTGCATAAGAGGCAGTCCCCACCGGGATATCCTGCCCGGACGGCGCATAAGAGGCCGTGCCTACGGCAATATCCTGCCCTTGCGGGACCTCATCCAATACGTCCACTAAAACGCTATCTGCGGGGGCTGTTTCTTGCACTTTTTGCGGTTGTTTTGTTTCTACTACCGTTTTTGTAATTGTTTTTTTATGCGTGCGCTTTGTTTTGCGGGCAGGTTTTTCCGCTAAAACAGGCGCATCCGTCATTTGTTTTAATACGGGGCGTCTTACTGTTTCCACTTCTTGTTCCGATATAGTACAGCTACTTTGGTCAACGGCTGCTTGCGCCATTTCTTTCCCTTCTAGCAAAGCTTTTTGCTTGGCGTAAATTTCTTGTTGACTTACCCGTCCGTCATCTAACTGAGGGAACTGCCGCGTAGGCACAAACTCTTGGGAGACACGGATCCGTTTGGGTTTAAAGGCACCGGGCCGCGCCAATGCCTCATCGTGCCGTTTCGTAGGTTGCACAGCCGGTTGTTCTTTGGGGGAACTCACGCCCGAAAACACCATCGCCGGGTTGGTAGCGGCAGAGGCCGCTTGCTCGTCATTCAAGCAATAGTGCACACGCTGCATAGTAGAAGCCTGCTGGTGCGCATCCACCCGGGTTTCACAAGTAGATTGCGCCCATGTCCATCCGGCGCATAAACAAAAACCTAATACAAAGCACGTATTTTTCATAAGTACATCATAGTACATTTTGTTTCTTTTTGCACGAAAAATTCATATAAAAAGAAAAAGGACGAACAAACTCGTCCTAAAAAATTGTCACCGGGTGGGCTCGAACCACCGACCTATTCCTTATGAGAGAATCGCTCTAACCAGCTGAGCTACGGTGACGTAAAGGGTACTTATTTATTATAACAAACCTGGCTAAATTGTGCAAGTTTTTTGTTATTATAACCCCGCCAACTCATTTAAGTGTTGGGGAATATGAGCCGTTTTTGCCGTCTTAAAATCTTGCTCGGCCTGCGCGCGCTTTCCCCATTTTAAATACGCCGCGCCGCGGGCATTAAACACATCTGCCGCCGGGCGCAACTGCAACGTGCGGGTGTAATCAGCTACGGCCAAATCGTATTTTCCCAACATATAATAGACCCCGGCCCGGGCAAAATAGGTTTCTGCCTGGTGGGGGCGTAATTGGGCAGACACGTCCAACGCTACTAACGCCTGCTCAAAATTACCTTGGGCCGCCAACGCACTGGCGTACGCCGTATAGACCGATACCCGGTACGGGTCCGCTTGCAGGACACGTTCAAAATCCTGTTGCGCTAGCTTAAATTGCCCCTTAAAATAATAGGCCGCCCCGCGTCCCTCGTACGCGTCCAAATTTTGCGGGTTAAGCACCACGGCCCGGTTATAGGCCTCCACTGCCTGGGCGGGTTTACCGTCTTTTACAAATCCGTTTGCCCGCGCCACATATTCCGAAGATGTTTTTAACCCGGCACATCCCATTAAACCCAGGCACAGGCCCCCTAACCACACTTTTTTCATAGATTTCTCCTCGTAAAGTCCTATTTTATTATAGCACATTGGGCCCACCTGGGCCTAGGTATTTTTTCCAAAAAAATTAGGCCTTAGGACCCTGTTGTTTCCACGTGCAAATTACTATAGTATAAGTGTAACAAGAACAATTTAAATTTCATCCCAAACCGCTGTAGTCCCAAACCCTGCTACAGCGGTTACCCCTTTTATATCGGGCAAAATGCTATAATAACTCTATGAATACCCCGCGTATTAGCTTATTTATTATTGCCAAGAACGAAGCTCCCCGCATTGCGCCGTGCATTTTAAGTGCGCAAGGGCTGGTGAGCGAAGTCGTAGTGATTGACGGCGATTCTACCGACAACACCGCCCAAGTATGTAAAGACCTGGGTGCCCGCGTATATACGCGCACGTTTGACGGTTTTGCCAACCAAAAGAATTTTGCGCTTTCCAAAGTAACTACCGAGTGGGCCCTTAATTTGGACGCGGACGAACGCCTTAGCCCCGCCTTAAAAGAAGAAATTTTACGCGCCGTACAGGCCCCGCAAACCGCCGGGTATTATTTACCGTTTTGCAATTATTTTTTGGGTAAAAAGATGCGTTTTAGCGGGCTCAATAAAGAGAAACATTTGCGCCTGGTACGCACGGCCAACGCCCATTATATAGGGGGGTTGGTGCACGAAGGTTTAGAAGTAGAAGGCCCCCTGGCTACGCTTAAACACCCGGTCAATCATTTTTCGTACGATACCATTGAGGCCTACTTTACCAAATTTAATAAATACACCTCCCTCGCGGCCAACCAGCTCCACCAAAACGGTCGCCGCTTTTGCTTACTGCGCGTTTTACTTACGCTGCCGTTTGAGTTTTTAAAACGCTACGTACTCAAACTCGGTGTTTTAGACGGTATGCGCGGGCTGTTGTGGGCCAGTTTTTCCACCTATTACGTGTATGTAAAATACGCCAAATTGTGGCAGTTGGAGCAGGATAAATGACCGGGGCCTTGCTGCTGCTTGCGCTAGGCGTAGTATATTTTTTTTGGAAATATCCCGCCCTGCGCCGCACGTGGTATTGGCTCCCGCGCCGCGGTTTTGTGGCCCTGATGTATCATCATATCGGTATTTTAAATGACCCCCAAAACGAACAATATCCCTTTACTATTGCGCCGCAACAATTTGAAAAACAGCTTCTCTTTTTAAAACAACACGGCTATACCCCCGTCCGCGAACACGACATTGTCCACGCCTACCAAACCGGGCACACCCACATTACTAAGCCGGTATTGCTTACGTTTGACGACGGCCACGCAGACAATTACACTACCCTGTTCCCTCTACTCCAAAAATATCAAGTGCCCGTGCTGATTTTCTTAATTACCAGCCGCATGGGTACACCGGGTTATTTAACGTGGCAGCAAGTGCAAGAAATGCACCAAAGCGGGCTCGTTTCGTTTGGTTCGCACACCGTTTCGCACCGGCGGCTACGCAGCTTGTCGGATGAGGAAATTTGGCAAGAAATTAAGCAAAGCAAACAAATTTTAGAAGAAAAGTTAGGGGTCCCCGTTGTAAGTTTTTGCTATCCGTATGGGGCAGGCGGCTTTGATAAGCGGGTGCGCCCGCAGGTATTTAAGGCCGGGTACTTGTTGGACTTTAGTACCAAAAAAGGCATCAACCCATGGCCCTGGCGCGGGAAAAAATCCATTTTGCGTGCTTTTCCGCGCGGCGGGGAAACGTTGTGGGACTATCACTTACAGCTCACCCGCGGACGTAGTAAATTATGAGTCAATTTGTACCCATTTTAGCGTATCAAAAAATAGGCACTGCCCCTACAAATTCCCATCTAAAAAATCAGTGGGTTTCCGCAAAAAGCCTGGACAGACAGCTTACTAAACTTAGTAAGCAAGGCTACCGGTTTATTACCCCGCTTGATTTGCAAACCGAACTACCCGCCAAGCCTATTTTACTGGCATTTATAGGGGGTTACCAATCTTTTTATACGGAGGTTTTCCCCCTCTTAAAAGCGCGCAAAATTTGTGCTACTTTATGTGTAGCGGTGGATACCCTGGGCACGTACAACCGTTGGCAAGACCCCTACCAAGAGCCTTGGCAAAACGTGGTTACCGTCAAACAATTAAAAGAAATGCACCAAAGCGGCCTAGTCCAAGTGGGCACGCTAGGGCTGGACGGGCGCAACTTACTGGAAGAGGAGCCCACCCAAGCGCGCCGCTTTTTAGAAGAATCTATTTTCCGCTTGGAGAAACTCTACAAAATTTCCCCTTGTGCCGTTGCCTTTTGGCCCGGGATGCCCTGGGATGACACGCACGCAACCGTCCTTACAAACGGGCTTCATTTACCCGTAATTACGTCCCAAAAAGGGCATAACCCGCGCACCGAAAATCATTTCTTGCGCATTTTACACCCCGGATTATGTACACAATTTTTACTGTGGAAAAATAAATAGAACTAAGGCAAGTTATAATAAGTTCCAAGGGAGTTGGTGGCAAACTCAACCCCACCCAAACTTATACAGGCTTTTTGACCTGCTGTAAAATTTGAAACACATTTTCTTTTAGAATTTTTAAAACTCCACTCTAGCATTAGACTTTTTTCTTCATCCGTTCCAAGCACCTCCACATACACTGAATAATTTCCATTAGGCGGATCAATATATATCCGTAACCGAACATTATTTGCGCAGTCATAATACGTATTTTTTTTACTACTGTCATCCGCATCTAGCGTACACCCAGATGCACTTACGTCTAATTCTTCCAACGTTTTGGCATACGAAGCGTTTGCCAAATGATATACCTGTTGGGCGTCCCGAATAGCCTTCGCCAATACAAACGCTTGGGACAACCTGCTTTTATAAACCGCCACCTGGTATTGCGGCACCGCTACCGCCGCCAAAATACCAATAATTAACACCACTACTAACAACTCAATAAGCGTAAATGCTTTTTTATTACTTAACATAACACCTCCTCATGCCTTCGTCGTACGGTAGTATGATAGCAAAAAAAAAAACGTGTCAAGCCCCGAGCCGGGACACCCTCATCCAAGGCAAAAGCTCTCCAATCACACAAAAAAGAAACCCCTCTTACGAGGGGTTTTCCAACCATATCACAATAATATTACTTTTTTAACTCTAATACTGCGTCAATGAGCCCATATTCTTTGGCTTCTTGTGCCGACATATAATAGTTGCGTTCGCTATCGCGGCGGATTTTTTCTTTATCCTGCCCCGTGTGGTGCGCCAAAATATCCAACAGGTGCTCTTTATTTTTATGCAGTTCTTGCGCTTCAATTTCAATATCCGTCACCTGGCCGGAAATCCCTCCGCCCCAAATTAACGGTTGGTGAATCATAATGCGCGCGTGCGGCAAGGCGTAGCGTTTGCCTTTTGAGCCGGCGGCCAATAATACGGCCCCAAAGCTCATGGCTTGGCCCATACAAATGGTGGTAATGGGGGCTTTGATAAATTGCATGGTATCATAAATAGCCAAGCCCGCAGTTACCATACCACCGGGGGAGTTAATATAAAGGTTGATTTCCCGGTTGGGGTCGTCCGCGTCCAAATAGAGCAGTTGGGCGATAATCATATTGGCGCTAGCAGTATCTACTTCGCCTTCGCGCCCGCCCACAAAGATAATGCGGTCTTTGAGCAGGCGGGAGAAAATATCATAACCGACGTTTTTTTCAATAATAGTAGGTATAATCATAGCTACATTATAGCAAAAAGTTAGAAAGGCCCCACTTTCCATTTAGGTCCAAAGGCCCTGGATATTCAGCCACGCACTATTATAGTATAAGTACATACAAGGAGGATTTATGAACGTAAAAAAATATTTTTTAGCTCTAATTGCTGCTGTTTTATCTACCAGTGTATTTGCTTATCCGCCCGTAGAGGAGGAAAACCCCTCTACCGAGCTGTTGCAACAATATGCGGCCCAAATGCAAGAGTTACAACAATCTTTGGAAAAAGAGGTACTCCCCCCGCTCAAACAGATTGCCCAGCTTGGCCTGCAAGTGCAACAATCCAACCAGACCGAGTTAACCCCCCAACAAGAACAGCTCTTTAACACGTATGCTACCCAATTAGACGAAAACCTTACCAAATTGGCAACCCCGGCATTAAACGGCATAGATATTGCCCAATTTAATGAGCAATACGCGCAAATGGCTAAAACGTACGGTATGCCCGCGCATCAATTTACCTTGCCCGAAGTTTCCGAAATGATGAAAGGGATGTATTTAGTCTCCGCCCTGGGATTGTTTGAACAAAACCAAAAATTAACCGCGGACGAATTAACCGTTTTAGTGGAACTTATCTTCCCGCAAGAAGAGGAAGACAAATAGAGGATTACATATGAACAAATTATCCCTTACTTGTATCTATGTTATGTGTACTGCCCGTGGCCGCCCAACATCAAGGCACGCCGCGCCCGAAGGTTAACCAATCCTTAGAAACGCAGGTAGAACGAGCGGTGGTTCAATCTTCCCTCAAACAGCACGAACAAGGTTGCTCCTGTGCAACAAAAACGGACTTGACTAATGAACCACTGTCTTTAGAAGAACTTATTGAGGCAGAGGAAGAACTTTCATCTATCCGCAATCAAGATATAGACGCCACCTTTGAGAAATATCCTTATTTGTTGGACCCTGTCTACCGCCGCGCTAGCGAAGCAACCAAGCAAACCATCCGCCGCCCCTACCTGCAGAAAGCCTGGGCCCGTAAAGTAGGTATATAAGTGTTACTAGTTAACGATTTCCCCTGTTTGCAAACAGGGGATTTTTTATTTTTAACAAATAAAGTACAATAAAGAGTATTTAAAGGAGATTATATGTACCAACGAACTGCTGAAGAAAAAGAAAAAATTAAAGAGATTTTAAAACTCACCGAACAAAACAACATCCAAATTATTAAACTATGGTTTGTAGATATTTTAGGCAAACTCAAATCCATTTCCGTTTCCTACCGGGAATTTGAATACGCCATGACCGAAGGCATGGGCTTAGACGGATCCTCCGTAGAAGGCTTTGCCCGCGTGTGGGAGTCCGACCTGGTAGCCATTCCCGATTTAGACACCTTCCAAATGTTCCCGCCCGATTTAACCGGCGCCCCCATTGGCCGCTTTTTCTGCGATATTAAAACGACCGACGGCCAACAATTTGAAGGCGACCCCCGCTATATTTTAAAACGCAATTTGGCAGAAATGAAAAAAGCAGGTTTTGACCAATTTATGGTCGGCCCTGAACTGGAGTATTTTTATTTTAAGGACGACAAACACCCCGAGGCCCTAGACAGTGCCGGGTACTTTGACACCATCCCGCTAGATACTTCTTACGCCATCCGCCGCCACACCATGCAAATGTTGGAAAAACTGGGCATCCGCGTGGAATATTCTCACCACGAGGTCGCCCCCTCCCAACACGAAATTGACTTGCGCTACGACGAAGCCATGAAAATGGCCGACCAAGTAATCACCTACCGCACCGTAGTCAAGCAAATTGCCGCCGCACACGGCGTCTATGCCACATTTATGCCCAAACCCATTGCCAAAGTAAACGGCAGCGGGATGCACGTCCACCAATCGCTTTTCAAAAACGGCTCTAACGCGTTTTTTGACAGCCAGGATCCCATGTACTTGTCCGAAACCGCTCGCCAATACATTGCCGGTATTTTGGCCCACGTCAAAGAAATTTGTGCCGTAACCAACCAGTGGGTCAACTCGTACAAACGCTTAGTGCCCGGGTTTGAAGCCCCGGCCTATATCGCTTGGGGACGCAAAAACCGCAGTACGCTGGTGCGTATCCCGCAAGTAAAAATCGGTAAACCCAACGCTACGCGCATTGAGTGCCGCTTCCCGGACCCGGCGTGTAACCCCTATTTAACCTTCGCCGTCATGTTAGGCGCGGGGTTAGATGGGATTAAGCAAAAAATGCAAGTGCCGCCCATTACCGAGGAAAACATTTTCCGCATGACCAAAGAGCAGCGCGCCGAACATAAAATTGACACGTTACCCGCTTACTTATATGAAGCCGTCAATTACGCGCGTCATTCGGATTTGCTCAAACAAATCTTGGGCGAGCATACGTTTGAAAAATTCATTGCTAATAAAGACATTGAATGGGAATGTTACAGAACGCACGTCTCCAGCTATGAATTAGAGCGGTATTTGTCCACGCTGTAAAAGATTTAAAGCACAAGCCCCGCTCATAGAGCGGGGCTTCTATATGTTGGCACAGTTACGGATGAACCATTTGTTCAAATATTTTGCACGCCAGTTCTCCTTGTTCTGTCTCACTTGTATTATAACAGCTTGGAGTTGCCCAGGCACTATTCACATAATCCGTTTCTAACGTATAGTATCTTTGTGGTATATCGTTTGCAATAATACCCCAACACGGACTACTACCACCACACTCCACCGAATCATAAGTAGGATTATAGTGAAAATGCTCACTTTCTACTTTTACAGGTAGCATATCCGTTAAATCCTCAATAATTCCTTCCGTTGGCTCTCCATGTTCCAAGCGGTAGGCATCTACGGCTTGTTGCAAGGTTTTCATGTGGGTAACTGCCTCTGTAAGCCGTGCCTTTATAACGGCTTTTTGGTATTGTGGCACAGCCACCGCCGCTAAAATACCAATAATTAGCACGACTACTAAGAGCTCAATGAGGGTAAACCCCCGCTTACAACTTGCTTTTTTCATCTTTCGTTCTCCTTTATAAATACCGTTCAAACGCTCTAAAATCTTTTATACAGCGTTTTGATATAAGGGGATATACCCCCTCCTACCCGGCCTGGAAAAAGTGTACCAAAAAAAAAAAACAAGTCAACCAAAAGTTCGGGTCACTTTTCCCCCCTCTCTGCGGTGCTGACGCACTCGTTCTCCCCCTCCAGGGGGGAGAGTCTCAGCAAATAATGTAGTACAAAGTCTGTACCCTGATTTATCCCAAGCCTGTAGAGCAGTCAATACTTCCCCAAGCACCGGGTACAACAGCGGATAAGATGATTTTTCAAAACCGAGGTCAGTTTGGCGGACAAGTGCCCCGAAGTTGTACTGCTAGGTACTACGAGCGGGCAGGTACGTCAAAATGGCCCGGTTTTGGAAAATTGTATCGCTGGCAAGCAACAAAATTTAAAAACCGTTTGTTTTTAAATTTTGTGCGCCTAATGCAATATCGCGGTGGCTGTTTTTAGATGTTAAAAATGCTATAATATACACGGTACCGGATAGCTTGTCCGGTGTGCGCATCTATGCGCAATACCGTTTCAAATTAAATAAGGAGACTTCTCACTATGGCTAAACTAGTTGCTATGGACGGCAATACCGCAGTATCGCACGTCGCCCATGCTACCAACGAAGTAATTGCTATTTACCCGATTACGCCCTCCTCCACGATGGGCGAAATCTGTGACGCCAAAAGCGCCAAAGGCGAAACCAACCTCTGGGGCAACATCCCCTCTGTCAACGAACTTCAATCCGAAGGCGGCGCCTCGGGCGCGGTGCACGGCTCGCTGGTAGCCGGGGCCTTAACCACCACCTTTACCGCTTCGCAGGGCTTACTGCTCATGATCCCGAACATGTACAAAATCGCGGGTGAATTAACCCCCACCGTGTTCCACGTATCTGCCCGTGCGATTGCAACCACTGCTCTTTCCATTTTCGGGGACCATTCCGACGTAATGGCCGTGCGCCAAACCGGGTGGGCCATGCTCTGCTCGGACAATCCGCAAGAAGCCATGGATATGGCCCTGATTGCCCAAGCTGCCACCTTGCGTGCGCGCGTGCCGTTTGTGCACTTCTTTGACGGGTTCCGCACCAGCCACGAACTCAACATGGTAGAACCCTTAACCAAAGAACAAATGAAAGAAATGATTTCGGACGATTTAATTGCCGCCCACAAATCCCGCGGTTTAAACCCCGAACATCCCACCGTGCGCGGTACTGCCGCCAACCCGGATGTATATTTCCAAGAACGCGAAGCCGTCAATAAATTCTACAACGCCGTACCCGGTATTGTAAAAGAAGAAATGGCTAAATTTGCCAAAATCTCCGGCCGCAGCTACGATTTATTCCAATATTTTGGCGACGCCGATGCCGAACGCCTAATTGTGATTATGGGTTCCGGTGCCGACGTGGCCCAAAACGCCGTGGAAGCCCTCAAAGGCCAAAAAGTGGGCGTGCTGAAAGTCAAATTATTCCGCCCGTTCTCTATTGCGGACTTTGTACGCGTCATCCCCAATACCATTAAAAAAGTGGCGGTTATGGACCGCACCAAAGAGCCTGGCTCCTTGGGCGAACCGCTGTTCCAAGACGTCTGCGCCGCGTTCTTAACCGAAGAGGCCAAAGCCAAATTCCCCACCACGCCGTTTATCGCGGGTGGCCGCTACGGAATTGGGTCTAAAGATTTTACGCCCTCTGACGTAAAAGCTATTTTTGACAACTTGGCCGCCGCCGCACCCAAAAAAGAATTTACCGTCGGCATTAACGACGACCTGACCGGCCTTTCCTTGCCCAAAACCACGCTAGAATCCCACGCCGCGAACGATATTTTTGCCGCGTTGTTCTACGGCTTAGGGTCGGACGGTACCGTCGGTGCCAACAAAAACACCATGAAGATTATTTCTGCCAACGGATTCTGCGCACAAGGTTACTTCGTCTATGACTCCAAAAAATCGGGCTCTATGACCACCTCGCACATCCGCTTTGGCAAAAACTACATCCGCGCCCCGTATTTAATCCAATCTGCTGATTTTATCGGCGTACATATGTTTGATTTCTTGGATAAATACGACGTGCTTGGCAAAGCCAAAAAAGGGGCCACGGTGCTCATCAACTCGCCTTATAACAAAGACGAAGTATGGAACCACCTCACGGCTGAAGTCCAACAAATCATCATTGACCGTCAGTTAAAAGTCTATGTCATTGACGCGTCTGAAATTGCTTTAAAAACCGGCATGGGCAGCCGCACCAACACCATTATGCAAACGGCGTTCTTTGGTATTGCGGGCGTCATCCCGACCGAAAAAGCCATTGCCGACATCAAACACGCTATTGAAAAAACCTATTCCAAAAAAGGCGAAGAAGTCGTGCAGAAAAACTACAAAGCCGTAGACGCGGCCTTAGCGGGCTTGCAAGAAGTAAAATACCCGGCCACCGTTTCTTCTAAACTACACACCAAAGCCCCCGTTCCGGCCACGGCGCCTGCCTTTGTGCAAGACGTTTTAGGCGAAATGATTGCGGGCCGCGGCGACGAACTGCCCACCAGCAAAATGCCGGAAGGCGGCGTATTCCCCACGGGTACCACCCAATACGAAAAACGCAACATTGCGCTCATGGTACCGGCCTGGGACCCCGAAGCCTGTATCCAGTGCGGTTTCTGCTCGTTAGTCTGCCCGCACGGCGCGATTCGCATTAAAGCGTATGATGAGGCCGAGCTGAAAAACGCCCCCAAAGCGTTCAAATCTGCGGATGGCAAAGCCGACCTGGCCGGTAAAAAATTCACCGTTCAAGTAGCGGTGGAAGATTGTACCGGCTGTGGTGCGTGTGTGTTTAACTGCCCCGGCAAAAACAAACAAGACGCCACCCAAAAAGCCATCAATATGGTACACCAACTCTCCGTGCGCGACCAAGAAATTGAAAATTATGATTTCTTCCTGCGCCTCAAACAAGCGCAGGTGCCTACCAAAAAGGAATCCGTCAAAGGTTCCCAAATGCGCAAACCCTTGTTTGAGTTCTCGGGCGCGTGTGCCGGCTGCGGCGAAACGCCTTATGTAAAACTCTTAACCCAACTGTTTGGGGACCGCTTAGCGGTAGCCAACGCCACGGGTTGTTCCTCCATTTACGGCGGTAACTTGCCCACCACACCCTACTGCAAACGCGAAGACGGCAAAGGGCCGGCCTGGGCGAACTCGCTCTTTGAAGACAACGCCGAATTTGGGCTCGGGATGCGCCTCGCATTTGACCAATTAAATCACGACGCTAAAGCTGCGTTGGAAGTTGCCAAAGCCGACTGTTTAAAAGAGCATGCCGCTTTGATTGACGCCATTTTAAGCGCGGACCAAACCACCGATGCGGGCGTAGAAGAACAGCGTGCGCGTGTAACTGAACTTAAAAAGATTGCAACAGGTTACGCCGAAAAAGGCTGTGAAACCTGCAAACGCATTTTGAGCTTGGCCGATTACCTCATCCGCAAATCCGTATGGATTTTGGGCGGAGACGGTTGGGCCTACGATATTGGCTACGGCGGGTTGGACCACGTATTAGCCTCCGGTAAAAACATCAAAATCTTGGTACTGGATACCGAAGTCTATTCCAACACCGGCGGTCAAATGTCCAAAGCCACCCCGCTAGGTGCCAAAGCCTTGTTTGCCGCGGGCGGTAAACAAATGCCCAAAAAAGACCTGGGTATGATTGCCATGACCTACGGCAACATCTATGTGGCGCAAGTAGCCATGGGTGCCAACATGAACCAAACCATCCAAGCCTTGGCGGAAGCCGATGCGTACGACGGCCCGGCCCTCGTGATTGCGTACTCGCACTGTATTGCACACGGGATTGATATGTCCAAAGGGATGGGCGAAGCCAAACGTGCGGTACAAGCCGGACGCTGGATTTTGTATCGCTTCAACCCGGCGGCCCGCTACGAAGGCAAGAACCCGCTGCACGTGGATTCTTCCTTAGGCGCACCGACGTTGCCGCTCGCCGATTATATGAGCGGCGAAAACCGCTTCAAAGGCTTAATGCGCGACAACCCGCAGCTTGCCCAAACGCTCATCAAACGGGCGGAAAGCGAGTATGCGTGGCGGCGCGATCTCTACAAGCAGTTAGCGGCTATTGTCCCCACTGAAAAAGTAGAGAAATAGTGCTTGCCGCACGGGCATTCCCGCGCTGAAAGATTACGAAACCCCTTGCGGTTACACCCGCGAGGGGTTTTAGTTAGCAAAAACCCATACGCGGCGGACGCGAAGATTCGTAAAGAAAGAAGGAACAAAAAATGTTGTCATCCTGAACTTGATTCAGGATCTCCACCTTAAAATGTTCCTTCTTTCTTTTTGGGCAGCGATACAATTTTTCAAAACCGGGCCATTTTGACGTACCTTGCCTCTCGTAGTACCTATCAGTACAACTTCGGGCAACTTGTCCGCCAAACTGCCCTCGGTTTTGAAAAATCATCTTATCTTCTATAATACCCGGTGATGTTGCAAACGGCAACGCCCGCGCTAAAAGATTACTAAACCCCTTGCGGTACTACCCGCGAGGGGTTTAATCTTACTGCTCACAATTCCCCCGGCGTAAGCCGGAGGATACAGTGCAAGTCCCTAAATCTTCTTGCTAAAATAAATGTATGAGAGAGTTTAGAAGACAAAGTAACTGTGTGTATGATTGTACATACCACCTGGTACTACCGACCAAATACCGAAAGAAAATCTTTAACGAAGGAAC
>JAZRAH010000092.1:0-10950 GCA_045634505.1 Elusimicrobiaceae bacterium
CTGCTTGCCTTTGTATTTACCCCATTTAATAACGTTTAAACTACCACATTTACGGCATACTTTTTTATCATACCTGACTCCAAAAATAATATTAAATCATTTCTAGGACGGTATTACCCCAAAAAAGTTCTATTAGGCCCATTATATAAAAAAATAGCCCTTTGCCAAAGCAAAGGGCGCAATGTTTTTTACTTACAGCGGTATTAGCAAATTTCGCCGTCGCCAAAGCCAAATTGTACTAAAGAGCCTTCTTTGGCCTGTACGCAAATATACTGCAGGTCCGTAGTGGCCGTCATGCTGCGCACGGCTTGGGGCAATACGCGCACACAAGAGCCCTCTTTTACGTCTATATTTTCCCCGTCCAGGCTCATGACTCCCGTCCCTTTGAGGAAAATATACACTTCCTCGTTTTGTTTATGTTTGTGGTTAAACGGCAACTTGACCCCCGCCGGCATAAAACTAACCGAAATTTCACAACTCGTTAGCCCTAGTGCGTCGTGCAAAAAAGCTTTGCCGTTTTCGTATTTTGTGCCTACTTCGGCTAAATTGCCAATTTCTACTTTTTGATAGTTTGCCATATATGCTCCTTATGTTGCCGTTTAAACGGCTAATTGTTGGCCCATTTCAAAG
This sequence comes from Elusimicrobiaceae bacterium, assembly GCA_045634505.1. GTDB lineage: Bacteria > Elusimicrobiota > Elusimicrobia > Elusimicrobiales > Elusimicrobiaceae > Avelusimicrobium. Next base: position 631 of record JAZRAH010000092.1, read on the forward strand.
GCTTTTTGCAAATCCTTCGGAAATTGCGTTTGGTGCACGTGCGCTTTGTGCGCGGCATCAAACATGGCCATATTGTATTTGCTGTAATCTTGTACTTGCAATGTGTCACACGCCGCGTATGCCAACACGTGCCCTTTGAGCAAATGTTTGCACCCCATTTCAAACGGCTCAAACGTGGGGCGCATAGCCGTTTGATAATAATTTTGAGGGGCGTTCATGGTGTAAATAAGCCCCACGTTGACCCCTTTTTCCAAATAGCTGCTCCGGTCATCATAGGAGAGCACACAAAAGCCCAGCCGCTCATACAACGCGTGAAAATGGGCGCTGGGACCCCCCATATATACCGGCGTGCCGATAATTACCGCATGCGCGTGTAAAATTTTATCAATTACCGGGGATAAATCATCCGGCCAATAGCATTTATTGCGCGCCATCCCTTGGCGTTTGCACACTAAACAGCTACGGCAACCTGTAAACTTTAAATCGTACAGATGGATAAGTTCCGTTTGCGCCCCCGCCGCTTGCGCGCCTTTTTGCGCTTCTTGCAAGAGTTGGGCGGTATTGGCGTTTTTACGCGGACTGGCGTTAATCAAAATGACTGAGTTCATAATTCCACCTAGTTAATAAAATGGGTAAACGTAATGGGCTCATATTCCGGTTTAGAGATGCCGTTATTTTTGCCACTTTCAATGCACTTTAAAAGCCATGCCATATTTTGTGCCAAGGTACGCATGGTTTGCAAGCCCTCTTTGTCTTTGCGTACGTCCTGCGGCGTAAACCCATGGACCATGTTCCAGTATTGGGAGCCGACAACCATCATATTCGTAATGCCAAAGTATTTATTGAGGCGGTCGAAGGCGGCCGTTGCCCCGCCGCGGCGGCACGAAACGACGGCCGCAGCTAACTTACCCGCCATTTTGGGCGCATTGACAAAAAATAAGCGGTCACAAAACGAACAGAGTTGCCCGCTGGGCCCTGCATAATACACGGGGGAGCCCAGGACAATCGCGTCAAATTCATCCAAGCGTGCACTTAATTGGTTGACGCCGTCATCAAACACACACCGCCCCGTTTCTCTGCATTTGCCACAGGCAATACAGCCGGCAATAGGTTTGACCCCGATATGGAAAATTTCCGCCTCCACCCCATTTTTTTCAAGCGTTTTGGCTATTTCGTTTAATGCGGTGAATGTGCAACCTGCTTTATGCGGACTGCCGTTAATCAGTAATGCTTTCATACGTTCTCCTGAGACTCTTTCTTTTATTGTACCTGATTTTTAGCCCAAGCGGCTACTTCCGGCTCGCTATGGGCGGCTTGGCTGCCTGTAATAGCTAAGCAAGTTCCAAAACGAGCCCCGCTACATAATTTGCGCAGGTCACGCTCGCTATTGCCTAGGCCACTGCCCTCGTGGGTCATTAGGCCGATTACTTTTTTGCCGGTAAAATCCAGTTTTTCCAGCTGGCTGAAAATAGCCATGGGGTACGTCCCCCACCAACACGGCCCACATACAAAAATGGTGTCATAAGGGGCAATATCGGTAAGATATTTTTTAAGCTCCGGGCGGGCATGGGTGCGTAGCTCCATTTTAGCCTCTTCAATGCACGCATTATAACTAGCGGCGTACGGAGTCACGGTATCTACTTCAAACAGATCCCCACCTACTGCTTTTTGGATAAACTCGGCCACGCGTTGGGTGTTTCCCTTTTCCAATGAGCGGATGCTCCCACCCACGTAATTTTCGCCTTTGCGCGAATAGTAAATAATCAAGTTTTTAGTCATTTTTGTCCTCGTCTAAATCAATTAAATTATATTCCCCGGTACCCATGCCCAGTTCTTTCATGTACGAAATTTGGCGCAAGCCTTCACGCGATTCAATACGCTCTTTGAGGTCGTGCCCTTCGTGTTCCGGCAGTGCATACACTTTATCTAGCGAGGCTTGGTCCACCGCTACCAAATCGGTAGAGGCTAAAATGCCAATATCATGGGCCTTGGGCTCAGCCGCCGAAGTGCCCGCACAATCGCAATCTACCGACATACGGCGCAGTACGTTAATATATACAATTTTGTTGCCAAAATAATCCACGGTGGCCTTGGCCGATTCGGCCATATTTTCCTGAAATCCTGCGCCGGAGGAAGCCCACCTATTTTGGGGCGTAGAGCCGTGAATCATGGCTTTGCCGATTTTGCCGTCTGCTAGGCCGATGGCAATGTTTTTCATACTGCCGCCGTAACCGCCCATTGCATGCCCTTTAAAGTGGGTAAGCACGACTAAAGAGTCATAATTCACAATATGTCCTCCCATGGACATTTCTTTAAAGTGTTTGCCGCCTTTTATAGGGAGCATAACGGTTCCTTCTTCGTCTAAAATATCCACCTTGCTAAACGTCCAACCGTTTGTTTTTAGCGTTTGGCGGTGTTTTTCGGTCGTGTCGCGCCCACCGGCGTAGAGGGTATTGGTTTCTACCAGGGTGCTATTGGGGATATGCTCTTGCAAGGCTTTTACCATGGGTACCGGCAAGATATTGGGGCCGTGCGGCTCTCCGGTATGGAATTTAATAGCTACTTTTCCGTCAATGTTTTGGGAAATTTGGTCATAAATTTTAACCAGTCCTTCCGGGCTAATGTCTTTGGTAAAATATACCGCCGGTTTAGAGGTGGCCGCCACTTCCTGCGGTTTACCCGTTTGGGTTTGGCACGCGCCGCACAGCATAACGACCCCTACAAATACAGCAAATTTCTTCATAACTCCTCCTTAAAATTTAAGTTCCTTGTCTTTGGAAGCAAGGGCTTTATCATACACTGAAATTTTATAATCCAGGCGCGCAAGCGTTGCTTGCATTTCGTTGAGCCGCGCTTGCAAGTGCTCCCGCTCGGTGGCTAGCAGATTCCGCCGGGCTTTGAGGGTGCGTTTGCCCTGGGAAAACAGCTCAAAATACGTGCGGAGCACGTCAATAGAAAGCCCCGCACTGCGCATGCATTTTACAAACAGGATTTGTTTGCAATCTTGTTCCGTATAATCGCGCACACCGCCGGGGGTGCGGTTCACGTCGCCCAGGAGACCTTCTTTTTCGTAATAACGCAAGGTATCGGGCGAAATATCACATTTTTTACTTACCTCAGAGATCGTCATACACTTCCCTTTCAAATTTGGATAATTCCGGTGCGCTTTGCACATTCGTACAATTGGGGCGGGGTTGCCCATGCGAAATCAGCTCCTTCCCCATAAACTATATTACTATTGTAGCAGTTGGAGTTGGCTCCAAGTCAAGCCCCATCTTGTTTTTTATCAAAAATATACTATAATAACTTCAAGAGGAAAACATGCGCTTAGTAGTTACAACTATCAGTGTGGGTTTATGGGCGGCGGCTTACATGAAACAAGCGGTAAACACGTTTGCCCCCACGTTGCAAAAACCTTTTGTACTTGGGCTTCCCACCGGAGAAACTGTTTTAGATATGTACGCGCTGCTACGCAGTTTTGCCAAAGAGCGCATCTTGTCCTTTCAGCACGTAGTTACCTTTAATATGGACGAGTATGTAGGACTCCCCGAAGATCACCCGCAAAGTTACCACCGTTATATGCACCGCAATTTGTTTGACGCCGTGCATATGCCGGCTAGTTCCTGGCATATTCCTAACGGCAACGCGCCAGATTTACAGGCCGAGTGTGCCCGCTACGAGCACGCAATTGCCCAAGCCGGGGGCGTCCAATTATTTATAGGCGGTATTGGGCGCAATGGACATATTGCTTTTAATGAGCCGGGCACCCCGTTTAATTCCCGCACCCATGTGGTGGATTTACTGCCTAGTACCCTGGAAGCCAATTCCCGCTTCTTTCAGCATGATATTTCCCGTGTGCCCCGCCAAGCTATTACCGTGGGCATTGGTACAATTTTGGACGCTAAAGAATTGCTATTTATTGCGCGCGGCGTTAAAAAAGCGGCCGCTCTTTCACATCTCATCACGCAAGAGCCCACCCTAGATTGGCCGCTTACCGCGCTTAAATTGCACCCGCACGCCACGCTACTAGCCGATTTAGATGCGTGCGTGTTGCTTTCCGGCCACGCGCAAGAACTGTTAGAGCAAGCCCGCCTACAAGACCCCCAGGCCGAACAGTGGGTAATTCCCTTGGAGGACCCGGCATGAACGAACAAACACTTTCGCCTGTAGATGTAGTTACCCCGCAAGGTCTTTTGCAACAGGTAGCCTTGACGGTAAAAGACGGCATGATTACGCAAATTGCCCCGCTTGCACAGGCTTGCCGCGCACCAAGACCATTGATTATTCCCCCGTTTATTGACTTACATATACACGGAGCAGGAGGCTATGGGCCGGAACAAGGCACGGTGGAAAGCCTACTGCACATGTCCACAGTGCTTGCCCGGCAAGGCGTAGGGGCTTTTTGCCCTACCTTATATTGTGCCAAACCGGATTTTATGGCCCACCAACTGCGCAGTTTAGTGCCGGCCTTAGGGCGCGAAACGGGAGCTAAAATTTTGGGTTTTCACCTAGAAGGGCCGTTTCTATCGCCCGACAAACCCGGAGTCATGAAACCGCAAGACATTTCCCCTGCCAATTTAGAAGATTTTAAACAAATTTATGAGGCCGCCCAAGGGCATATTTCCATCATCACCCTCGCACCGGAACTGCCTGGGATAGATTCCATTATTTCGTTCTGTGTGCAACACCGTGTGCGCGTGCAAGCCGGGCATACCAATGCCACGTACGAGCAAATGCAAGCGGCTTTTGAAAAGGGCGTGCAAGGGGTTACCCACTGGGGTAACGCTATGAGTGGACTACATCAGCGGGCCCCGGGCGTAATGGGAGGCGCGCTACTAAACCCGAAAATTTCATGTGAAGTAATAGCGGATGGCAAACATGTCCATCCGGCCCTGCTTAGGCTTTTAAAACAGGTAAAACCCCTCTCCCAAATTACAGCGGTAACCGACGCGTTACTACCCACGGGCCAAGCAGTTGGGCCATTTTACGCCAACCGGGAAGAAGTATGCTTGCAAGAAGGGGTGTGGAAACGCAAAACAGACGGGGTAACCGCCGGGTCTTCGCTTACCATGCCAGGTGCGTTTAAGCAACTGGTGGAAAACGGATATACGCTAGTAGAAGCCGTTTGGTGCACCAGTACAAATGCGGCCCAACATATAAAAATAGCCCCCCCGCAACTGGCGGTAGGGGCTGCGGCAAATTTTGTGGTATTAGAACCCAACTTGCAACTTAAAGCTGTTTTTTATCAAGGAAATTTATTATAAAAATCCCCCGTTTTTACACGGGGGAGCATCTCAGTTTTTAGTAGCAGACAAAATTTTGTAGCGTGTTCCGTTGCTATCTACACGCTCCACAAATTCATACTTTTTTACCCCATTTGTCCACTTAGGGTTGCTAATGATAATTCCACCTATAGCAAACGAGGGGGCTGATACAGTAATTGTGTTAGTATCTTTAAGTTCAAGCGTATTTGTGTCTATGTTCAATGTAGGATTATCACTAAACTGCCCAATGTACGAATACTCACTGGTATTATTTTTAGTGGCTTTCAACGTTCCTCCCGGTTTTACGGTTACAGAAAGACCATTATTACTACTGTTTGCTGTTCCAGAATACCCGTTGGCAGCATAAAAACTTCCGCCTTTACCTTGCAAAATTCCTCCACTTTGTTTCGTTACAAATCCGCCCTGGTCATCGCCCAGTGTAGCAATCTTATTGACCTTGTCTTCCTCAAAAGAGGAACCCACCGGGTGTTTGTCATCTTTCAGCGTTACTTCCCCAAAAACATTTACCGTGGGTCTATCTTCCGCGGCTGCTTCGCCCACCACTTTTAGCCCCCCTTGTAAAGTAGCCTTTTCTACGGCTTTTAGATGGGTATAACTCCCTAAGCGGGACGGATTATAAGAAATAGCAGGCACTATTTCATTATACGCAAGCACAGGCAAAGCAACCGCACACAAACAAATACACAAAAAATACCGCATAACAACTCCTAATACGTTGGTATATACTCACTTATTATAATTCTATAGAAAAAAGGAGCAAAAAACAACCCCCACTAATGACTTTTTAGCTTGGCACACAGTTCCGCTAGGCCGGAAGAGATATCCTCTTGCTGCACTACCACGTTGTCTGGGACGTCCAGGCGCACGGGGGCAAAATTCCAAATGGCTTTAATGCCTAATCCTAAAAGAGTGTCCGTAATCCCTTGGGCGGCCGCGGCAGGAACGGTAAGTACCGCTATTTTCAAATTTTCTTGGGCAATCATACTGGCCAGTTGCGCTGTGTGATATACCGGTACTCCGTGCACCCGTTGGCCTACTTTTTCCGGCGACGTGTCAAACGCACAGACAATTTCCAACCCGTGGTTTTTAAAGCCCGTAAAACCAAGTAATGCCTCCCCCAAATGGCCGACGCCCACCAAAAAAGCCTTATTGAGGTTATTCCACCCCAAAAATTTTTCAATGACCGTAATCGTCCCGGCCACCTTAAATCCAGCGCGCAGTTTACTGGGGGCCCCCACGGCTTGTAAGTCTTTCTTTACCACAATCGGCAAAAGGTGGGTTTCCTCGGCAATCACAGTAGAGGACACCAACTCCCGCCCGTAACCGTGCAAACGGTAAAATACACGTAAGTACTGCGGTAAACGGCGAATCGTTTGGGTGCTGATGTCTTTTTGCGGATGAAACAGGCTCATAAATTTTATTTTTCCTCTGTAAATACTGGATATTATAATATCCATAATACTTATTTTAAGTAAAATTGTCAAACTCTAATTAGTTTTTGGTAAGAGGAAATGTTGACTTTACACCCCCTAAATTATAAAATATAGATAACAAAATATCCAACTTTGATGTTTTGCATATTATTAAGGAGATTCTCTTATGGCAGAAAAAAAACAAACTACGCCTGCTGTAGCTTCTAAAGAAGAACTGGTCCTACTAGACAAAATTGTCAGCCGCGTCAAAGAAGCCCAGAAGGTGTTTGCAACTTATACCCAAGAACAGGTAGATAAAATCTTCCGCGCCGCCGCTATTGCCGCCGCGCAAAACCGTATTCCGCTTTCTAAACTGGCGGTGGAAGAAACCGGCATGGGCGTCATGGAAGACAAAGTAATTAAAAACCAATTTGCTTCCGAATATATTTACAACCAATACAAAGACACTAAAACCTGCGGTGTACTGACGGATGATGACTCGTTTGGGTACCGCCAAGTGGCAGAGCCCATTGGCATTATTGCCGGGGTGATTCCCACCACCAACCCCACTTCTACCGCTATTTTTAAGAGCTTACTGGCCCTTAAAACGCGTAACGGGATTGTGTTTTCCCCCCATCCGCGTGCCAAAAAATGCACCATTGAAGCGGCTAAAATTGTTTTAAATGCTGCCGTGGAAGCGGGCGCGCCGGAAGGGATTATTGGTTGGATTGAAAACCCCACCATGCCGCTTTCTAATGCGCTCATGCACCACAAAGACATCAATTTGATTTTAGCCACCGGCGGCCCCGGAATGGTAAAAGCCGCTTATTCTTCGGGCAAACCGGCCCTGGGCGTAGGCGCGGGGAACACCCCGGTAGTCATTGACGCCACTGCCAATATCAAAATGGCGGTCAGCTCTATTATTATGAGTAAAACCTTTGATAACGGGATGATTTGCGCCAGCGAACAGTCCGTCATCGTGGAAGAAAGCGTATATGACCAAGTCAAAGAAGAATTCATTGCCCGCGGGTGCTACTTTGTAACCGGTAAGGACCGCAAGAAACTGGCGGAAACGATTGTGGTAGATGGGAAATTAAACTCGGGGATTGTGGGACAAACGGCTGAAAAAATTGCCGAAATGGCCGGCATTAAAGTACCTGCCCACACCAAAATTTTAATCGCCGAGGCCAAAGATGTAAGCGACGAAGAACCCTTTGCCCGCGAAAAACTATCCCCGGTATTGGGTTTTTATAAAGCTAAAGATTTTAAGTCCGCAGCCGATTTAGCGCGCGATTTAATCTTGTACGGCGGTGCCGGGCATACCTCGGTACTCTACACGGATGAAGCCAACGAAGACCACATTGACTACTTCAAGGATATGCCTACCGCACGTACGTTAATCAATATGCCGTCTTCGCAGGGCGCGATTGGAGACGTATATAACTTTAAACTTGCTCCCTCCCTTACCTTAGGTTGTGGGTCTTGGGGTGGCAACTCGGTCAGTGAAAATATTGGAGTCAAACACCTTATGAACGTAAAATCCGTCGCGGAACGCCGCGAAAATATGTACTGGTACAAAGTACCGCAAAAAATCTACTTTAAACGCGGCGCCTTGGAACAAGCGTTGGCGGAACTGCAAGATAAAAAACGCGCCTATATCATTACCGACAAAACCATGGAACAACTGGGCCATGTGCGCAAAGTAATTGATGTGTTGGAAACCTTAAACATTAAAGTACGCGTATTTTCCAACGTACTGCCGGACCCGAACATTTCTAACGTCAATGAAGCGTTAGAAATTGCCAACTCCTGGCAGCCGGATATGATTATTGCCTTGGGCGGTGGCAGTGCCATTGACGAAGGAAAAATGGTGTGGCTGATGTACGAAAACCCGGACACGAGTTTTGAAGATATTGCTATGCGCTTTATGGATATCCGCAAACGCATTTACTCGGCCCCGCCATTGGGTAAAAAAGCCACCATGGTAGCTATCCCGACGACCTCGGGCACGGGCTCGGAAGTAACGCCGTTTACCATTATTACCGACGAAAAAACCGGCACCAAATACGCCATTACGGACTATGCTTTAACGCCCGATATGGCTATTATTGACCCGGAATTTGTCTTAAATATGCCCAAATCCTTAACGGCTTTCTCCGGCCTGGACGTATTAACCCACGCCATTGAGGCCTACACCTCGGTATTTTCCACCAACTTTACCGAGGGCCAAGCCTTGGAGGCTATGCGCCTGGTATTTAAATACTTGGAAGCCTCCTACACGGAAGGAGCCAAAAACATTAACGCCCGCGAAAAAATGCACTATGCCGCCACCATTGCCGGTATGGCCTTTGCCAACGCGTTCTTGGGCTTGTCGCACTCCATGGCGCACAAACTGGGTGCTATGTACCACGTGCCGCACGGACTAGCTAACGCGCTGCTCCTTTCCTACGTGATTGAGTTTAACGCCACGGATAAACCCACCAAACAGGGCTTATTCCCGCAATATAAATATCCGTTTGTGAAAGGACGCTACGCCAAGATTATTGACTTCTTATTGCCGCACAACAAACTGGGCGACGATAAAGATGCCAAAGTACAAAAACTCATTGATATGGTGGAAGAATTGAAACACAAACTCAATATTCCGCGGTCTATTAAAGAGTACGGCATCCCGGAGCAAGAGTTCTTGGCCAACTTGGATAAACTATCTGAGCTTGCGTTTGACGACCAGTGCACCGGCGGCAACGCGCGCTACCCCTTAATTAGCGAAATTAAGGAGCTGTACTTGAAAGCGTATTACGGCGAACCTGTAAAACATAAGAATAAATAAGTAGTTTATTAGATGTAAAACCCCCGGCTATGCCGGGGGTTTTATTATTCCTCGTTATTATAGCGGTAGGAACTAGCTACTGTATTACTCCAACTTGGTACACTTTTCCCAGTTTCACTTTTACATATTTTTTGTGCTATTGTATTGGCGTTATTTTCCACTTTACAATTAGCACGGTAAGGAGCAAAAGAATGATCGTAATATAATTGATAAGTTAAATCAACTAAAACATTCCTACATTCTACAGCATCTCCACCTAGGCCACAACTTCCCCAATTATACGTATATACATATCCATCATCATTTAATGTTCCTTCTGACAAACCGACGTCTAAATTATCAAATTTAGTAGCGTAATAACCATTTGCCAAATAATATACTTCTTGTGCATTTTTTATAGCATGAACTAAATTTTTTAATGAAGCATAACGACTTTTCGCTACCGCCAGCTGATACTGTGGTACGGCCACCGCCGCCAATATGCCAATAATTAACACGACTATTAACAACTCTACAAGCGTAAACGCTTGCTTGTTTTTTATTTTCATTTGGTGCTCCTATAGTTCCATTTAATTTTTTATAGGTCAGGGCTTTGCCTAACGTTATAAAGTCTTTTTGCCTTGCGTGAATAGGCGGCCGAACTTATCCACAGTATCCACAACCATTTCAAGATATCAAAAAAAAAAAACAAGTCAAGAACCCCCAGTGAAACTGGGGGCCTTGAACAGGAGGGACATAGTCCCTACTAATACTGCTTACGCATCAAATGCGTTGTCTTCTATTACTTACTAAA
>JAZRAH010000093.1:0-5326 GCA_045634505.1 Elusimicrobiaceae bacterium
GCCGCTGTGCAACTAAGACCGCAACAACAGGCGTTGAAGATGCCGAAACAAGTTCGGCAATATCCTTATTTAACAAGGCTCCACGGCTTCACCCCCTGTCGTCATCCTGAACTTGATTCAGGATCTCGTTGTTCTGTGAAAGAGGAGAAGGCCCTGAATAAAAGCTCTTTCAGGGCTCCGCTTCGCTCCGGTTTCACCCTCATCGAGCTCCTTGTCGTCGTGCTTATCATAGGTATCCTCGCCGCTGTGGCCGTCCCGCAATACCAACTGGCCGTTGGCAGGGCCCAATTTTCCACCTTAAAGGCTACCACGCGTTCTGTGGCGGAATTTGCCCATGTGTATTACTTAGAACATGGCACCTATGTAGGAGCAAACACAGAGGCACAGAAAATTCCTCCGCAAGGAATATCGTGTTATATTTGGGATGAAACACAACAAAGTTATATTGCTTGTACGAAGAAGATATCGAATACAGAGATGAACTTTTATGTAACTAGGTCCTCACGCAAACCTGCTTTGTGCCTCGTACGTAGCACAAAGACGACGGATTTGCCCAATAAATTGTGTCAAAAAGAAACAGGAAAAAAAGGCACATGCTACAATGATTACTGCACATATTCTTATTGATCGCTTTTTAAGCCGTTGTAGGTCAGGTTTTACCTGACACCCTTCTCTGCCGTCCTTGCGAGCGCACGCGAAGCAATCTTGTTGTTGTAGGTCAGGTTTTACCTGACATCCATAAAGCTGTCATTGCCGATATTGCCGTCCGCAGGACTCGGAAATCCCCACCTTATTTTTCCTCCCGCGCCCCGGTGGTCGTTGCCGTATTAAATTGATATAATACTAGTATGAAGAAATGTGCCGCCTTTCTAGCCGCTTTGTTATTGTGGGCCTGTACTCCCAAAACGGTACTCAGCCCCAGTTATGATTTTAGCCAAATGGACCGTATTGGCATTATGGCATTTTCCAACGCGTGGGCGGACCTAAACGGGGTGGAAAACCTCTTTGCCAAATACTTAATCCGTAGCGGCTTTAAAGTGGTAGAACGTGCCCAGTTAGAAAGTATTTTGCGCGAGCATAACATTTCCGTTTCTGGTTATTTATCGCCGGACACCACACGCGAAATTGGCCGCATTTTAGGCGTAGATGTGCTACTTATTGGCGAGGTCAGCTCTTACACGCCCGCCCGTACCGAGCTTACCCTTACCTCTTCGCGCCGCACCGAATCGCGCCCCGTTATGCGTCAAGACGTTATGCGCATGCCCGACGGCACGTACGTGGGCTACCAACGCCCCATGGGCACCCAATATACTAACTCGGTGGACGTGCGTCCCACAACGTACACCATTGACGCCAAGGTCGCCTTAATTGCCAAATTGGTGGACGTAGAAACGGCCGAAATTGTATGGATCGGTTCGGACAGTGAAGAAAGCACACTGCCCTTAGACGCAGCCGACTACCTGGCCCGCAATCTTGTTAAAAGCTTCACCAAAGAGCTTGCCAAGCGGGAGAAACAACTATGAGCCGGCCTATTACGTGGGCTGATTTTTCTTTTTAAACCTTTCATAACGAGGACTTTATGTTAGACATTAAACAAATTATTTCAAATCCCGAAGAAACCAAAAAACGCCTTTCCCTGCGCAAGCCGGAATTGGCCGCCCAAATTGACGACGTTTTAACCAAATACAACGCCTACAAAAAAATCTTAGCCCGTGTGGAAGAACTGCGTGCCAAACGCAACGAAATGTCCAAATCCATCGGCAAAATCAAAAAAGAACAAGGAGACGCAGCCGCCCAAGAAGCCATGAAAGCCGTCGGCGCGCTCAAAGAAGAAATGACCGCCAAAGAGGCCGAACTGGAACCCGCCAAGGCGGAAATTGACAACTTGCTTTTAAGCATCCCCAATTTACCCAACGAAAAAATCCCCTTCGGCACCAGTGATGCCGACAACCCGGAAGTCGTTCCCTGCACCATCCCCCTGCCGCAGTTTGACTTCAAACCGCTAGACCACCAAGCCGTTGGCGAAAAACTGGGCATTTTGGATTTTGAAGCCGCCGCCGCCCTGTCCGGTAGCCGTTTTGCGTTGTTCAAAGGGGACGGTGCCCGCCTGGAACGTGCCATCATTTCCTTTATGTTGGATTTACACGCCAAAAAGGGCTACACCGAAATTATGCCCCCCGTTATCGTCAATGAAAACATTTTAGTAGGCACTGGCCAACTGCCCAAATTCCGGGAGGATATGTACGAACTGACCGGCGAGCCGAAACAATTTTTAATCTCCACGGCCGAAATTCCGCTTACCAACTTAAACCGCACCCGCACGGTGGCGGAGGAAGAACTGCCCATTAAACTCACCGCGCACACGCCGTGTTTCCGCAAAGAATCGGGCACGTACGGCAAAGACACCCGCGGCCTGATTCGCAACCACCAATTTGACAAAGTGGAACTGGTCATGCTCTCCAAGCCCGAAAATTCCTATGAGATGCTAGAGCAAATGGTACTGGACGCGCAAGACGTCCTCAAACAGCTAGAAATCCCGTATCACGTCGTAGAACTATGCAGCGGGGACATTGGTTTCTCCTCCGCCAAAACCTACGATATTGAAGTTTGGATGCCTAGCGAAAATAAATTCCGTGAAATTTCTTCCTGTTCCAACTGTTTGGACTTCCAAGCCCGCCGCATGGGCCTGCGCTTTAAAAACGCGCAAGGCAAATTGGAATATGTCCACACCCTAAACGGCAGTGGGTTAGCCGTCGGACGTACGTTTGCCGCCATTTTGGAAAACTTCCAACAAAAAGACGGCTCTGTGCGCATCCCCAAAGCCTTAGTGCCGTATTTTGGTAAAGATAAACTTGAGGTAAAATAATGCGTAAAATGTTGCACGTACTGGTAGCGGTTTGCTTTTTTATAACTGCTCCCTTGGCTCCGGCACGTGCCGAGCTCACCCTCCCGCCCGACGTCATGCACCACGCCACGGTGGGCATTAACGGCGTATATAGCCTGGATTTTGACACCGCTCAAGAAAACATTGCCTGGGTCTTTGAACACTACCCGGACCACCCTTTCGCGCATTTTGGCAACGCCATGATCGCCTGGAGCCGCTACGAGTACGAATTTGAAACCAGCGACGACGCCCAACGCAAAGTCTTTGAAAAAATTCTGAACGATTCCATTTCCGGCATCAAACGCTGGATCAAAAAAAACCCGCAGGATTCCAACGGCTATATGGGCATTGGGGCGCTATACGGGTTGCGTGCGCTGTTTAATATGCGCAACCGCAACTGGATTACGTCTTATTTTGCGGGGCGCAAAGCCATTAGCAATTTGGAAAAATCCCTCAAGCTGGACCCTACGTATTACGACGCTTTTTTTGGCCTGGGCATTTACCAGTATTACGCGGGCACGTTGCCCTCGGTCATCAAGATATTAGCCACCATTGTAGCCATTAAGGGCAATCCGCAAGAGGGGGTCCAATTTTTAAACCTCGCGCGCGAAAAAGCCCACTTCACCTCAGACAGTGCCAAACTGATTTTAATAGAAGTGCAAAACACCCGGGGCAATCCATTTTACGCGCCCGAAAAATCCCTGGAATATATCCGCCAACTCCGTGCCAAATTTCCCAACAATCCGCTCATGCACTATGTGGAAATTATCTGCCTGTACGAAACCGGCCACTTGGACGACGTAACCGCCCAAGCCAACCAGTTTTTAAAACGAATCGGCACCGATAAATTTTATAAAGACATTTACATCCCCCGCGCTTACACCGCCCTGGGCACCGCCCAAATGGCGCAAGGCAATTTTGCGCACGCCCGCCAACTGTTTGAAGAAGGGCAAGCCAAAATTAAAAACCAAGAGCCGAGCCGTTGGGGCGTATGGAACGCCTTGCGTCTAGGCCAAGTGTACGACGTACTGGGCCAGCGCGCACAAGCCCAAGCGCAATACAAATACGTGCTTTCGTTTAAGGACAAATGGGGCTTTGATGACCTGGCCAAAAGTTATTTAAAAAAGCCCTATGTCGTCCCGGCAGACGGTGTCGGCCCCTTACCGCCATTGTAGTTTTTTATCCCGTCGTCATTGCGGGCGTACGCGAAGCAATCTTGTGGTTATAGGTCAGGTGTAAGCCTGACATCAAACAAGGCTGTCATCCCCGATTTTGCCGTCCGCAGGACTCGGGGATCTTCCCCTTTTTCCCCCCTCGCCCCCGGAGGGAGAGGGTGGCGCACAGCGCAACTTCGCGTCTGACGTCTTTCCCCCTCTTGCATTTTCCCGTCGGTATTTGTATCATAATCGTATGACTACCGAAATGCTTATCAAAATATTCCTCTCTTTGGTCCTAGGCGGTGCCCTAGGCATGGAACGCCAATATCACGACAAGCCCGCCGGCTTTGCCACCAACTGCCTGATTTGCTTGGGGGCCATGCTGTTTACGATTTTGTCCCAAATTATGGGCCACGCCGGGGGCGACCCGGGGCGTATTGCGGCGCAAATTGTAACGGGGGTAGGTTTTATTGGCGCGGGGTCTATCTTGCGTGACGGTAACAAAATTTCCGGCCTTACCACCGCGGCCAACGTGTGGATTGTAGCCGCTATCGGGATGGCGATAGGATATGGGGAATTTATTTGGGCCGCTGCTTGCACTACCGCTATTTTGCTGATTCAACTGTTGCTACGCCGTGCGCTCATTTGGGTAGAACAATTGCGCCATTACGATACACTCTATATTACGTGTGAGCCGCATTGGAACGTGGTGGAAAAAATCACCACCCAAATTGAAAAACAAAACATCCGTATTTTACGTAGCGAAGTGAACAAGCAAGACAATCTTTTCCACGTCAACATTGTAGCGTCGTTCACCGCGCACGAATTTCAAAGCGTAACCAAAGAACTCTTGGAAATGCCCGAAGTCCACAGCCTTTTCCAGTAACCTTTTTTGTAGCCGTCATTGCGAGCGTACGCGAAGCAATCTTGCCGTTGTAGATCCGGTTTTACCTGACATCCATAAAGCCGTCATCCCCGAACGCCTCTATCGGGGATCTCCTCCTTATTTTCCCCCTCCCCCCTGGAGGTGCAAAGCACACCCTGCCGCTTGTTCTGCATTTTCCCCCTCCCCCCTGGAGGGGGAGGATGCCCGTAGGGCAGGAGAGGGGAAAACCGTACTTCTTTCCGTCGTCACGGCGAACTTGTTTCAGGTAGCACCGCACTTGACCCCACGGGCGTGAGCCCGTGGAGGGAGTTCCCCCTGAATCTTCTGCTACAATGTATAGTATGAAACTTTATAAGCAGGGACATTGTGTTTACTATTGTAAATATCACATAGTTATTA
>JAZRAH010000094.1:0-25669 GCA_045634505.1 Elusimicrobiaceae bacterium
GGTTATTTTAGTCAATTAAAGAGCAAGGTAAGGATACATTCGGGCCTAATTAGGGAGAGACGGATTAAACTGATAAAAAAGTTACTTAGCAAACCACATATTTAGACCTAATCACCCAGATTTTTGTCTATTAGGCCCAAATTTGGAAACAGGAGCGCACTTTCGTTTGTTTCGTACTTTTGCAGTGCCCGCGCCAAACAATTAACTAAGACTCCCCTGCGGTTAAACTCCCGCGAGGGGTTTTATTTGGCGCACTGCCAACTTCCGCGCTAACTAATTAACTGATACCTCTTGCGGTGTACAACCGCGAGAGGTTTTGTTTTACGCACGCCCAACTTCCGCGCCACCTAATTAACTGAATACCTCTTGCGGTTTGCCCGTATGGTAAACACCCGCGGGAGATACCCGAAAAGACCTATTTATCCCTAGGTCTTTTGGCCCTGGTTTTAAAAAATACAAACTTCTATAATACTTACGTAGAGGAAATATTATGAAAAAACAAATTGCTTTATTGGCTCTGACTTTAGGGCTCGTGTTGCCCAGCCACGCGCAGTACTTGCTTACGCGTCAAGAACACAAAGCTCTTCAAGAAGCGGTAGAACGCACCCAAGCGCAAACGAATAAAATCAAAGCTACCCTTACCGTGGAAATCCCGGTAACGAAACAATACTTTACCAACCTGGAATATGCCGACATACATTTTACAAACTCGGCCGGATACCGAACCTTGCACGGCGTCCCCACCTACTCAACCACGGTAGGCTGTAAAGCCTATGCACTTAGCAACCGTTGGTTAATTGCCGGGGCTGTTTGCCTTTGGAACGGACGCCACACCATAAATATAGACGGGAAGAAACTTCCTACCGGGCTTATTGAAGAAGACTACACTAAAAAATACTTAAAAGTGGATGACATCCAAATTGAAATGGAGGGTAACCTGTTTGTACAACCGCGTTTTACTTTAAGTCCACACTTCTTATTAGTACGTGTGCCCGAAAATTCTCCGCTGGCCGCTAAGGTAAAAAATATGCCCAAAATACATATGTTGGCACTTACACACACCAGTCCGCTTACGTTAAAAATGGGAACGTTCCATGTAAACTCTTCCCGCTTTGGGTTAAATATAGCACAGCTAAGTAGCCTAAGTTCGTTTAATGAGGCAACCCATACTGTAACCATTAAGGAACGTTTTGGTGATTTTTCTACCCTTTCAAACGATCCGTTGCTTTTTGCCTGGAAACAAAACATTTATTGGGTGGGCATTAACACAGGTGTTATGCTGACGTATCCCCATAGAAAATGGGACGGGCAAGCCTCTACGGAGTTTGCCATGTTTAATAACGCGGACATGGACTTTATTGAGCACACCATTAAGCAGCAGGACCTGGCCGCCTGGGCGCAGATTTCCAAACGGCTACATAGAGACCGCTCCACAAAAAACATACTGGAAATTTTGTAAAATACGCGCTATAATATAATTGTTACACAGGAGGATATGCTATGAAAAAACTAATCGCATTACTGTTTTGTTTAGCCGTATTAACCACAGTAGCACGCGCGGAATATCCCGCTCAGGCACCCCAAAAGACTACAGCCTTGCAAAAAGCCGTAACCCAAAAGGTGCAAGCGGCCCAAAACGCGGTGCCTGTTAAGATTGACGGGGACAAACGCCTTATTACGGTACGGTTAGAAGTACAGGAGCCAGACGACAATGAAAGATATACACTACACCGTTACTGGTATTGTCCCGCGGTGATTTTTACCAAAGACGGTGCCCTGGCTTTTGACGGGGAGTGTTGGAAAGCCGTTGAAGAGGCTTCTAAAAAAAGCTTGGGCCCCTCTGTTATGTTTAACGTGTACCTGGGCAAATTTGGGGAATATGCTAGTGGAGAAAATTTCGGAAACGAATTTTTCTTTGAATCCTCTTATGTCGTAGGTGAAGGCCCTGTTGTTTCTAATGAAAATGGGGTGGAAGTGTTTAAACGCTCCGCCGACCATTCTTACATTACATACAACCTGTCGTTATTTAATGACCCGGAAAATTCGGAAGTAAAACAGGCCATTTCCACTTACTACGCCAAAAACAAACTAAAAGCGGTAACGGCAGAAACCTTGTCTAAATACTTCCGCCAAAAACATCCAACCACAGAGTCGGAATTATGGCGTAATCCTTTCGTTAGGTAAAAATTTGTTTTACGCATACACGCCCGTTCTAATTAAAAAACGGGCGTGTTTTTTTGCGCTATTTTTTATAGAATAGCCTTAACTTATTAGGAGGAATTTTTTATGGCCCAAAACCCTATGTTTAACGAAAACGCTTTCAAACGCGCCAAAGCCCAGCACCAAGCCGGCTACGCGCACGACGAATCAAACGAGCCCATGCACTTAGTGCGCGGCGCAGCTACCGCAGCCACCACCATGACCCTGCAAGGCACTATTAACAAAACATTTTTCCTACTGCTGATTTGCGTGGTGGGGGGGATGATGAGTTGGACCAACCCGCAAGCGTGGCTACCGTACTCGTGGCTGATTGCTATTGGCGCGTTGGGTCTTGCGTTTTGGACGGCTTTCAAACCTGCCGTTTCCATGTTTACGGCCCCCATTTATGCCTTTTTGGAAGGCACGCTTTTAGGTGCGGTGTCGGCCCTGTATAACGCCCAATTTAACGGCATTGTGTTTAACGCAGTCTCCATTACGGTCCTGGTATTTTTCTTTATGTTGGCGTTATATCGCTTTCAAATTATCCGTGTAACCAGCGGGTTAGCCAAGGGGATTTTTGCCGCAACGCTTGCGGTGTGTGTGCTGTATATTGGCTCGTGGATTTTATCTCTATTTGGTGTCAGCACGGCGTATTTAACTTCGTCCTCGCCGCTGTCCATTGGCATTAGCGTGGTGGTGTGTATTATTGCGGCGTTTAACTTCCTCTTAGATTTTGAATTTATCAACCAAATGACCGGCAAATACGCCGCCCCCAAGTATATGGAATGGTACGCCGGGTTTAGCTTACTGGTTACCTTAGTCTGGCTGTACCTGGAAATTTTACGTCTGCTGGGCAAAACCCGCAGCCGCTAATTTTTTAACACCCCGCCGACGAAGCGGGGTGTTTAAGGCCCTTGTATAAGATAGGCCTTTTGGCCCTGGTTTTACGGACAAAAATTCAATAGAATAAAAGTGTAGAAGTAGTAAATAAAGGGGGAGTTATGAAAAAAACTTTTTTAATGTTGTCTCTTATGCTGGCAGGCACGCTATTATTCAACGGAACTAACGCTTTTGCGGAAAAACTGGTCCGTCCATTAAAACCGGCCAAAATTGCCCAGAACGAAGTATTTAAGGGGGATAATATCCTCAAAAAATTAGCCCAAAAAGACCCGGCCAAAGTGGCGCTGCTGCTTTTGGAACAAAACCAACTGCAATATGTGCACAACCCGGACGTGGTATATATTGGGGTAAAAGGCGAAGAGGAAGTGCTGGTGATTTGCAAAGTGGCCGATTCGGACGTGGGGGACTTCTTCCACGTAGTACACAAAAAAGCCAACCGCCTGAGTACGCGCGAGGAAGTTTCCTTGCCTAGCGTAAAGGGCTTTACCACCCTCTACCAGGCCGAAAAATAAATTTTGCCGCGCATCATTTTAAAGCCCCGTGTACCCGCGGGGCTTTTTATTTTGTAAAATATAACTAACGGGGCAGTAGGTGTGCCCACATCATAAAAAGGAGTAAGCCAAATGAATTTTGACAAAATCAAAAAAATCCAAGACATGGATTTGAAAGATAAAAAAGTACTCGTGCGCGTAGATTACAACGTGCCACTCAAAGACGGTAAAGTAGATAACAACAAACGCATTGTTGCTACCGAAAAAACCATTAAACATTTACTGGCTAACAACTGCCGCGTGGTGCTCATTGCCCACCTCGGCCGCCCGAAAGGCAAAGTTTGCCCCGAATTTAGCTTAGCCCCCGTGGCTGAGGAAGTACAAAAACTTTTTGGCGTGCCGGTGCACTTTGCTAAAGATTGCGTGGGTGCCGAAGCCGACGCCGTAGTAGCCGCCACCAAAAACGGCGAAATTGCGCTCTTGGAAAACTTGCGCTTCCACCCGGAAGAAGAAAAGAACGACCCTGAATTTGCCAAACAACTGGCCAAACACGGGGAAGTATTTGTGCAAGAAGCGTTTGGGACCGTACACCGCGCCCATGCCTCTACCAGTGCCGTGGCTGACTATTTGCCCGGCTGTGCGGGGTTTTTGGTACAAAAAGAAGTAGAATTTTTAGGCAAAGCCTTGGAAAACCCGGCCCGTCCGTTTGCCGCTGTGATTGGCGGGGCGAAAGTGTCCGATAAAATTTTGCTGTTAAATAACCTCTTAGACAAAGTAAACGTACTCATCATTGGGGGCGGTATGGCTTACACGTTCCTCAAAGCCAAAGGCATGGAAATTGGCAAATCCTTAGTAGATGACACCAAACTGGACGAAGCCAAACAAGTAATGCAAAAAGCCGCCGACAAAGGCGTCAAAATGCTTATGCCGGTGGATTTCCGCGTATCTAGCGAATTTTCCGAAACCGCTACCGCTACGGAAGTAGATGCCATCCCGGCCGACAAAGAATCCATGGACATTGGCCCCAAGACCGAAAAACTGTTCCACGACGAACTGCTAAAATGCAAAACCATTTTCTGGAACGGGCCGATGGGGGTATTTGAATTCCCGAACTTTGCCCACGGCAGCTGTTCCATTGCCCACGCGATGATTGAAGCCACGCAAAACGGGGCTATTTCCATCATTGGCGGCGGCGATAGCGTCAACGTACTTAAAAAAGGCAAAATTGACCAAAAAGCCTTCTCGCACGTATCCACCGGCGGCGGTGCGAGTATGGAATTTGTGGAAGGAAAAGAATTGCCGGGTTTAGTAGCCTTGGCAAAATAAACACGGCAAATTCTTTTAAACAAAGATTTACCTTGCCGACACAAACAACCCCCTCTGTGAAGAGGGGGTTGCGATTTGCCTTCAAAAGAACTTCCCGGCCTCGTAGCGTTAGCTAAATAAGCTGCCTTGTCATCCTGAACTTGATTCAGGATCTCGTTCTTAAATTTAGCCCCTCTTTGGAGGGGCTGAATTTTTTTCACAAAAGAACTCCCCGGTTTAGTTGCCTTAGCCAAATAAGTATCTGTTATTTAATCCCCCGGGTTTTGTATAGCCGGGGGATTTTTTGCTATAATATAGGTACTTACTTTTAGGAGATGAACATGTACGGACTTATTTTGACGTTGCACTTTATTGCGTGTGTTTTACTGATTTTAATTGTACTTTTGCAAAGTGGCAAAGGCTCGGCCGCCGGTATTTTTGGTGCCTCCGGCGCGGACAACTTGTTTGCCAGCCCGACGGCATTTAATGCGGTAAACAAATTTACAGCCGTGTTAGCCGTCATTATTATGTGCACGTCTGTTGCGCTGACGATTGCATCCAACAAAGCACGCGCCACGTCTGTATTAGATAATGTGAGTGTGCCTGTGGAAGCTCCGGCTGCCCCGGCCCAACCGGCGAAATAATTTGATTTAGACGCTCTTTTTTTGTAGAATAGATGTTGTAGTTCCCTCGTAGGTTTTAATTTAAGTTTACCGCGCAGGTGGCGGAATTGGTATACGCGTGCGTTTGAGGGGCGCATGCCGCAAGGCTTGAGGGTTCGAGTCCCTCTCTGCGCAAAAATTTTAAAACCGAGCTTTAGCTCGGTTTTAAATTTTTATGCAGAAGTGCACCAACTGCTTGGTGCACGTGAGGGACTCGAAAGCCGGAGCCTTATGCGAGTTTGAGTGCGAAGCACGAAAGGCGAGCATGGCGAGGCGGGGTCGCGAGCGGCGCGCGTCAGCAAGCCGACTTGTGACCGAGTCCATTGATTGCATGCACCAACTGCTTGGTGCACGTGAGGGACTCACAACCCATTATTCCACCGACGAAAAGTGCTATAATATATCCATGAATTACTCTGCATTAACAGCGGCCTGGATTTGCTGGGCTATTGTCGGTTTGTCGCCCGTAATGGGCAAGTACTCCGTGGGGCTGATTAGCCCGGTAGTACTTGTGTTTTTAGGTACGCTACTGGGCGTACTTTACTTTACCCCGTGGATTACCAAACACCACAAGTGGGGGGAACTGTTAGACCGAAAAACCTGGGGGAAATTTTTATTTATCGGCACGTTCGGCACGGCGCTACCCTTTACCGTTTTTTTAATTGCACTGCACTACACCACGCCGGGGAACGCGGCTATTTTACAACAAAGCGAGCTGATTTATTCGCTCCTGTTTGCCGCTATTTTTCTAAAGGAATATCCCGGCCGCGGCCAACTGGGGGGCAGTGCCCTTATTATTTTAGGGGTGCTGATTATTCTACTTAAAGAACAATATACCCCGCGTTGGACCGGGGACCTGATTATTTTGGGTAGCACGTGGATGCTCCAAGCCGGCTCCACCGTCGCCAAAAAACTGCCCAAACACCTAGATTACCGTGTGATTGGCATGGCCCGCAATTTGTTTGCCTTGCCCGCACTACTGGTTATTTTAGGCGTGATGTACGTATTGGGCGAGCCGTTTACGTTTAAATCCACCGCCACCGCGTGGGCGGTACTGGGATATACGGGGATTTTAAAATACGGCCTAGCCATGGTGGTGTGGTACAAAGCCATCCGCGCTTTGGACCTGGGCAAAGTAACCGCTATTTATTTATCTTACCCGGTGTTGTCCTTATTATTATCCGCCGCCTTAGGGTTAGACAAAATTACCCCGCACCAAGTAATCGGGTTAGTCATTACGTGCGCGGGGGCATATTGGGTCAGTTTAACCGTCCGCAAAGAGGGACACTAAGGCCTCCCAATAAAGTATAATATAAGTATGTTTAATGTACTGCCTATTTATGCCATTTGGTTGGCGTGGCTCGCGACGTCTATCAATGTGGTTATTTCCAAATTGGCGGTGCCGTATGCTACGTCGGCACTGTTTCTGTTTTTTACCTGTGCGTTTGCCGCGCTGTGTTTCCGGCTGTATTTCGGGAACTCGGGCGAGTGGAAAAACTTGTTTCGCAAAGACGTCTGGCCCAAAGCCCTAGGCATGGGCACGTTTGGCACCGCACTCCCCATGACTATGTTTATGATTGCGCTTAAATATACCACCCCGGTCAACGCCTCTATCGCTAACCAGGTAGAAATGATTTACTCGCTTATTTTAGCGGCTATTTTACTTAAAGAACGCCCCACACTCAAACAAATCGGCGGCTCTATGCTGATTTTAGCGGGCGTTATTTTAATTGTGCTGGAGGGGGGAACCTCTATCCAGGCCAAAGGGGACTTGTTAGTAATCGGCTACGTGTGGATGTATCAAGTAAGCCACATTTTTGCCAAAAAGCTCCCCAACGATTTAACCCCGCAAACGATCGCCGCCGCGCGCGCATTTTATGCGTTGCCGGCCTTGGGCGTATTGGTGCTTTGTTGGCCGCTTTTAGACGGGCCCCTGGTGTTAGACGCGTCCGCCCCCGCGCTATGGGTAATCTTAGTCATTAGCGCACTTATCAACTATTTTTTAGGCAATTCGTACTGGTACCAAGCCATCCGTAATATGGATTTAAGCAAGGCCACCGCCATTATTTTATCCTACCCGGTAGGCACGTATATTTTGTCCGTGGCCTTTGGGCAGGACCGCGTAACACTGCCCAAAATTATCGGCATGGTGCTGGCGGTAGGCGGGGCGTACGTAGTAACAGGAATTGTTAAAACCAAAGGAGAAAGCAAATGAAAAAACTCGTTTTATTTGATTTAGACGGCACGTTAGTAACTACCGGCGGGGCCGGGTGCCGTGCCCTAGCCAAAGGGGCCGAAAAATTATACGGCAAATTACCCCAATTTGAACACGCTTTAATTTCCGGCCGGACGGATTTAGATAACTTTACGCTGATTTACGGCCTGCTACACAAAGGCAAAAAACCGACGGCCGCCGAAATCAAAAAATTGCAAAAAGCCTACGTGGACCAACTCCCTACCGAGGTACACGCCTTGGTACGTGAGAAAAAATACGAAACCCTTCCCGGTGTAGAAAAGCTTTTAAAAGAGCTTGCCAAAGAGAAAGACGTAGTACTCGGCCTGGGTACAGGCAACGTGGAAGAAGGGGCGCATATTAAATTAAAACCCAGCGGGCTAGACAAATACTTTACCGTAGGCGGTTTTGGGACCGACGGACACACCCGCGAAGAAATGCTCCGTGCCGCCGTAAAACGCGCCGAGAAAAAATTTAAAACTAAGTTTGACGCAGACCACGTCTATGTCATTGGGGACACCCACCGCGACATTTGCGCCGCCAAAAACTGCGGCTTTCACAACGCCGTAATTACCAGCGGCCTGGGGGACCTGAAAAAAATCCAACGCGCCGCCGCTGAACTGGAAGAAAAAGATTTTACCGATTTAACCATGTGGCGCGTATGGCTCGGCCTCAAAACCGACCCTAAAGGCGTGAAACGCGGGGCCTATATTATGCCCGCCAGTGCCATTGAACACGTGTTTTTCAGCCGCACCGGCATTGACGAGGACCGCCTCAAAATGCTACGCATTAAAAAATATTCGGACTTAGAATCCGGCACCATTATGTAGAGAATTCCTATGCAGTGGACCCATCACATCACACCATGGCTAGACGCTTTATCCTCCGCGGACCCCACCCCGGGTGGGGGGGCCGCCGCGGCGGTTACCGGGGCGATGGGGTGTAGTTTGCTGCTGATGTCCTTGCGTACTACCTTAAAGCGCAAAGCCACGCCCGCGCCAAACCGCCCTATGTTAGAAAAGCAAGTTGCCCAAGCGGAGGCGTTGCTTACGCAATTAAAAGAGTTAGCCGCCCAAGACGCGCGCGCCTACGAGGGATATTTGGCCGCCGCCAAACTTCCCAAGGACAATCCAGCTCGTCCTCAAGCCCTGCAAGAGGCCCTGTGGCAAGCCGCCCTGGTACCGGCCCAAACGGCCCAGGCGTGCAAGCAGGTATTGGCCTTGGTACAAACCGCGGCGCCGCTCATTGACCAAATTATCCTTTCCGACGTGGCCTGTGCCCGCCATTTACTACGCAGCGCGGTGGATTGCTGTGCGGAAAATATCCGCGTAAACGCCGCCTATATCACGCAAGCGGACCGGGCCGCACACTTACAACAATTATTACGGGATTTATGATGAACCAACCAGAAACCAAACGCAGTGGTATGTTAAGCACTATTTACAATATGCTCCCCGGCATTGATAACGACTATGCCGCCAAACTTGTTTACACCTTAGAAGATAAAAAAACCATTCCCCAACTGCAACAAGATATTGCCGATTTGGCCGCCCAGCTCAGCTCCGACTCCGCCATGACCGACACCACCATTGCTAAAATGCTCTTGGATGAATGTACCCTCGCGGCCGCTTTGCGCCAACTGCGCATTTACAACAACTCCACCTCTATTAACGAACTATGCGCCGCGCTCAATATGCCGGCCACCCAAACGGGCACCCTTTTAGAAGTGTATGCGTCGTTTTCGTCGCGCCAGTATTTTGATGAAGCCTTTGAAAAAGCCCTGCAACAAGTCCCGGCCGAAAATTTAACGGACGAAGAGCGCGTGCGCCAAGCCGTGGAAATTTTACTTACCCAAGCGCAAGAAATTTGCAACACCAGTAAAGAACGCACGGCCCAAAACCGCACCGACATATTAACCTTGGCCGATCAGTATCACTTACCTGTCAAACTAACCGCCCAGCTAGAGCTTTTATATTCCCAACCGGCCAGTATTTTGTTTAAGCCCGAATTTGAATCCCTCCTAAAAGATTTGCTGACCCACCACTCCAACGAAGCGTTATGCGCCTCGCTTGCGGCGCGGGCCATGCTGTGCCAAATTACGCCCAAAGACGCGCAAGATATTGCGCTCACTTCCAAGCTCTTAAATGACGAGCTGTTAGAAGAAGATTTAATGATTATTGCTTGCCGCTACTTAAAACTAAAAACCCCGCAAGATATCGCGGCCGCGTATGACGGCGTGCTTAAAAAATTGCCCTATGTGGACAACCCTGAGGAAAATTTAGGCCTGGCGGTGCGCGTACTGTTAGACGGCACCCCCGAAAGTTTTGAAGCCGCCACCCAAAAAGCCGCTTTAAAGCGCGACACGGAACTTTTACGGCGCAGCCTGGTCCAAAGCAACCGCTATGCCGGGTATGAATATGACTTAGCCGCCCGTTTTGGCGGCAAAAAAACCTTTGCCCAGTTAGACAAACAAACCCAAGAACTGCTTGCCAGTCTGCCCTACTGCACCGAACCCGCAGAAAATAACGAACTGGCTTGCAAAGTACTGCTGGGCAGCCTGAGCCTGGAAGAAGCCACCGCCCAAGCTACCTATATGCGCGATTTAAAGGCCGTTTCCCGCACGCAAGGCCTGGCCGAACAAGTCCTAAAAAATTACTTAGGCACGCAATCCGCGCACGAAATTATCCAATTTTTTAACCAATCTCTTGAAAACTATACATTTTGGAAATCCGACCGGGAGAAACACCTCTTCGCCTTGCGCAGTTTAGTAGAAGAATTAAACGGAAACTATAACCCGAAAATTTCCCAATTTGTACTGGATATGCTTGAAAACGGCTCTTCGTTGGATGTGCTAAGCGATATGCTACACACCATTGAACAGCAAAAAGACGACCCCAAGCAGCTCCAAACGTTGCTCACCCACTACCGGGCGGCACGCGCACAGGCCAAAAGCGCATAAAAAACTGTTTTTTTACGTGATAATTTGCTATGCTGTTATCATACCGTTATATATTTAATTACAGGGTGATCAAACTATGAAATACTGGGTATATATTAACAATAAAGTAGATGGTCCATACGACGAGAACAATCTGGCAGAAGTGGAGGGGTTTACCCCGCAAACGCTGATCTGCTCCGAAGAAGTAGCCTCTAAGGGGGGGCAAGAATGGGTCAAAGCCTCTTCGGTTTTTGAATTTGACGAAGAACCGGCCCCACAGCCCGCCCCGGCTCCCGCGCAACCGCAAGCGGCGCAACCTGCAGGAAACACCAACGAGTTACTTGCCCGGTTAGAAGCACTCACTAGCGGCATGTCTAATTTGCAATCCAAGTTTGAAACCTTGCAATCCCATTTAGATAAAGCGTTGGAAGAAAATAAGAAATTGGCGCAGCAAGTGGCCGCCCAGCAAAACAACGACGTTCCCGTGATGCCCGTTGGGGACGACACCCGTGCCAATACCATCACTCTTACCCGTCACGATATTTCTTCACAGCCTCAGCCCGAAGAAAATCCATCCTACCCGCAACAAGCCACCCCGCAAGAAGAAGAACTAATCATTCGTTCCGCCCTAGATTCTATGTACGGGGGCAAACCCGTGGATGCGGAAAAAGTAAAAGAGCCGGAAGAGGATACATTTCACGATTTAGTAACCGGCGAAACCTCAGCCGATTTATCCCGCGAAGAAGAAGAACAAGCGGTGGAAGAAATTGCTACCCAGCTTCATTTTACGCCCGTAGAAGAAGAACAACCCGCTCCAGAAGAGCCGGTCGTAGAAAATGCCGTGATTACCACGCCCTCTATGTTTGAGGCTGAAAAAGACGCGCTGATTAACGAACTCACTTCCTCGGCCAAGGACGACGTGTTGGACCAAATTATTGCCGAACATCAGCAAGAAGAACCTACCCATACGGACGGAGCCTCTGTGGCGGCCGCGGGGGCTGTAGCCGGTTTAGCCGCCGCTTTAGCCACCCACCCGGAAGAAAAACAAACCGCCGCTTTTGCGATTGCTACCGATAAAGAAAACCCGGAAAAATTAGAAGAAGTCTTACCGGCCGACCAATTACCCGCGGATGTGTTGCCGCCTGCTGTAAACCCAGCCTCGCAAGAACCACTGCCCGGTGCGGATTTGCCTACTGTAGCACAAGAGCCGGATGCGGCCCCTATTGCGCAGGAAAACCCGCAAGAAAAAGTGGACTTGCCCCTTACTGATTTGCCGCAAGCGGACCTCTCTGCCCAACCCCAAGAACAAACGCCCGCCCAACCGCAACTGGCTGTCACGGACACGCCGCAAGAGTTGCCGCAGGCAGAGCCCGTGGAGCAAAAACCCGCCGCCCTGCCTACGATGGATGAGCAACCCGTTTTTGCTGTACAAGAGCCCGAAGCGCAGCCCGAGCCCGAGGCGCAACCCGAGCCCGAAGTGACGTCCGCGCAAGGTGAGTTGGAAGAATTAGTACCCGCCTCGCGCAAAGAAGTTCATACACCTGACACAGCCGCACAGCCCGAGCCCGAAGCGCAACCCGAGCCCGAAACGCAACCCGAGCCCGAAGCGCAACCCGAGCCGCAACCGATACAAGAAGTGTCCCCGGAACCGGTAACGCAGAACCCGCAAGAAGAACCTATGGCCCAAGAATCTTCCAAACCGCAAGCGCAAGAGCAATCAGCACCTGCCGCCCAGGAAGAATCGGGGCAATCGGAGCCCGGCATTACAGACAAAGATTTGCTAGACGCCTTTGGACCCGCCCAGGAGGCCCCCCAAGGGACCGAGCAACCTGCCCCCGCGCAAGAGGCCCAGGCTCTGTTTGCCGAAGAAGCCGGAAATACCGAAGGGAACCCCAACGAACTTACCGAAATTGAACTCAAAGCCGGCTCCACCTATTTAATTTCGGACTTTGTCCCTCCCACCCAAGTAGGGGACGAACAAGACTCGCAGACCACCGTTTCAGCCGGTTCTAAAAAGAAGGAAACTCTCTTCCAAGATATGTTAGCAGCCTCTACCATTGGGCAATCCGCCACCCCTTTAAATACAGACGGATTACCGGATGATATATCGGCCACGCAAGTGAATTTGGAAAACACCATCCAAGCCAAGCGCGGTGCTTCCTTTGATATTAAAACCGTGCCCATGGTTCCCGACCCGGCCCAATCCGCCCGCTTGGATATGAACGATTTGAACGACGTCAATGCCCAACATGACATTAAAACACAAGGGCCGTCTAAATCCACCAAATGGGTCATGTGCAGTTTAATTGTACTGTTAGCCCTGATTGTGCTGTATGTGGTGTTGGGGATGTTGCGCATGCTGCCGGCCCATGTAAACTTGTTTGCGGAGAAAGAGGCACAGCAAGCCCAAGCCGTGCAAAACACGCAAGCTATCTTGCAAGAAGAGGCTACCGCAGCGGCTCCCGCGCCAGTTACACCGCCCGCCACGCCCACCGCGCAAGACCAGGCCCTGGAAAAAGTGCAAAATTTCCCGTTGCCTAACGGGCAGAGCTTGAAAGGATTTATTGAATCCAAACACGCTACCATTTCCCCGGAACTAATCACCTGGGAAGTGGCCGACGCCGTAGAGCCGGATAATTACTCGGTAACGGTCAAAGTCCCGCCGGAGAATCCGCAGAACTTTAAAACGGTTTACCGTTTTAATTACAATATGCAAACCGGCCTATTGGACCCGACTATTTCCGACGCTAAAAACCTCTTGGACCAAGCCTACGGCATTAACCCGGCCCAATCGGTTGCCACGGCGGCCACCACAGCGGCCCCCCAAACGGCTACCAAGCGTGCCACCCGCCGGGCTACCACCCGCAAACGCTAACCCGTTTCACGCAAACGTAAAAACCCCGTGCCAATTTAGCACGGGGTTTTTGGATATCCGTTTACGTTTTAATTGTGGCTGCCAATGCGGCCCATATCTACCGGCAGTGGCACTTCCACGCCCATGGGTCCTTCAAAGTACATGGTCCCGGTTAAGTGGTAGTCCACCGTTCCGCTCCCCATGCTAATTAGGCCTAGCAGTTTGCTGCCAAACGTCGTCATAGGCACGTTTACTTTTGCCTTGGCAGGATAGGTAGAAGCGGGGGGAATTTCAATATCTTTTAGCGTTACATCTGCCATTTTTTCTTCGTTGGCTGTCAGCACCCCTACAAATCGTTTTAATTTGGCAGGCTCGGTTTTATTGGGGTTTGTAATCGCAATCGTTATCACAAAACTAAAAGAGGTAAGCGAATAATCCCCTAGTTCTACACTTTTTAACGTGTAGGTACAATCTTTTAAATTTTGGGCTTGCTTGACGGTGGCACACCCGGCCAATAATCCCATACACAACAGTAACAACCCAAGTTTTTTCATTAAAATCCTCCAAGCGTAAGATAAATAAATTGTATAATAAAAAGAGCTTTTAGGGGGAATTTTTATGAACGATTTACAACAACAAATTTACGCACGCCTGCGCCGCTACGTTGCCTTTGATACCACCAGCGACCCGGCCGGCACCGTCACACCTACGACGGATTCTCAAATTTCTTTTGCCCACCAAATGGCCGCCGAAATGAAAAAAATCGGCATTACCGAAGTAGAGGTGGACGAATATGGCTTTGTAACCGGGCTCATCCCGGCCACTACCGATAAAAAGGCCCCCGTCATTGGCCTGTTTG
The DNA here is from genome assembly GCA_045634505.1 of Elusimicrobiaceae bacterium. Lineage (GTDB taxonomy): Bacteria > Elusimicrobiota > Elusimicrobia > Elusimicrobiales > Elusimicrobiaceae > Avelusimicrobium. Next base: position 14,442 of record JAZRAH010000094.1, read on the forward strand.
CCCACATGGATACCGTCAGCGACTATAACGGCCACGACATCCGCCCCGTATTGCACGAAAATTACGCCGGCGGCCCGCTGGTGATCAATGCCGAAAAGAACATGGTACTTAACGAACAAAACGCCCCGCGCCTTCAGCAGTGCGTAGGGGACCACATTGTAACGGCCGACGGAAACACCCTCTTAGGGGCCGACGACAAACTGGGCATTGCTATTATTATGACGCTAGCCGAAAACCTGCTCAAGCACCCCGAAATTAAGCACGGTCCCGTCAAAGTGGCCTTTACCATTGACGAGGAAACCGGCACAGGCATTAGCTATTTTGACGTCCAAAAATTTGCCGCGGACTTTGCCTACACCGTGGACGGTGCCAACCTGGGCGACATTGACTGCGGCAATTTTAACGCGGACAGTTTCATATTGCGTATTGAAGGTAAATCCTGCCACCCCGGCTCGGCCAAAGGGTTTATGGCTAACCCGGTCCGCATTGCGGCAGATATTATTTCCTCTTGGCCCGAAACCAAACTACCCGAAACGACCGACGGCGAGGACGGATTTATTTTGTTTAAAGACATTACCGGCGGCTTGGAACGGGCCGAAGTGCAAGGCATTGTGCGCGAGCATGACCTCACCAAATTTGCCGCTTTTAAGCAAGATTTACTTAAACTCTTAGACAAAAAACGCGCCAAATATCCGGCGGCTAAAATTGAAGTAGAATTTAAAGAGCAATACCGCAACATGCGCGAAATTTTAAAAGCGCGTCCGCAAGCCATGGAGCTGCTGGAAAAAGCCATGAAGGAAAACCATGTGCCCTACCGCCTCACGCAAGCACGGGGGGGAACGGACGGGGCGCAAATGTCCTTTAAGGGGCTTCCCACGCCCAACATTTTTGCCGGGTACGAAAACCCCCACGGCCCGTATGAATGGTGCAGTTTAAACTGGGCGGAAAAGGTGCTATGCGTCCTTCAAAGCATCGTGCAAGACGCAGCAAAGTAAGTGCATTCTATACCCCTTAAAAAAGACTGGACTGTCCAGTCTTTTTTTATTATACTAACGGATCGCTAGGGAGAAATCCCGGCATCATTATAAAACGCATCATTACTTATTCTGTTGTCATTTAAAAAGAGTCGTCATCCCCGAAAGTTTCTATCGGGGATCTTCCACGCTCGCCGTTGTCGTTATCGTTTTACGTACTTCTTTCTAAAACAACAAGCGTTGTAGATTCCCGATAACATTCCTCGGGAATGACATCTTATGTTATATTGAAAAACACACATTTTTTTATTATACTATCAGTACAATTTACTCCTGTTTTTGGAACCGTTTAAGAAACGGATCGCTAGGGAGAAATCCCGGCCATACATACGCCAAAGACAGTCGTTAAAAGGTACAAGACAAACGGCCTAATTACCCGTGCGTTTTGTGCCGAGTGTTTTTTGCATTGGCAAAAGACTACGGCTGTTATTTTTGGGTCAGTATGTAGGCTCGAATATATTAGCCGTTTTTTTGGGTTTCCTAAGCAGATGAATTGAAAATGTAAACAAAGTTGTCATCCTGGACTTGATCCAGGATCTCACCTTGGGTCGTTAAAAGCGGTGAGATTCCAAATCAAGTTTGGAATGACATTATACAAACAGGAGAAAACTTATGAAACACCCAAAAAATGTAGTTATAAAAAAAGGCTGTCATTCCCGAAAGTCGTTATCGGGAATCTACAACGCACGTTGTTGTCAAATTAAGGATGATTCCTTATTAAATAAGTGCGTGGAAGATCCCCGAGTCCTGCGGACGGCGAAATCGGGGATGACAACTTATTTGATGTCAGGCTTACACCTGACCTATAAAGATGTCCTAAACAAATCTTATAGGTTGGGCGTCAGCCCAACAGGAGACGCAGGTAAGCCGGAAAATATACGTTGTACATTCGGGAAATTGTCAGGCTCACACCTGACCTATAAGAATGCCCTAAATCAATCTTATAGGTTGGGTGTCAGCCCAACAGGAGCCGCAGGTAAGCCGGAAAACATGCTTCAAAACGTCGGGAAATTGTCAGGCTTACGCCTGACCTATAAAGGATGTAGAGCCTTTACCCTCATTGAACTCTTAGTCGTGGTGCTGATTATCGGTATATTAGCCGCCGTGGCTGTGCCGCAGTACAGGCTTGCTGTAGAAAAAAGCAGAGCTGTTAAGATATTACCGCTTTTAGACGCTATTTATAAAGCACAAAAAGTTTATTATTTAGCAAACGGTGAGTATGCAACAAATACGGCAGAGCTGGATATTGATCTTCCGCTTGGTAGTAGCAGTACTCAAGACGGAAACCCTCGGCATATTAACTATGATGATAAAACCAGAATTGCTTTGTGTGTACATTGTCCGTCCGTACAGGCACACCCTAACACCAGTCTAAATTATTATTTAGAATTGTATTATGGGGGAAGTAAAAGCTGTTGGGCGCATGAAAATGACACTTTAGCAAACAAAGTATGTCATATTCTTTCTGGAAAGGATTCTACATACACTCTGAATAGTATGAATAGGTATCTGCTATAACACTACACAGAAGAGCTCTTACCCCAGCACCGTTCTAAGTACCACCGCCGTTACCGTGGAAAACACCAACGTCAGCAACACCACGCGCAAGGTGTCTTTCCACCCGCTCTCGCGCAGCATCACAAAAAACGTGGCAATGCACGGCATGTACATACTCATAAACACACACGCCACCACCAGTGCCTGCGGCGTCAAGTTAAACGGCTCCAGTAGCGCAATAGACACGTCCTTGCGCAAAAACCCTAAAAGTAGTAGCGGGGTAGCATCCGGCGGGAGTCCAAGTGCCCACTCCACCGGCGCGCGTAAAATTTTGGTCAGCCACGCCGTTACGCCGCTAAGTTGCATCACATCCACAAACAAAATACCCACTAAAATAAGCGGCAACGCGTCGGCAAAATACTCTTTCATGCGGATCCAAATTTTGCGCGCCAAAGGTTTTAGTTGCGGCACCTGCCAGGAGGGGATTTCCATAAATAGCTCGGGCGTTTCGCCTTTCATCAGGCGGTTAAGTAGCGTGCCGATTACCACCCCGTTTACCACCAAGGCCCCAAATACCAGTAGCATATATTGAATGCCGTAGGGTGATAAAATGGAAATAATCATGGCCGTTTGTGAAATACACGGGGCTAGCACCAAAATCAGCGCCAGGGCAATCACGCGCTCACGCCGGGTTTCCAGTACGCGGATGCCCATCACGGCGGGCACTTTGCACCCAAAGCCTAGCATAATGGGCAACGAGCCATACCCGTGTAGCCCAATTTTATGCAACATGCGGTCCAGTAGTACAGCCAAACGCGGCAGATACCCCAGTTCGCCTAAAAAGCCTAGCAGCGCGTAAAACGCCAACACATACGGCATCACGTCCACCAAGGCAATGTGTAAGCCGTCGGTCAGTACGCCAAAATAATTCTCGCCGCCGTCGCCCAACAAGAGTAGGCCCAGCATATTGTCTTTGATCGGCGCGAACACTTTTTCCAAGAACGGGAAGTAGTAATTTTCGTACAAAGGGTCCAAGAGGTTAATGAAACTCTCGCCCACCAGCCGCACCAGGAAAAACGATACCAGTAGCGTAATAAACGCCAGCGGCAACCCGGTCGCCGGGGCCGTGGCCCACCCTTGCAGATGTTCCCAAAAAGACGGGTGCTTGTGTTTGACCTCTTGTACCGCGTGGATAATGCGGCCAATGGTTTGCCATTTTTCCTCGGCGGTGGGGGGGATGGCTACAACGGGTGTTTGCGTCACACCGTTTGCCAGTTTCAGGGCTTCGCGCTCCAGTTCTTTTAAACCCTCGCCGGTGGTAGCCACGGTGGGAATGACGGGAATCCCCAACAGTTTAGAGAGTTTTTTGACATCAATGTTAATCCCTTTGCGTTGCGCCTCGTCAAATTTATTAAGCATTAAAATCAGCGGCTTTTGCAGTTGCAAAATCTCTAACGTAAAAAACAGGTTGCGCTCCAGGTGCGAGGCGTCCGCCACACACACAATAAAATCATAGTCCAACTCTTTGAACAGGTTGCGCTTTTTGCCTTCAATAAGCCACTCTTCTTCCAGGCGGTAGAGGCCGGGGATGTCAATAATGTCGTAACTGTCGCCCTTAAACTGCGTCGTGCCGTAATTAAGCCCCACGGTAGTGCCGGGGAAGTTGGACGAAATAATTCCAATCCCCGTCAGGCGCGAAAAAATTAAACTTTTCCCCACGTTGGGGTTGCCGGCCAGTAAGAATGTATTTTTCTTGGCGGTAACCAAAATCTTTTTGGCCGTTTCCCGCCCGATAGCTACCTGCGTGCCCGACACTTCCACCACCACGGGGGAAGAACCCTTTTTGCGCGTGATGAATTGTCCGCGCACCAGGCCCATAGCCGCTAGTTTGGCGGCCATTTTTCCTTCCACCTGGATTTCTTTAATTTGCGCCGTGTTGCCGGCTTTTAGTTGATATAATGAACGAGACGATTGTGTTTGCATAAAAGTTAGTCTTTCCTTACTTTTATATTGTACCACAATTTCCGTCCCTAAGCAAGGGGGTGATTATCGTCGGAGACATTCAAAGAACACTTTTTTTAGTATAATATAGGTAACAAATCTAGTTTATAGGAGAACAACTATGGCTTATAAAGTAAATCCTGATGTGTGCATCAACTGCGGTGCGTGCGAATCTTCTTGCCCGGTAGGTGCGATTAGCGAAGTGGACGGCAAAAGACACATTGATGCGGCTAAATGCATTGAATGTGGATCTTGTGCCGGTACCTGCCCGGTAAGCGCGATTTCGTTATAACCTGCGCCACTGGCAGTACAGCAATTTAAAAAGTCCCCAACCGGGGGCTTTTTTAGTTGCCCAAAACCCCCGCGTTTTCATCCCTCAGTTATGCTATAATGTAGCTTGGAGGTTATGTGAGAATGAAAAAAACTGCATTACTAATTGCTTTAACCGTCTCTACCCTGCCGCTGGTGGCCCAACAGGAAATTTACACCAACGGTATCGGCGGGGAAACCTTGGCCGAGCGCAACGCGCGCCAGGCCCGCTTGGCTGAGCAAATGGCTCAGCAACAAGCCCAAGAAGAGGGGGATATTTACCGCGGAAAAGTATTTGGCTCCCCGCAGGCCAGTTACATCAGTAACACACTGGGTAACCGCACCCCGGCCAAAACCAAATACGTCTATGACACGTCGCTCATCCGCGCGATTAAAATGAATGATGAAGACCGCGTACGCACCCTCATTTACGCCAACGTGGACGTAAACGAACGCAACTACGCCGGCATTACACCTTTAACCCTGGCCGCCGAAAAAGGGAATATAAACATTGTTAAATACTTGGTAAACGCCAAGGCCAATGTCAATGAATCTTCGCCTTACGGGGTCACCCCTTTAATCGCCGCTTCCGCCGCCGGGAATGCAGAAGTAGTGGAATATTTGCTTTCCAAGGGGGCCAACGCCTCTATTACCGACGAAACCGGCAAAACCCCGGTCTTATACGCCGCCCATTATGATAATGATAAAACACTTGACACGTTAGCCAAACGCTTCCCGCAAGCGGTCAATATGCCCGACGCCGCCGGCAATACCCCGCTGATTTATGCGGCCCAACGCGGGCATGATAAAAACGTCAAAGTCCTGTTAGCAAGCGGAGCCGACGCCAACTACCGCAACCCCCAAACCGGGGTAGGTGCTGTGGCGGCCGCCAGTGCGGAAGGACATGCCCAGGTCATTGACACCTTGGCAAAAGCCAAAGCCAACGTAAACGCGCCCGATAATAGCGGCCGCACGCCCTTGGCTTACGCCGCCGAAAACGGGAAACAGGAAGCCGTACGCGCTTTACTCAGTGCCGGGGCCAACCCCAACTTGGCAGACGCAAACGGCGTAACGCCGCTCATGCGTGCCGCCGCCAAAGGGCACGAAGCCTGCGTCAATGCGTTACTACGTAGCACTGACATCAATTTAGAACAAAAAGACGCCCAGGGCAAAACGGCTCTTATCTACAGTGCCTATGCCATTAACCCGCAAATTGCCGCCAGTTTACTGCGCAGAGGCGCCAACATCAACGCCGCCGACAACAGCGGAAACACCGCGCTCATTACCGCATTGGCGGTCCCCAACGAAGCCGTAGCCAGCTATTTAACCAAACAAGGGGCCGACACCACCCGCGCCAATTTACAAGGCGTTAGCCCGTTAGCCGCCGCGCAACAAACCTTGCCCGCTTCCAACACCGCGCGTGAAATTGAAGGCAAAACCAACCAAGCCTATCAAGAAGCGCTGCAAGTGGAAGCCGCCCGTTTGGCTACCGTACGCCAGTTAGAAGAACAACTGGCCCAAGATGAAGAACGGGTACGCCAACTACAAGGGGCCGCGCAAGAAAACGTGCGCGCTTCTATAGAAGAAGTGGAGCAACAATACACCCAAGAAATTGAATCGGCCAACCTGGTTCCCAGTGTCATTGAGGAACAAGCCAGTGCCGCCCAACAAGAAGCCGCCGCCAACGCCCAAGCCTTGCGCGACCAAGTCGCCCAGGAAAGAGCCAAGGCCCAAGCCGCCCAACAAGCGGCGCAAGACCACGCCCAACAAGCAACGCGCCAGGCCCAAGAAGTAAAACAAACGGCTTACGATAAAGCGGCCGCTGCCAACGCTACCCAAAAAGCCGCTAAGGAAGAGTTCATCCAAGCCATGCCTACCTTGCAGCCGCGCTTGCGCAGCATGGCGGATTCGCACTAAACGCTACTTTCATTCTCACAACTCCCCGGCTATGCCGGGGATTTTTTTGCCCTATACGCCCCGCATAAAAAGCTATAATATACCATATGAAGATACGCAACGTTTTTACTTTTACGTTATTAAACGGCTTTTTATTTTGTGTACTGGCCCTGGGCTACTTTGCTACTAGCGGCTTTTTGACCGACCCGTTGGGGCTACTCTTTACCACGGTATTTATCTTGGGGCATTTGTTTTTATTTGCGTGGGCGGGGGGGCTTATCAGCTTACCTTTTGCCCTTATCGGCCCCAACGCCTTGCAAAGTGCCTGCGTACTAACGGGGGGGATTACCACCCTGTTTTTAGCGTTGGATTTACTGGTGTACTCCCAGTACCGCTTTCACATCAGCCCGGCCATGCTTGCGTTGTTTTTTGGCCCGGCGGGGCGGGAAATTTTTGCGTTCTCTAGCGTGATGTGGGTGGGGGTTGCCATCGGCGTACTCTTTATTTTTGCGGGGCAGTGGCTACTAAGCTGCCTAGCCAAACGGTGGGCCTTTGCCGGCAAAAGTGTCGCGCTGTTTCTAGGCGGGTGGATGCTGATTTTTGCCACGTACAACGCGTTGTATGCGTGGGGGAAATTTACCATGGTACCTTCTATTATTTCCCAACGGGGCGTGTTGCCGCTGGCCATGCCGTTTTCGGCCAACCGCAAACTGCGCCGCCTGGGCTTTGAACCCAAAAAAGACCCTTATACTACCCCGGATAGCGGCACGTTGCATTATCCGCTTCACCCGCTTACGTGCACGCCCCCCAAAACGCCTAAAAACGTTTTAATTTTATTGGTGGAATCCTGGCGTGCCGACAGCCTGACCCCGCAAATTATGCCGCACGTATCTGCGTGGCTAACGCGTCCGCACTGGCACTATTTTACAAATCACCTCTCCGGCGGCAACGCAACCGAGGCGGGGGTATTTTCGCTCTTTTACTCCATGCCGTATGCGTATTGGAACGATTTTACCGCCCGGCAGTTGCCCCCGGTGCTTGTCAGCCGCGCACTGGAAACAGGCTACACCCCGGCTATTTACGCAAGCGGCAAATTAAACAGCCCCACCTTCCACCAAAACATTTTTGCCACCGTCCCCAATTTGCGTTTAGAATCGCAAGGGACCGAGAAATGGCAGCGCGACATCAACGCAGTGGAAGATTTTGAAAAATTCTTAGACGGCTACAACCCAGCGCGTCCGTTCTTTGGGTTTATCTTTTTAGATGCGCCGCACGGCGGCAGTTATCCGGCGCAAGACCAAATTTTTACACCGGCGCAGGAGGTCAACTACTTGCTAGTCCATAAAAACACGGACCCAACCCCCTACCTCAACCAGTACAAAAACTCCGTACACTTTGCCGACCGTATGCTTGAGCGCATCTTGCGTGATTTACAAGCCAAAAACTTACTGGATAACACGCTCATCATCCTCACGGGGGACCACGGCCAGGAAGTAAACGATACCCGCCATAATTTCTGGGGGCACAACAGTAATTTTGCCAAATACCAAACCCACGTGCCGCTGCTAGTATGGGACCCGTCGCGCACGTCCACCGGGCCACATACGTACCTAACCCAGCACTACGATATTGCCCCTATGGTCTTGCAAGAAATCTACGGCTGCACCAACGCCCCGCACGACTATTCGATCGGCACGCCGCTTTTTGACGCGACCCCGCGGCCCTATGCGCTGATTTCCAGTTATACCAAAAAAGCCATCCGCACCGGGGATCAACTGACCGTGCTGGACCAATACGGCGGTATGGAAATGTATGACGAAAATTTCGCCCCGTCCGCCACCGGGGCCAAGCCGGAGGCTATTAAACAAGCCCTGGGCACATTTGCCCAATTTTATAACTAATTTTTACCTTGCCAAGCACGTAAATTTTATTGTATGCTAATGGTGAAGTTATTTTAAAAGGAGGATGTATGAAGGCATTTAGCACCTATTTTGTGGACCCGATTAAAAATCATTACCTTGATTTTGCGGGCAAAGCGAACCGCAAACAGTTCTGGCTGTTTGTACTGTTCAACTTCTTGGTATTTTTAGTACTTTCCATGGTACTGGGTTTCTTGGGTAAAACCGGGGACATCGTATATTTTGTATGCCAACTGGCGGTATTGTTGCCGTCTTTAGGCATTGCCGCGCGCCGCTTGCGCGACGGTGGTTTTTCGCCGTGGTTGCTCTTAATTGGGCTCATCCCGGTGCTAGGGTGGATTGTACTGTTAGTACTCTATTTACTGCCTAGCAAATAAGTATTTTAAGGCCGCCTTGCGCACGCGGGGCGGCCTTTTTTTGCCCATGCGCACGTCCAAGATATATCTGTTACTTGCCCTCACCGTGGCCGCGTTACTGGCTGCCTACGGGGCGTTTATGTATGTATATACGGACCATATGTTTGCCCCCATTACGCTGTTGGCTCAGCCCAACCCGCAAGCTCCGTCTAGCGCGTGGCAAGCCCCGTCTGTTCCTTTTATTCACAAAGTAAACACCCCCGCGCGGGCCCGTAAAAAGGACCGTAAATTTGGCGGTTTTGAAGTGGACGTATGGACAAAGCAAGACAAAATTTTAGCCGCGCATGACGCGCGCGAAGCCCAACAAGGCGTACAGTTACAAGACATTTTTGCCGCCGTCAAACACCCGGCCCAAAAAGTGTGGTGGCTGGACCTCAAGCAAGAACTCTCACCCGAAAATTTAGACGCTATTTTAGCCGCGGCCCAAACCTACCACATCCCCACGACGCATTTATTTTTTGAAGTGTCCCCGGGCCCCACGGCTAAGCTACTTAAGGAGCGTAACTTACCCATTTTACTGGGGCTTGCCGAAGGATTTGAAGAAGATAACGAAGCGCCTTCCAAACGGGCCGAGCTAAACGCGCACGTACTGGAAGAGTGGCAGGAATATCAGCCGGCTGCCGTAGCGGCTAGTTTTGGTAAATACGCCTATTTGCGCGCCTATTTTCCCCATATGCCTAAAGCCATCTATTACTCGGCTACCCAACGCCCCAGTATTAAAAAATTTTTTATGCGCCGCCATTTACAAAAAGACCCGTCGGTCCGTATTTTTATGACCGACGAGTATGATTGGATTAACCTGTAACCTTACAACTTCATTTCGCGCGCCAGTTCGGCCAAAAATTCACCGGCTTTACGCGGCACATATACGTCGGTAATTTGCCCGCTGTAGGCCGACGGGGCGGGGTTAATTTCCACCAGTTTTGCCCCGTGCTCTTTGGCAACGTAAGGCAAACTGCACGCCGGCATCACTTGGCCCGCCGTGCCGATAATGAGCATCACGTCCGTTTCCTGCGCCAGCTGTGCGGCCTGCTCATACGCGCGCGGAGGGATTCCCTCGCCGTAAAACACAAAATCCGGTTTTAACACGTGCCCACAGAAACACGTGGGGGGGATATCGTCCAAATTCACCTCTTCCAAGCGGTATTTGCGCCCGCAGGACAAACACGTCAACGTGTGAATCGTCCCGTGAAATTCCACCACGTTTTTACTGCCGGCGCGTTGGTGCAGGCCGTCTATATTTTGCGTAATTACGCCCTTTAACAAACCGCGTTTCTCCAGTGCGGCCAAGGTACGGTGGGCCGCATTGGGGGTTGCCGCGTCCATATCGGTAAAAAAGATTTTCTTCATTTCCTGCCAACTGCGCACCGGGTCGGCCAAGAAGAAATTGATTTCAATAAACTTCGGGTCGTACTGGTTCCAAAGCCCGCCCGCCCCGGTAAACGGCGCAATGCCGCTCTCCACGCTTACGCCGGCCCCGGTAAACGCCGTGGCACAGTGCGCCGCTTGTAATAAACTAGCTACTTGTTCTAATTTGTTCATGGCAGTATTGTAGCATTTTTGGGTTTGATAAAATGATATAATAAAGGGAACCTTACGGAGGAATAAAAACTATGAAAAAACTACTTGTACTGGGGATGTTAGCCACGTTGGTAGCCGCTTGCGCCTCTAGCGCTAACCAAACGCCCGCCACCACGGCCAACCAGCCGCTCACGTTGGAAGAAGCCTTGCAAAAATCGGCCGAGACACGCCAAAAATTGCAAGAAGCCAAAGAGGCTTATCAAGCCGCGCGCGAAAACAGCGAGGCCGCCAAAGCCAGCAGCGAATCTTCCGCCGCCGAGCAAGTAAAAGCGCAAATCAAACAAAAAGTAACCGACACCAAAAACCAGGTGGACACAGAAGTAAAAGCCTGGCAAGAAGTACTCAAATAAGTAATTTAACACCTCAAAAGGTGGAGACTCTCGACTACGACGCTCGGCAATGACAGTATGAAACTCCCCGAGCTTACGCTCGGGGTTTCTTTTGCTCCAAAATCTCAGCTTCGCTTGATTTTGCCTAGCGCACAACTTATAAGAAAACTCTGTTTTCTTGCGCTAGGACTTTCATTCATCAAGTCCGAGGCCAAGCGGTCTTAGGAAGACAAGGCACTTCCACAA
>JAZRAH010000095.1:0-12191 GCA_045634505.1 Elusimicrobiaceae bacterium
CCGAAAACTAATGGAGTATTTAATCTGGTATAATACCCAAAGGCCCCATCAAAGCCTGCACTGGCAAACACCAATAGATTACACATTAAAGGCTTTGGGGCTGTCTGCTCAAAAGTCCAATATGTATAGATACCATACAAAGTATTGATTTTTTAAAATTTTTGTGCTATTATTTTTATGAGGTTAAAACTAGTTGTCTTAGGAGATTAAAAAATGGCTGTTAAAAAAACCGTGAAAAAAGTGGCCGCTAAAAAAGCCACCAAAAAAATAGCTGTAAAAAAAGCCGCTGTAAAAAAACCGGCCAAAAAAGTAGCCAAGAAAGCTTGTGCTAAAAAAGCCTGTGCCAAAAAAGCCTGTGCTAAAAAAGTCACTAAGAAAGTAGCCGTAAAAAAAGCTGCTGTAAAAAAACCGGCCAAAAAAGTAGCTGTAAAAAAAGCCGCTGTAAAAAAACCGGCCAAAAAAGTAGCTAAAAAGAAATAATTTAGTACCGAAGTAAAAAACTCCCGCCTAAGCGTAAGCCTGGGCGGGAGTTTTCCTTGTATATAGACAACCCGTGGGGATGCTGCGGGAATAAGAACGTTTTCCCGTTTGCCTTAAAGGGTTGACATCCCCAGGATGACTTTTTTGTCAGGTACAACCTGACCTACATTTAACTACTCACTCATTAAAACAGCAAGCGCGTAAGCCTGGGCGGGAGTTTTTGTGTAAAACTTACTGTATATCCCAATTACGTGGCATCATAGTTGACAATGTTTGGCAGAACATTTTACCTGTATTTGTATCATCGGTAAAACATGTACATTCTTGATGTGCATCTGGATATGTATCGCAGTATGCAGAAAAATATCCATCTCTGCTTGGATTTTTTGATGCTATCGTCCAAGTATAAGTATAATATTCCCCATTTAGACTCTCTATGCTTGCCTGATATGAAAAATAGTCGTCTCCACAATTCTCAGTGGGGCAAAGGTCCATAGCTAGCGTAATATCTGGATTGCTACCAGTAGCTAAACGTGCCCCTCCTGATTCTGGGAATCCATGCTCCAGTACATACAAAGCCAATGCTTTTTCTGCGTTGGTGGCAAAGGTTACCGGCCCAACCAGGCGGGCTTTCCATACTGCTTTTTGGTATTGCGGGACTGCCACAGCGGCTAAAATGCCGATGATGAGTACGACGACCAATAACTCAATGAGGGTAAAGCCGCTACACGCTTTATAAGATGAGTGGAGAGCCGACAGTTCCCCAGCCAAATGAGAACTATTCCAGGGCTTACTTGCGGCTCCTGTTGGGCTAACGCCCAACCTATAAACTAAGGTGGAGATTCCCGACAAAGACACTCGGGAATGACATTTGATTAACTTCGTCATTGTACAGGTTTGTAATGCGGAATATAAGTGTGGAACCGCCCCTATACCCCGCATACCGAAACTGCGGGGTGACGAGGGGCGGAAGATGCATTCTTGAATAGAACGTTGAAAATCCCAAATCAAGCTTGGGATGACGATTTTTTTACCTGCTTTGTTCATAGTTTGTTTCCTCTTCTTAGGTTGGCTTGGTAAGGCATAAAAAAACGACGTTACCAAAGCATTCACAGTGACCTTGATAATCGTCGCCTGCCTACCCCTTGCGGGGCAGGCAGAAAGCAGGCGACCATTCTCGGACTGTGAATAAAAGAAAGTTTCCTTTCTTCCATGTGCAGGCTTCCCCTGCACATCCGACAATAATCTGTAAATTTAATCTATTAAATAGTGTATGTTAGTTAGTGGTTTTCTCCTTACAAAATAATCTCTACAAATTTAATTAAGCGGCTCTAATACGCGCTCGTAGCCTTGGGCGTCTAGCACGCGGGCTTTAAAAATGGTACCGGGTGTAACGGGCTTAGTAAACGTTACTTGTCCGTCAATATCCGGCGCGTCTTTATAGGTGCGGCCAAAGTCGGGTCCGTCGGCAATGGCTTCCAGGGTGGTGCCGATCAGGCGTTTATTTATTTTATCAATGAAACGGCTTTGTTCATATTCCAGTTCGGCGGCGCGCTCGTGTTTAACGGCGGCCGGGATTTGTTTCATTTCGTAGGCGGCGGTGCCTTTTTCGCGGAAATATTCAAACACGCCCATGTTGTCAAATTCGTACGTGCGTACAAATTTTTTAAGCTCGTTAAAATCTTTTTGCGTTTCTTGCGGAAACCCCACAATAAAGTTGGTGCGCAGGGAAATATCGGGCACCTCGGTTTTGAGCATATCCAGTGTGCGGCGGATTTGGGCCCCGTCACAATGGCGGTTCATGCGCTTTAGTACCGGGTCGGCAATGTGTTGGAGCGGAATATCAATATAGTGAAAAATTTTATCGGTACTTGCCATTAGGCGCGCAATTTCTTTAGTGACGCGGTGCGGGTAGCCGTACATAATGCGTAGCCGCCCCAGGCCCTTTAATTTAAGTAATTTTTCCAGGAGCCCCAGTAAATTGGGTTTGCCGTAAAGGTCCATACCGTACGACGTGGTATCTTGCGCAATTAACGAAATTTCCTGAACGCCGTTTTCAATCATCAGTTTGGCTTCGCGCACGACGTCTTCCATGGGTTTGGAGCGGTAATTGCCGCGGATAAACGGAATGGTGCAATAGGCACAGCGGTTGTTGCAACCGTCGGCCACTTTTAAATAGGCGGTGTGCGGGGCCGTTAAACTCATTTTGTACGCGGGTAAATATAGGGACTTTGGAAGCGGGTCCAAGATGAGCCCTTTTTGCTTGAGGGTGGTTTCGGCCGTTTCCTGCGCGGCGATAGAGAAAATAGTATCAATTTGCGGGAACTCTTTGGCCACCTGCTCTTTAAAGCGTTCCACCAAACACCCGGTTACGGCCACTTTTTTTACCTTGCCTTGTTGTTTAAGTTCCAGGGCGTAGCGGATTTCGGCCTTGGCTTCTTTGACGGCGGAGGCGATAAAGCCGCAGGTGTTTACAATAATTTCATCTGCTTGTTCGGGCGAAAAGACCATTTGATGGCCTTTGGCAATTAAGCGGGCGGAGAACTCCTCGCTATTGGTTAAGTTTTTAGGGCAGCCTAGGCTGATTACGTAAAATTTCATACATTACACCGCCACATCCGCGCGTTCAGCCGCCGGTTTGGGTTTTACTTCGTCCGCGTCCGAGGACATCAGCGCCAAGCTAAATGTTACCACGCCAATGCGTCCAATGAGCATGGTGGCAATAATAATCAGTTTGCCGAGCGTGGAAAGCTGGGCGGTAGCCTCCATGGAAAAACCCGCTGTACTGAGCGCGGCCGTAGATTCAAATACTAAATTTAAAAAGGGGATGTCTTCCGTCCACGTAAGCAAAAATACACTGGTAAACAAAAACACACTGTAAAGTAGGACGGTGGAGGTGGCGGCATAGAGCCGTTGCACGGGGACGGTATGGCCTAAAAATTCCACGCGCGGGTTTAAGCGCAAATGACTGTGTACAATGGCAAGTACGCTGGCAAACGTAGTGGTTTTAATACCGCCCGCCGTGCCGGAGGGGGAACCGCCAATGGACATAATTAAAATTAAAATCAGCACCGAGCAGGAGGATAGTTTGCTAATATCGGCTGTGTTAAAGCCCGAGGTGGTGGACGCACCCATGGTTTGGAAGAACGCCTCGGCCAGGCTTAAATGCGGCGTAGTTACAAAGAGAGTAAACGTGCCAAACGCTAAAATTACTACGGTTGTGAGCGTGATGATTTTAGTGGTAAATGAAATTTCTTTGGTTTTCCGGCGCACAAAGTTAAATAAATCGGCCACTACAATAAACCCTGCGGCCCCCGCCAAAGACAAACAGGAAAATACAATATTGATGGTTTTGCTGTCTGTAAAGTCCACTAAGTTGTTGCTCCACAGCGTGTATCCCGCCGTACAAAATGCGCTTACACTGTGGAAAATGCTATACCAGGCGGCGTTGAGTACGGTAAAATCGTGCTGGCGGAAGTAGTTAAACAAAAAGACGGTGCCAATACTTTCGGCAATGGCGGTAAACACCAAGGCGGACCATAAAAAGTCGGACAGTTTTAAGGTTTCGGGCAGTTTTACGTCGGCCGAGAGGGCTTCTTCCTGGCTTTTGCGCAGGCGGTGTTTTTTGGCTACGGCTAAAAAGACAAAGGAAGAAAACGTCATGTACCCTACCCCGCCAATTTGGATGAGTATCAGGACAATCAATTTGCCCAGTAGCGTGTAGGAATCGGCAAAATTAACCGTTTGCAAGCCCGCCGTAGAAACAGCGGCGGCAGAGGTAAATAAATTATCCAAAAAACCGACGTCGCCGCGGGTCATAAACGGCAGTGAAAGTATAATCCACCCCAGTAAGGTGTAAGAAAGCACCGTGCGCGCCACGTTTTGGTGCGGCGTAAGGTGCAACAAAAAGACGAAATACTTTTTGAGCGAAAGTTGGATAAAATCCTTGGTTTTAGTAAGCACACTGCGCCAGTTTATACTCATAGTACTATTATATAAAATGGGAGGGGAATGGACCAACCACCAAAGTTTGATATAATGAAACTATATATTTATTAGGGGGAAAAATACTCAAGTTTTAATTACAATTTAGATTATTAAATCTGTTTTTGGGCGTCTATTGTGAATAGACACGGTTAGTATAACGAAATTTGAAACCAAAAACGGCTGTATTATAAGGTGCTGTGCAACCGGACTAATTACCCGCGTTGCGCAGGGACCGAACGCTTGCTACAATTTGTAGTGGGTTACGGCTGTTTGTTCTATGCGTTTCAAATTTCCATAGGGCAGGTGGCCGTTGTTTTATGCCCGGCTACTGCCTTACAACTAAAATAAGAATGATAGGAGTTAGTTATGTATCAAGTTATAAAAAAGCAAATCTTAGCTAGAAATACAAGGGAAAATAAGGGGGGGTTTACACTTATTGAACTTTTGGTGGTGGTGCTCATCATTGGTATATTGGCGGCGGTGGCACTACCGCAGTACCAAAAAGCAGTTGAAAAAGCCCGTATGACAGAAGCGATCATAGCGGTGGAAGCAATTGCAAAAGCGAACGATCTATATTATTTGACGCATGGAAACTATACAAATAATATCAATGATTTAATGGTTTACGATAATTTGCCAGACACGGACTATTTCGGTATTGTAGGTAAGCAATCTCAAAATTTTCTATTGGCTGCGAGCAACTGTATAGGTCCGCAAAAATATAAAGCACTGGTACAGCGTCCGCCTGTAGGAACGAAATACTCTTTAGCAATTCATTTTGGAGGGAAAAAAGAATGTGACTCTTATTCAAATTCCTCTGAATACGAACGACAATTATGTCAAGCCTGGGCCCGTGGTTTGTGATAAATTTGGGCTGTTGTTCCGTTTTTTGTCAGGATAGGTCCTGGCCATTGGTTGGCTATAAAACCGAGCGCAACGTACATGGGCCAAACCGCGGCCCACGCTACGTAAACGGGTTTTACTTCCTAGCGTGTTACTCCTATTTGCCCCCTGGGAACGTGTTGTCCTGGGGGGAATAAATGTTGGGGGGCGTCCAATCGTCCGCTATGCGGGAGGGTTGAACTGGGGAAATGTGGGTGTACTGGTCGTTATGCGTCCAATAATACCACGCACTATAAACGGCAAGCAGACATAAAAAACTACCGATGAATAAAAAAGTATAGGCAATCCATTGGTCGTAAGCCAATAAATTAAGCGGAGCCAAAATGTGGTGCCAATCGCCGCAGATTTCGCCGGGCTTGTAGTTGGTCATCATATCTGAAGACGTAAGCGGCAAAGAACACGCCCGCGCGTCTTGTGCATACACACCCGCCCCATAAAAGGTGGTAGCCAACCAATATAATACGGGGGGAACGGCCCAACGCCCACCCTCCAAACGCAGCAAATAAAGCAAAACGCCTAGCGGAATGAGCGTTTCTACCCCGTTGCCGGCTAAAGTGGCTATCCAATTGCCAAGGCCCGGGGCAGCGGTATAAAGTGCCCGGAAAAAAAAGTTACCTATCAGGTTATGGCCGAGTATCTCGTGCGTGAGGTAATTGGGTCCATAGACAAAAATGTTGTTAAGTAGGGTATCGGCAAAGTTACTTTTCCATTGGTAAGTTAACCACACGGCTAAGAGTAGCATTACAACCCAGGTAACGGGCGAAGTTTTAAAAAACAAACAGCTTTGGTGGTGCGGATCAAAACGTGAAATTAAGTTTTTCATATCCCTTATTATACCTATTTATTTGCTACAATAAACCGTATGAAAAAATATGTGATTTTAGGAATTGTGGTTTTAGTGTGCTGGCTGGGGTTTAGTTACCACAAGCAACAACAAATTGCCCAAGGGGAAGAACTGGTAGCGTCGGCGTACTACGGGGATTTGCTAGGCGTAAAGGACCGTGTGGAGCAAGGTGCGCCGTTAGGGTATCAAAGCACTTTTGATGACGAAGAACGGCAATATGTAAACCAAACTTTTAATGCGTTGCACGCCGCGGCCAGTGGCGGAAACGGACGGGTGGTGGAATTTTTACTACAAGCGGGTCTTGATATAAACGTGCGTACCCCGGAGGGGTGGACCCCCTTATATGTGGCAGCGCGGGACGGGCAAGCCGGGGCGGCCAAATGGTTAGTGTTTAAAGGGGCTGATTTAAACGCGCAAAGTAATTTGGGGGCTACGGCCCTTACCATGGTAGTTACGCAACCGTTTGAAACCGAAAAAGCACGGTTGGAACTTTTGGAATATATGCTAAGGCGCGGGGCGGACGTAAACTTGGCGGATAAATACGGGCATACGCCACTGTATTATGCTAAAGTGCAAGGGAAAGAAGAGGTTGTGGAACTGTTGGAACGGTATGCAAAGCCGTAAACAAATTTACTACATTTTTTACTACACTAAATAAAAAACCCCGTCTTAGACGGGGTTCTAAATGGCTCGCCCTGAAGACCACGGCCACAAGTCGCCTTACTGACGTGCGGCGCTCGCGGCCCCGCCTCGCGGTACTCGCCTTTCGCACGAACGTGCTCAAACTCGTACATCGCTGCGGCTTTCTCGTCCTTACGCGGGCAAAGCAGTTTGCCCGCTCAGGGCATAAAAAACCCCGTCTTAGACGGGGTTCTAAATGGCTCGCCCTGAAGGACTCGAACCTTCAACCTACCGGTTAACAGCCGGTCGCTCCACCATTGAGCTAAGGGCGAATAAATTCTTACTACACATTTATTATAGTAAATCCAAATTTATTTGTAAACTTTTTTTTAAAACTAATCAATTTTTCTATTTTGATTTTGACTATTTAATTATATACAATAGTGCCAACAGGAGATTGTTATGGCAGAATATAAGGAT
Organism: Elusimicrobiaceae bacterium; assembly: GCA_045634505.1. Classification (GTDB taxonomy): domain Bacteria; phylum Elusimicrobiota; class Elusimicrobia; order Elusimicrobiales; family Elusimicrobiaceae; genus Avelusimicrobium. Next base: position 7,316 of record JAZRAH010000095.1, read on the forward strand.
TATTACAAAATTTTGGGCGTGGGGAAAACTGCGTCCGATGCGGAAATAAAAAAGGCTTTTAAAACACAGGCGCGGAAGTGCCACCCGGATATGCACCCGGAAAATGAAAAAGCCAAATGGACCGAAAAATTTAAAGATTTAAACGAGGCTTATACCGTCCTTTCCGACAAACAAAAACGCACGATCTATGACCAAGTGGGCGAAAAAGGTTATCAGGACTATGCCCGCGGCGGGGGAACGGGACGTTCCTCGGCGGGGGGTGCGTATGGCGGAAACCCGTATCAGCAGTATCAGCAATATACCTATAACGGCAACCCCGGGCAAGGGTTTGGCGGGTTTTCCGGCGGGGGAAATTTCTCGGGCGCGGATTTTAGCGATTTCTTTCAAAGTATTTTTGGCGGGATGGGAGGCATGGGCGGTTTTGGGCAAAACTTTGGCCGCAGTGCCGCTGCCGGGCAGGCCTCCGGGGATGTAGAAGCGGAGCTTACTTTAAATTTGGAAGATGCCCACCGCGGCGGTAATATGCAAATGACTCTCCCCAACGGGCGCACCGTTACAGTCAAATTACCAGCCGGAGTAAGTGAGGGGAAAAAGATTAAACTAAAAGGCATGGGCAACCCCACGCGGCGCGGACAGGGAGATTTGTATTTAATTGTAAAAATCCGCCCGCATGCCATGTTTCGCCTGGAGGGGGAGGATTTGCACGTGCCGGTGGTGATTATGCCGTGGACGGCCGCTTTGGGGGGGACCATCTCCGTACCTACGTTAGACGGGCCGGTGCAAGTAAAAGTGCCCGCCGGTACGCATAACGGCAAAAAACTTAAACTTAGCGGCAAAGGGCTTAGCAGCAAAGGGAGCCTGTATGTAACGCTTACGATAGATGTGCCGCGCACGCTTTCGCGCGAGCAAAAAGATTTGTTTAGTAAACTTGCCCAACTGGGCTAGGAGGAACTATGAAAATAACCCTTGGACAAAACTTGCAAACTACCTGCGCCGTGGACGGTAAAAAACCGCTTCACACGGCTTTTAATAACCCGCGTGAGGACGTAAACCCCGGCGAAATGTTAGCCGCCAGTTTAGGGGCTTGTATGATGACCATGGTGGGCTTTATGGCGGGCAAACACGGCGACGACGCGCAAGGCACGGCCCTGGAGGTAAAGGCGCAATTTGACGAGAAACATACGCGCATAACGGGCTTTGAGCTGACGTTTCATTTCCCGGCGCATTTTACGGCTGAGCAAAAAGCGAAATATGCCAAACTGGCGCAAGGATGCCCGGTGCATAATAGCCTGAGAGAGGACATGAAATATACCGTAAAAATTGCCTAGTACACTAGCTGTTATGTTGTTAGAAAGCCCACCCGTAACGGGTGGGCTGTTTTTGGCCTTAATTACAAACTTAATTTTTGTGTACTTTTTTAAGGGTAAGCATGCCGTCTTCAAAAAACCATTCTTCGGTTAGTTTGCCGGTTTCATCAAATTTTTTGGTGATACCGTGCGGCTTGCCGTCTTTGTGAGGGGAAATGAGCGCAATAGCTCCGTTGGGGTGGTAAATAATTTTATCACCCACAATTTTGTCATTTTTGTAGGTGCATTCACTGCGCAGTTTCCCCTCGGGTGTGTAGATTTTGCTCTCGCCGTTTAGGTAGCCTTTGCGAAATTCGGACACTTCCAAAAATTTGCCGTCCGGATAGTATTTAATTTGCTTGCCGTCTTGGACGTCGTCCGTGTAGTGAAATTCTTTATAGAGGTTGCCCGTGGGATGATACACTTTTACCGGGCCGTCCAGTACGCCTTTTTTGTAGTTTTTTTCTACGTTAATTTTGCCGTTGTCAAAATAAATGCGGCACACACCGTCGCGCTGTCCGTCTTTTACTTCACACTCAAAATACAGTTTGCCGTTTTCAAAAAATTCTTTTACGGTGCCGTCGGGCAAGTTACCGGCATGTTGCTTAATATCCAAATTTTGGTCCAGTTCTTCTTTGTACACTTCTTTGTCGTTCACAAAGTAGATGCGTTCAAAACCAATGTTGAGCGGATCGTTGGTACTGGTTGTTTTGCGGATAATGTCTGCCATGGTTACTTCTCCTTAATCGCTTGGGCGGCGGTATAACCGCTAGCCCAGGCAAAATGTAAATTGAGTCCGCCGCTTTTACCGTCCACGTCTAATAGTTCCCCGGTAATAAACAGCCCCGGGTGCAAGCGGGATTCAAAAGTATTATAGTTTATTTCGTCGGTTTTTACACCCCCGGCGGCGGCCATGGCCTCTTGCCACGGGCGCAACGCGGTAACAGTGACCGGCCACGCTAGCAGCGTTTGCCACGGACGTTGGAAGTTTTGGGCGTTCATAGGCATATTTTTGCGCATGCCCATAAAGTCTATGAGTAAATTGATAATTCCCTCGTGCAAAAGCCCAATAAAAAAGTCCTTGGGTTTGCGCTGGCCTAGTTTTTCCAGGCGTTCGTCCAAAAAGGCTTGCGGGTCTTTGAGTTGCGGGAAGAAGTTAATTTCCACCGGCACCGGGCCGTTTTGTAAGGCGCGCGATACGGCCCCGCTAATGTTAAGCGCAGCCGGGCCGTTTATACCGTAGTTGGTAAAAATCAGTTCGCCCTCGGCCTGGACGGACGGGTCATTTTTAAGCGTGGTGCGTACTTGGCATTTAACGCCCGACAAACGCGTTAAGGCGCGTTCTTTTAAGCACAGGCCGCTAAGCGTAGGCACGGGGGGAATAATCGTGTGCCCAAGTGATTTGGCCAGTTCATAGCCGCGTTTAGTTCCCGTTACTTGCGGGTACGCGCATGAGCCGCACGCTAACACCACATTGTGGGCGTGATAGACGTCCTTGGCTTGGGTGGTTACCATAAATTGGGCGGCGGCGGCGCGGATGCTAATGACTTCTGTAGCGCATTTAATTTCGGCTCCGGCCTCTTTCAGTGCGGTTTTAAGAGCCTCGGAAATAGCAGAAGACTTGTTGGCGGCCGGAAATACACGCCCCAGGCCCTCTTCATGTAACAGTACACCCAGGCTTTCAAAATATCGGCAGCAGTCTTCAAATGAAAAATGCGACAAGGCGGCGTTAATTAAAGCCGGGTCCGCCTGGTAGTAAGCGGGGGAGACGTGGCGGTTGGTCAGGTTGCAACGGCCGTTGCCGCTGACGAGAATTTTGCGGGCGGGTTGTTGGTCTTTTTCCAGGACGAGCACTTCCATCCCGTCGCGCGCACACTCCAGGGCGCACAAGAGGCCGCTGGCCCCGCCGCCTACGATAATAACGTCATACAAATCGTAATCTTCTAACATACCTATAGTATACAAATTTGTTATAATGTGGGTACAATTTTGTTGGTTTTTGGCCCCCGCAAGGGGGTGGCCGCGTAAGCGGCACGAAACAAGCCAAAGATAGTCGTATTAAGGTACACCGAGGAGTGCACACCCCGGTGTGCCGAATGTTTCCTATTTTATAATGGGGGGCTACGGCTGTTGTATTTGGGCTACTTGTTTCGGCTCTGTATAGCAAGCCGTTTTTTGTTGCTGTATGGGGCCCGGTAAATAAGGAGACAAAACAATGACGTACAAAAATACCCGGCGGGGGAAAACGCAACAAGATGTATATAAAAACTGTCATTCCCGAGGGTCTTTATCGGGAATCTACAACGCAAGTTGTTGTAAAACAAGGCAAAAAAACTTATTAAATGGGGTGCGTGGAAGATCCCCGATACCAACTTTCGGGGATGACGCCTTTTTTGATAACGGTGGGTTTACGCCTTACCGCCATGCTGAATGTATAACAGCATCTAGTCGTTATAACAACAAGACCCTGAAACAAGTTCAGGGTGACGGCATGAGAGGGTTTACGCTTATAGAGCTCTTAGTGGTGGTGCTGATTATAGGCATTTTGGCCGCCGTGGCCGTCCCGCAGTATCAGAAAGCGGTGGCAAAGGCACGGGCCGCTCACATGCTAATGTATATTTCTAATCTACAAAAAGCCATGGATATATACTTATTGGAATATGGTGATGGCGAGTATAATAAGCCCCTTGTTTTTGATTATGATGCTGAAGAGGAAGAACGTCTAGCAAACTCCTATAATGTATATGTATGGGACCATGCATGTGGAGGAAATGCGGGTTGTTATATAGCTTTCCCGGCTGCAGAGCGTACAGATGAAAAAGTCGTAGTATGGTTGGAAAAAAGTGAATACACGAGTTGGCAGTGGTCCGGCACATGTACAGGCTATGATTTGAACGGTAACGTTTTGTGTGAAACATTAAAAAAAGCTGGTAAAGTAAACTAATGATAAATATCTAAAAATGTCCCCTCAAACGAGGGGGCGTTTAAACCTAACTTCATAGGAAAATTATTTAAAAATGAAACTCCCCCTGCTCACGCAGGGGGTATCTTTTTATCCGAACAGGTACCCTGTTCGCCCTAAATCTTCTTGACCTTGTTTCTCGATGTATTTCTTTATGATTTTCTCGTTCAATCCTACCGTAGAAACAAGGTATCCGTCCGACCAAATACCGTCTGTTCCGTAATAGCATTTTTTAAGGAACGGAAACATTTGCTTCATTGACCGCGCCGTATTTGACTTAATTATTCGTACCACACTTCCAATGCTATATTTAGGTGGAAAAGTCAGCATTAGGTGTACATGGTCGCGGTCGTGGTTTTGTCCCTTTATCCAAATTTCGGGATAATGCTCCTGTAGTTCTCGCATTCGTTCCTTAAAAAATGCAAAGGTTCCTTCGTTAAAGATTTTCTTTCGGTATTTGGTCGGTAGTACCAGGTGGTATGTACAATCATACACACAGTTACTTTGTCTTCTAAACTCTCTCATACATTTATTTTAGCAAGAAGATTTAGGGACTTGCACTGTATCC
>JAZRAH010000096.1:0-1008 GCA_045634505.1 Elusimicrobiaceae bacterium
TAATCCTATTTGCTCCCCACGCTTTCGTGCCTCAGCGTCAGTAATGGCCCAGCAAGCCGCCTTCGCCACTGGTGTTCCTTCTAATATCTACGCATTTAACCGCTACACTAGAAATTCCACTTGCCTCTACCACACTCAAGTCTACCAGTTTCTAAAACGAACCGAGGTTGAGCCTCGGGCTTTAATCTTAGACTTAATAAACCGCCTACGCACACTTTACGCCCAATAAATCCGGATAACGCTCGCCCCCTACGTATTACCGCGGCTGCTGGCACGTAGTTAGCCGGGGCTTTCTGGTAAGGTACCGTCAGCTTGAGATCATTTCCTATCTCAAGGTTTCATTCCTTACAACAGAGTTTTACAATCATAAAGACCGTCATCACTCACGCGGCATTGCTCGTTCAGGGTTTCCCCCATTGACGAATATTCCTAACTGCTGCCTCCCGTAGGAGTTTGGGCCGTGTCTCAGTCCCAATGTGGCCGATCAACCTCTCAGTTCGGCTACGCATCGTCACCTTGGTAGGCCATTACCCCACCAACTAGTTAATACGCCGCAAGCTCATCTTAAAGTGAAGCAAACGCTTCTTTTAGCATATCTAGTTATCTAAATATGAATCATCCGGTATTAGTGCTCGTTTCCAAACATTATCCCAGTCTTTAAGGTAGATTACTTACGTGTTACTCACCCGTCTGCCACTAAGTGGAAATTCCATCGCAAATTTTGTGCAAGCACTCCATCATTGTTGGGCCACTTCGTTCGACTTGCATGTCTTAGGCATGCCGCCAGCGTTCATCCTGAGCCAGGATCAAACTCTCAATAAAATTTATGTTTATTTTATATCAATATTTGATACTAGCCATTTACTCAAATTCATTTTTACTTAGTTTTCAAAGATCATTTCTTGCACCTTTTTTTCAAGTGCATTTGTAATATATCAAATCTAGAAAAACATGTCAATACTTTTTTTTCTTTTTTTTGATATTTACATTTTATTTGCGTGTTTTTTT
>JAZRAH010000097.1:0-32380 GCA_045634505.1 Elusimicrobiaceae bacterium
GTTCCTTCGTTAAAGATTTTCTTTCGGTATTTGGTCGGTAGTACCAGGTGGTATGTACAATCATACACACAGTTACTTTGTCTTCTAAACTCTCTCATACATTTATTTTAGCAAGAAGATTTAGGGACTTGCACTGTATCCCCCGGCTTACGCCGGGGGAATTGTGAGCAGTAAGATTAAAATAAGAAATCCGCTGACAAGCGGATTTTTTATTTTACATGGAGGTTGTAAGCGGCGGAGCAGGCAAACTGCTTTGCCTGCGTCGGGATGAGAAGGCCGCAGCGATGTTTTTGTTTGAGCGTGCCCAAGCCGCGAAAGGCAAAAACCGCGAGGCCCGGCCCGGAGGCGTTTTCCGTCAGGAAAATGACCGCAGGGGAATCCCGCCGCCCCAATGATGAGAAACCGAAATCTACTGTAGATGCGATTTATATGCTAACACCAACTAAAGACGCAACAGTTTATCGGCACAAATTAAAACAGTGCCTTAAAAAGGAAGGAAACTAGGTCCTTTTTCCCCCAGATTCGGGCCTTAGGGCCTATTTATTTTATAGTCAACTAAATCTATAATAGGATAAAAGGCTAGTAAATTACCAATGGAGAAGGGTATGAAAAAAGTATTACTGTTGTTGTTTGTATTTGTAAGTTGTTGTATGGTGCCGCTTCGTGCGGCTACTGTCTCAGACGAAGACCCCGCTGATAAAATGACTGTATGCGAAGAGTACGAGAATGACGAACCGGTCAGAAGGGGTAATAGGACCAAAGTAACTCCCCCGGACGATATGTACAGCGTCGGGAATAATAATGACCAAGCCGATGACATGAAAGATGAAGATGACGATGATGACAATACAACAGGTATCTCCACGGCAGGCGTGGTCGTCCAAGACATGGATGCCCTCGATCTTACAGCAATTGATGAAGCCTTCTTTAAGAAGATGCAAGGTGAATTTCTAACTTATGTGCAAAAGGTAAACTGGGAAACCGACATGAGCCTCACGCCTAGAGATTCGGGCTGGCTTCTGCGTGCGTGTGAATATGTTTGCCAAAGTTTTAGAAGTGATGATTCCATGGGTATCGACAGCAAAGAGGAAAAGAGATTCTTATCTAAAACAGCCAATAAAATTACTAAAAAAGTGGGAGATGCATTCCGCAAGTATACGTGCAACCAGATTATGTGCCTTACCATCGAGGAACTAGTGAGAATCGCGGAAGTTGAAAATTCGTTCATCCTGCTCGCCGTTGACCTGGATACGTTTAAAGAAGCGATAAATCTAGAACCCGAAGTGGCCGAAATGTATAAGAATATGTTTAAATTTTTCAAAGCACGTGCCACCATGGTTGGGGGTGATTACAACCAAAATACAAAGGAGTTGTTGCGCATCTCCAGATTCGGTGAGAACGGTTATTTTGAAACCTGGAAAGAACTGGCTCAATTTGCTCAACATAGCAAGGAACTAGACAGCAAAGGCCAGCTTAACCCACAAACCGAAATGGCTGCGCAGATCAAAATATTAGAAGTCGCCATGATTCACCTCGCTGATAAGATCAAAGTGAAAAGAGAGATAGCCAAACAACTTAAGAAAAATCCTGCTGTGCGTGCTGCGGCTAAGGATTTAAAACGTAACACCAAACGGCCTACGCGCAAGCAAAGAGCGAGCGACTACTTAAATAACAATAACATGACGGTTGATGAAGCCGCAAAATGGATTAGAAAGTATTAAATGAAATGCCCCGGGCTAATGCCCGGGGTTTCTTTGGCTCCAAAATTGCAGCTACGCTTAATTTTACCCGCTACTAAGAACAAAAAACTTGGTAGCGGGTTTCATATTTTCTTCCCAATCTTATGCCCGGAAATTTCTGCGGACCGTGATGTTAACAAGGCACTCCGTATGAAGTGCCTTGTTCTCTATTTGCTAAGATTATAAAAGGTAGGCTTATTTCACTAATTTTTTACCACTATTCCACGCTTGGCCTACTTTTTCGCCAATTTTGTAATAGCCGCCTTGAAATTGGTCAAATACAAAAGCGTTTAATTTTGTGGGGTCCACCGTGCCTTTTTCCGTCAAGACATTCTCATCGGCTAGTACATTGACTATTTTGCCTACTACGCGAAATCCGTCCGGCTGTATTTCGGCCACTTCACACTCTAAGGTAAGCGGAAATTCCTCTACAACGGGGGCATCCACCCGGGTACTTTTTACGGCATGCAGACCCGATTTTTCAAATTTATCTTTGACGGTATTTGCTGAAGCAATACCAAAGTAATCCGCCGCTTCCAAATGCTCCGTATCGGCAATACTTAGGGTGAATGCTTTACGCGCTTTGATATTGGCCACCGTTTTATGGCTTTCTTCTAAGTTAAGGGCCACTTTGTCATGGTCGCAAATTCCCCCCCAGGCCATATTCATTACATCTACCGTTCCGTCTTCATTATAGGTAGCAATCATGAGTACCGGCATGGGGAATAAAAATGGTTTTACGCCTAATTCTTTTTTCATAGTTTCCTCCGTATATCATTTATTGTAGCAATTCTAGAGTTAAAGTGATTTTTATCATGATAATTTATCTGCTTTTGGAAACTATTCCCCCGGCACAATTTTGTAAAATTTAACTATGGAACAAGAATTATTTGCCCGGCATACGGCACACCCGGCGAAACTGGCCGCTTTTGGTTTTACCAAGAAAGGGAAAAGTTATGTTTATCAAGAAGATTTCCACAGCGGTGCTTTCCGGGCTGAGATTACGGTTCACGCAGATAGTAGGGTTACGGGGCATGTGATAGATACCCATACGCAGGCTGAATATACGGCCGTACATGTAGAAGGGACCGTGGGCCCTTTTGTAGGAACCATACGGCAAGAGTATAAGCAAATTTTAACTAAAATACTTCGCGCTTGCTTTACTAAAAACCCCTTTCTATTTGCCCAATCTAACCGTATTGCACGTGTATTAGCCGGTAAATACCAGGAATACCCCGACTATCCCTTCCGGGAACTCCCCCATTATGGCGTATTTCGTTACCCTAAAAACCGCAAGTGGTATGGGCTGGTAATGAATATCCCTAAATATCGTTTGCTTAAAGATAAAAAAGAGCCCAAGGACGAAACAATCGTGGAAATCCTTAATTTGAAGGTGAATAGTGCACAGGTGGATACACTGCTTAAAAAGAAAGGAGTTTACCCCTGCTACCACATGAACCGCGCTAACTGGGTTAGTATTTTACTGGATGATTCGTTGCCGGATGAAACCCTTTTGGCGTTATTAGAAACAAGCCGCAATTTTGTGGTAAAAGAGGGCACCAGAACGCCGGGGAAACCCACCCATTGGATTATTCCGGCAAATCCGAAATATTTTAACCTGGAAGAGGCTTTTGCTAAGAACGATACGATTCTGTGGAAGCAAAGCAGCTCCGTGCAAGCCGGGGACCTGGTTTACCTGTATGTGGCAGCTCCCGTATCGGCCGTGCGTTATAAATGCAAAGTACTGCAAGTCAATATCCCGTATCAGTATAAGGATAAAAATGTGTCTATGACGCGTGTGATGAAAATAAAACGGCTTAAAATTTACGCCCCTAGCGTGTGCCCTTTTGCAAAAATTAACACGTTAGGAATTACAACTATTCGGGGCCCCAGGGTAGCTACCGATCGGTTCCTACACTATATAGAAAAGTAAAACCCCTTACCGCAGTAAGGGGCTGTTGTTATAACACGGGAAGATAGCTTTAATCCTTCATCTTGTGAGGGTCTAGCATTTTTATGACTTTAGCCGGGACGCCCCCCACCACCGCGTAATCGGGCACGTCTTTGGTGACCACGGCTCCGGCGGCTACCACGGCATATTTGCCAATGGTTACGCCGGGGCAAATGGTGGCGCCTAGCCCTAGCCAGGCGTTTTTCTTAACGAGCACTTTGCCGTAGGTGTAGGTTAAATGGCGGTCGTACATGTCGTGGTTTATGGTGGCGATTTTAAGCCCGGGGGCGGCCATTACACCGTCTTCAAACTCAATGCCGCCCGAGGCAGACAAAATAGCTGAGTGATTGATAAACACGCCTTTGCCAAATTTGACGCGGTTGCCAAAGTCGCACGTAAACGGAGTTAAAATACGCACATCATCCAATTTGCGCCCGAACAATTCTTCTAAATCAGCCACATAGGTGGGGTCGTCGGGCCGTTTGGCGTTAGCTTTGGCACAAAGCGTTCTGGCCCGCATCATTTCGTCCACTGCCTCTTTAAAGTACGGCTCGCGAATATCTGTCGGGCCGCCTTTGTCCATCAGTTCGTACACATATCCTTTTGGGTATTCCATATTAATCTTCCGGTTTCCAGGCGCCTAAATTGCGTTCTTGTTCTTCCAAGGTCATGGTAAAGAAACGCTTGCCGTTGTCCAACGCGCGAATTTCGTTCATTTCCTCGTTAGTCAGTTCAAAATCAAAGATGTCAAAGTTTTCCTTCATGTGCACGGGGTTTAGGGTGCGCGGAAAAACAATGGTTCCTTCTTGAATGTGCCAACGCAAAATGATTTGTACATTGGTCTTATGGTACTTTTGAGCCAGGCGCGTAAAAAGCGGCTCTTGGATGAGCCCCTTATCGCCATGGCCGATAGGGTACCAACTTTCAATGACGGTGCCGTAATTAGCGATCCTTTTTTTAAGTTCTTTTTGTTGATAGTACGGGTGGCATTCTACTTGCAGTACAGAGGGGTAAATGGTGGCGTGTTCCAGTACGTCTTCTAAGCGGTGGGACTCAAAGTTGCTAAGCCCAATGGATTTGACGCGCCCATCTTTGACAGCATGCTCCATATCTTTCCAGGCGCCTAAATAATCGCCAAATTGTTGATGTAACAACAGTAGATCAATATAACTGGTGTCCAGGCGTTTGAGCATCTTATCAATGGCCTGTGAGGTAATCCCTTCGCCGTATTCGCTGGGCCACAGTTTGGTGGTAATCCAAATTTCTTTTCGGTTGATGCCACTTTCTTTAACGGCTTTACCTACGCTGCGTTCGTTTTGGTAGGCATGGGCGGTGTCAATATGCCGGATGCCTAAGTTAAGGGCGTTTGTAACTACGTCAAAAGTTTCTTTGCCGTCGGGCACTTGAAATACCCCTGTGCCAAATTGCGGGATTAAATTACCGTCGTTTAGTTGAATGGTTTTCATAGTTGCTCCTATAAAAATATTGTATCAGTTCAAGTCAACTCTAAGTCAAGAGGCCGCACCAAGCGGCCCTCCTTTTAGAAAGCACCTGTTTTGATATGCGGCACGTAGGGGGCTTCTAAGGCTTTAATTGTTTCGTCAGAAAGTTTAATGTCTAACGCAGATACGGCTTCTTCCACGTGTTTGGGGTCTGTGCAACCCACAATCGGGGCCGTAATGTAGGGTTTGGAGAGCATCCACGCCAAGGATACCTGTGCCATAGTGTATCCAAGCTCTTTAGCGATACGCTCCAAGTTATCTACTACTTTTTTATCTTGAGCTTCGGTCGCACCCCATACCATCGGAGAAACAGCATCAATCTTACTCCGGTCTGTTTGCGTGCCCCACGGACGGGTGCAACGGCCACCTGCTAACGGACTCCACGGAATGACTCCGATTTTGCGGTCCATACAAAGCGGCATCATTTCGCGTTCTTCTTCGCGGTAGATGAGGTTATACTGGTTTTGCATGGTAATAAATTTCGTCCAACCGTGTTTTTCGGCAATATTATTTAACCGTTCAAACTGCCAAGCAAACATACTGGAAGCTCCGATATAACGCGCTTTACCGCTCTTTACTACGTCGTGGAGGGCTTCCATAATTTCTTCCATCGGTGTATTGGGGTCTAAACGGTGGATTTGGTACAAGTCCACATAGTCCATACCCAGGCGTTTTAAGCTGTGGTCAATCTCGCTTAAAATGGCTTTGCGCGAAGAACCCGAGCCGTTGGGTTTGCCTTCGCGCATGGCAAAGTTAACTTTGGTAGCTACCACAATATCGTCGCGGTTTAGACCAAATTCTTTAATTAAACGGCCGGTAATTTCTTCGCTTGTGCCCAGTTGATAGACGTTGGCGGTGTCAAAGTAGTTAATGCCCAGCTCCACCGCTTTCTTGAAAATGGGTTTGGCGTCCTCAAAATCTTTCGCCCAGGGGAAAACACCGTTTTCGCTGCCCGGTTTGCCAAAACTCATACAACCTAAACAAATGCGGGATACGTCCGCCCCGCTATGACCTAATTTAACGTATTGCATACCTTCCTCCTAAAGTAAGATAGTTATAGAATAGCGGTTTTGTGATATAAAAGTCAAATTGAAATATGCTATAATCAATTAAATTATTTTATTATGAATACCAAACAAATAGATGCTATTTTGGAACTGTCCAAAACCTTAAACTTTAACCGCGCGGCTGAAAAACTCTATGTTTCCCAGCCTACGCTCTCCTACGAGATTAAAGAGGCCGAGCGCGAAATCGGCTTTGCCATTTTTGAGCGTTCGGGCAAAGGAGCGGTACTCACCCCGGCGGGGACGCAGTTTTGTGTGGCGTTGCGTGCGATACGCGAGGAATTAAAAAACGCCATAGAACAAGGACAGAACGTTAGCCAAAAATATGATGATAATATCACGCTCGGGCTTCCCGTGCGATCCGTACTGCCCAATCTGCCTAAGGTTATACAACAGTTTAATAAAAAATATCCACATATTTTAATTTCCCCGCAATTTACGGGGTTTTACGCATCCCGCGCCTTTTTACGTGGCGAGCAGGATATTTTGTTTGCGATGGATTTTGAAATGAAACATGTACCGGATATCAACGTGCATCCGCTTTACAAAAGCCCTATTTATTTGGTTAGCCGTAAAGACGACGCCCTTGCCCAGAAAGACATCATTACCGAAAACGACTTATACGGAAGAACCCTGCTAGTGGGCGGGGGATCTCCCCCTGCGTTAAAACGGGTTCAAAACCGTATATTGAGAAGCGGTAAAGTAGCTTATTTAACCAGTGCCGACCATGATACCACGCTTATCCGCGTGTCGGCGGGACAGGCGGTATGCTTGTCTCCGGGGTTTTTTCGGGATGAACAGGACGCAGTTGCGTGGACAAAGTTTGATTGCGAAGAACACTTTAACTGTGTGTTATGTACCCACGCACAGGACAAGCGGGAAAGTATAAAAACATTGTTGGAAATGCTGCAAACTATTTAGGCAATTGTTGACACGTACCAACCGTATTTTTAACGAAAATTCAAAGCGGCCCCGGTGTTTGAGCGGGGCCGTCTTTGCATGCGGATTCAAAACAGCTTGTTTTACTTATTCCACGTCAAAATTAAAATACGTATCTTTGTAGGGTTCATCCTTCAGTGTAAAGTGCCACCACTCGGAGTCTATCCCCACAAACCCGGCTTTGAGCATAGCATCACGCAAAATTTGGCGATTACGTTTTTGCTTTTTGGTCAGTTTTTTATAATCGGGGTGGGAACGTTCGCTAAACAAATCAAAGGTTCCCCCCATATCCACAAAAGAGCCGTCTTGCGTGATAATCGTCAAATCAATCGTACTGCCGCGCGTATGGCCGGATTTAGGCATGATATAATTCCCGGCTACCAAGTCGGTTTTTTGTAGCGTAGGATAGAAACTTTTGTTTCCCGGGTCGCTAGGGTCGTTAATCCACGCTACAAAATGGTCCACCGCTTTTTGCGGGCGGTAAGAATCCCACACCAAAATCCGGTACCCTTGGGCGCGCAAATCCGCAGCGGCCACGGCTAACGCCGCCAGGGCCTCTTTGGTCATATAGGCCACCGGGGCCTTATACCCCTGTATCTTTTGGCCCGTAAAATTATACGGGGAATAATAACGCAAATCAAACACCGCGTCATCAATTACGTTATATATTTTGTCAAAACCACTCTTATCCGTAGAAATAGTATCGGCCCACACGCCCCCACACATGCCTACTAAAAATAGCCCTGCTAAAATCAATTTTTTCATACAATTCCCCCCTGGTTATTTGTTTAGTAATTGTTCCGTTAAAAAGTTCGTTACGAGCTTGTCGGCCGCCGGTGTATCTTGCGTAAAATTATGGTCAAAACCGTGCAGTGTTTCCAAGCGGGCATTTTGATACACCGCGCTCATTTGCTGGCCGTATTGATAGGGAACTAATTGGTCATCTTGGCTATGCAACACGAGCACGGGGCCCGTATATTTGGCAGACTCCTCATAAACGGGGATTTGTTGCGTAGTTTGCAGATAATCGTGCCCCACTTTCAGGCCATTTCTAAGTGTAATAAACTGCGGCGGATTTTTAGGGTCAAACGTTACACCAAACAAACTTCCGCTAGCTACGTCCTCTTTGAGTTCCGGGGACGGGGACATCAAAGCAAGGGCCTTAATTTGCGCGGCTCCTAACTCGCCCGCCAACATGGCGGCCACTATAGCTCCCTGGGAATGCCCTACCAACGCCACGCTAGATACATGCGGCAGTTGCCGTGCGTATTGGTACGCCCGGCGGGCGTCTTCCAGTTCGTTGGGGATAGTCATATCCACAAAGGCCCCCTCACTTTGCCCGTGCCCGTTAAAGTCAAAGGCCAGGGTAGCTATGCCCTGTGCGTTTAACTGCGTGGCAAGCTCGGTGAGAAGCGGCATGTCTTTACTGGCGTTAAATCCGTGCAGGATCAGTACAAGCGGGTACTCTTTTTGATGAGACGGCGCGTGCAACTGCGCGGCTAAACGCCCGTGATCGCCCTGTAACACCAGGTTACGTTGGGCGGGCATACTGGCACAGCCACTTAATACAAGCAGTGCGGTTAGAAACGCAAAAAAGAGTTTTTTAAATTGAATTTTTTTCATATTGAGTTATTTTTGCTCCTCTACATATTTTTCCAAAATGGCAGCGGCACATTTTACCTTATCGGGACAGGTACGGTGCGCGTAATAGTCGGCATTACGCATATCCGGCGTAGGGCTTTGCGGCCCCGGGGCTAAGCCCAAGAGTTCCCGGCAGATAATGGAGCCGTTTGCTTGCTTAAAGCGGTTACAGACCTCTTGGATACGCGCATAAAAGGCGGCCTTAGCGGCGTGGTCGGTAGGGTCCTTGGGGGCGTATTTCATGGATAGGGCCATACACATCCCGCTGACCGCTCCGCACACTTCACGCTGGCGGCCTAACCCGCCGCCAAAACACGCGGATAGTTTGAGGGCGGTTTGTTCGTCAATGCCCAGTTCGGGCGCAAACGTGCAAAACACGGCTTGCGCGCAGTTGTGACCTTGGATGAATAATTCTTTTGCTTGTTCGCCTTTGTTCATACATATAGTATAGCAAAACAAATCCCCCTGGGCATTCAATAACGTGTCATCCCCGAAGGTTTCTGTCGGGGATCTCATCCTTATTCCTCCTCGTCCCTGGAGAGAGAGTCGTTGTAGGTCAGGTTCTACCTGACGTAAGACGAAACCAAGCCGCCAAATTGTCGGATTAGCACCCGACCTATATTTACTCACCTGATTCGTTTTCCCCCTCACCCGCCCTACGGGCACCCTCCCCCTCCAGGGGGGAGGAGGAATGATGTATCGGGTTTACACCCGGCCTAATATAGCACTAAAAAACTGTACCAAAAAAGTCAAGTAGTGGGGGTTTAAACGACACTGCCAAAAAGAAAAAACTAATCAATTTTTTGGCTTGCGCGGCTTTTCACAACCTGCTAATTTATTTATAATAATAAGTAAGCGGCCCTGGGCCGCACCACATCGTAAGGGGGCATTATGGAAATATCCGCTATTAACCAACAAGTACAACAAGAAAGTATTTTTCTGCAAGATTTAAAACGGGAAATCAGCAAAGTAATTGTAGGCCAAGAGGCCCTACTTGAAAAAATGCTGGTAGCTTTACTGGCCGACGGGCATGTACTCATTGAGGGCGTGCCGGGCTTAGCTAAAACCTTAGCCGTAAAAGCGTTGGCCCAGGCTATCCACGGCAACTTTAACCGCATCCAGTTTACGCCCGATTTACTCCCCGCCGATATTACCGGTACCCTTATTTTTAGCCCCAAAGAAGGCTCTTTCTTCCCCAAACGCGGGCCCGTATTTGCTAACTTTGTGCTAGCCGACGAAATCAACCGCTCCCCCGCCAAAGTGCAAAGTGCCCTTTTGGAAGCGATGCAAGAGCGGCAGGTAACCATTGGAGACCAAACCTATCCCCTCCCTGCGCCGTTTATGGTGCTTGCCACCCAAAACCCCGTAGAGCAAGAAGGTACTTACCCACTGCCCGAAGCGCAAGTGGACCGCTTTATGTTAAAAGTGTTGGTGTCTTATCCCACCAAAGAAGAAGAAAAGCAAATTTTAGAGCGCATGGCCAGCCACCAAAAAATTGAGGTGAGTACAAACGTAACGCCGGAAATGATTTTAAAAGCCCGCGGCGTAGTAGATAACATTTACGTGGACGAAAAAATCAAAAATTACATTGTAAACTTAGTGTTTGCCACGCGCGAGCCTAAACAATTTGGGTTGGAAAAATTAGCCTCGTTTATTGCCTATGGGGCTAGCCCGCGCGCTACTATTTTCCTCACGCAAGCCGCCAAAGCCTATGCCTTCTTAAATGGGCGCGGCTACGTAACCCCCGAAGATATTAAAGCCATTGGCCTGGACGTACTACGCCACCGGGTGCTGCTTTCCTACGAAGCCGAGGCCGAAAATATCTCTTCGGACCAAATCGTCAAGCAAATTTTTGACGCGGTTGACGTACCGTAGCAGGGGGCGTTATGGATACTGCGGAAATTCTTAAAAAAGTCCGCCAGATTGAAATTCAAACCAACCGCCTGGTGAGCGACACGTTTGCCGGGGAGTATTTGAGCACGTTTAAGGGGCAAGGAATTGAATTTGCCGAAGTGCGCGAATACGTCCCGGGAGATGATGTGCGCAGCATTGACTGGAACGTTACCGCACGCACCGGGGTGCCGTATATCAAAAAATTTAATGAAACACGCGAGCTAACCGTATTTATTGCGTGTGATGTGTCCGGCTCCCAACAGTTTGGCTCACTGGATAAACTAAAACAACAGGCCGCCGCCGAACTGGCCGCGTTGTTTGCATTCTCCGCCTTGAAAAATAACGATAAAGTGGGTCTGTTGCTATTCTCGGACCAGGTGGAGTTGTTTGTCCCCCCCAAAAAAGGCAAAAGGCATATCTTGCGCCTGATTCGCGAACTGGTCGCCTTTACCCCCAAACACACCCAAACGGACATTGGCCTGTGTTTGGAAACATTGTTAAAAGTACTCAAACACCAGGCTATTGTGGTGCTTATCTCGGATTTTGTATCCCCGGTGCCCCGTTTTGAGCGGCCTTTTAAATTAGCTGCTAAAAAGTTTGACTTAATCCCCGTACGGGTGCAAGACCCCTTGGAACACGCCTTGCCACGCTTGCCGATTTGTGTGGGCGTTACGGACCCGGAAACGGGCGCGCAAGAGGAATTGTGTTTATCTACTAGCGAGGTAAACACCCATTTAAAAACATATTGGGACGCGCAAAAACTAGCCCTTGAGCAACTTTTTACGCCGTTTAAGGTGGAGCCCATCGTGGCGGACACCACCCAACCTTTGGCTGACCCTGTTATTGCATTTTTTAGGCGGCGGGCCCGTAAAATAAGGAAATAATTATGAAAAAGATAACTTTATTATTTTTCACCACGTTTCTTGCACTGGGTGCGTACGCCCAAACGTTGGGGATTGCGCGCACGGAGGCTCCGCAAGAAGTCCCTTTTGCTAAACCCTTTGTGGCGACCCTGGAAGTAACCCACCCCGAAGGGGAGTCTGTTACGTTATTGCCGCAGTCCGTCTCGCCCGATTTTACCGTTGCACAGGCTAACGTTCAACCTATTTCCCCTACCGCTACCCAAGTGCAACTTAAATTACTACCCTTTACGTTGGAAAAATCTACGTTTACGGCCTCGTTTGCGCTCACAGCCAACCCGGAAGTTACTACACCGGTGGAAATTGCGCTTACGGTTACCCCCGTCCAACTTTTTAAGGATAACGATTTTAAGGAAATCCGCCCCCCGCACCGCCCATTTGACTGGGCTTTGTGGCTGTGCATCTTGCTCGCCTTAGTGGCCCTGGTTTGCTTTATTATATGGTGGGTACGCCGGATGAAACAGCAAGAGGTCCGCCTATCTACCCCCATGGATAACCGCCCCGCACACGTAATTGCGCTCAGCCAACTTGATGCCTTGGTGGATAGCGGCCTGTGGGAAAACAAACAATACAAGGTTTTCTATATTACGTTAACCGATATTTTACGTACTTACCTATACCGCGCCTTTGGACTGGACGTATCCGCCGACACCTCAGCCGAGTTGTTGCGCCACCTTAAAACAAAGCCGCAACTGGGTAGCTTTATGCACGCGTTACGGGCGTTTTTAGCCTCGGGCGATTTGGTGAAATTTGCCAAATTCATCCCGGACGAACAAACCCGCAACACGGATATTACCGTCTTACGCGAGTTTATCACCCAAACCGCCCCTAAACCGGCCCCCGCACAACCAGAGGAGGTAAAACCATGAGCCCGCTTTTGCATTACCTAGCCGCCCACTACAGCATCGGCTTTAAACACCCCTGGGCACTGCTGTTGTTGGTAATCCCGTTAGGAATTTTGGCCCTGCAATTGTTTAAACCCGGCCCGGCCCGGCGTATTGCCTATCCGCTTGCGCACCTGAACCTGGAGCAAGTTTCTTTGCGCTTACTGTTTACCCATTGGTTGCCTACGTTATGCTATGCGGTGGCGTTAGTATGTATGATTGTAGCCCTTGCGCGCCCGGTCAAATTGGACCGCACCCAACTGCCCCCCACGGAAGGGATAGATATTATTTTACTTATGGACGCGTCGGCCTCTATGCAAGCGCAGGATTTTGAGCCCAACCGTTTTGTGGCCTCTCAACTGACTGCCCAACGTTTTGTGCAAAAACGTCCCACGGACCGTATCGGCCTGGTGGTTTTTGCCAAACAAGCCATGTTGCAGGCCCCGCTTACCTTGGACCATGAAGCCTTGCAAGCCTATATTGCCAATATGTATTTAGGTATGATTGATGCCAATTATACCGCTATTGGCGACGCGTTAGGGGTGGCCGCTAACCACTTAAAAGACAGCCAGGCAAAAAGTAAAATTATTATTCTACTAACCGACGGAGACTCCAATTACGGGACGATTGACCCCGTTTTGGCCGCCAAAGCGGCTGCGGCGTACGGGATCCGGGTGTATGCTATTGGAGCCGCCAGCGCACCGGGGAAAACGGCCTATTCCAGCAAAAAGGACGAAATTAACGAGGGCCTTTTGATGGAAGTAGCCCAAAGTACAGGCGGCCAATTTTACCGGGCCCAAAATGAACAACAGCTCTTTGATATTTACGATCAAATTAACCAGTTGGAAAAAACCACTTTTACCCCGCCCTCCATTATCTACGCGCAAGACCGTTTTGCGCCCTGGTTGTGGGCGGCCTTGGCGGCCCTGTTACTGGCCGTTGTACTGGAAAAGTTACTTTTGTTGAGGATTCCGTAATATGAGCTTGTTTGCTAAACCCATGTATTTATTCGGTGCGTTTTTAGCACTGGGCTTATTCGGCGTTATTTTGTGGTTAGGGACCACGCTCGTGCGCCGCTATACGCGTGCCTTATTTGGGCACGCCGCGTATGCACAGCTCACTGCGCACTTACGTAAAGTTTCCCGTTGGAAAAACGCCCTGCTCTTAGCTAGTGTGGCATTCGTATTTATGGCACTGGCCGGCCCCCAATGGGGAATAGAAATTACCGAGGCCCAAGGTAACTTTGCCCAAACGGTGATCGCGGTGGATGTGTCTGCCAGTATGCGTGCGCAAGACGTCAAACCTACCCGGCTTTCCAATGCCAAACGCATGCTACAAATGCTGGTAACCCACTTAAAAGAGGACCGCCTGGGCATTATTGCGTTTACCTCCAAAGCATTTATCCAGTGCCCTATTACTACAGACACAGACGCCCTAAACTATTTTATTTCTTCCCTACAACCCAATATGCTTCCTGTGGCGGGTACATCCCTAGCGGCCCCGGTGGAACTGGCGGCCCATATGCTTAAACCCTACCCCGGGCAAAAAGCACTTATTTTACTGACTGACGGAGAAGATCATACCCCGCAAGAACTTGCCCAGGCACAAACGTTAGCCCAACAAAACGGGATTCGCATTATTGCAGTGGGAATTGGCAGTAGCGAAGGAGCCCTCATTCCAGATCAAATAGACGCTAGCGGTAACGTGGTGGAATATAAGAAAGACAAATCCGGCAAAACGGTTGTCTCGAAGCTAGATGAAACCTCCCTGGCGCAACTGGCGCAAGCTACCGGAGGGGTCTATATTGCCTACACTACCCCCGCACAGGTGGTCGCGCGCATAGAACAAGCCGTAGCCGGGCTAGATAAATCCACGGCCTCCACCGGCAGGCACACCACCTACAAAAACCGCTATGCGCTGCCTTTGGGGTTGGCACTTTTGTGTTTGGTGGGGTACTTGTTATGGCCGCAAAGGGGTCAAAAGAGGTAAAATATGAATATGAGATACGAGGTTTTACTAATGTTATTAACCGCTTTACCGGTAGGTGCCGGGGTAAATGCTGATGTGCGCCAAGGGAGCAAACTCTACGCACATGAACAATACGGGCAAGCCCTTTCCAAATATCAAAGTGCCTTGCAGGAAGAACCAAACAACCCGCAAGCCAATTTCGGGGCAGGAGCCGCGGCTTATTACTTAAAAGATTACGGCACTGCCGCCAAGGCTTTTGAAAACACCGTGGATAACTCCCCTGAGCTAAGGCAAGATGCCCTATTTAATTTGGGCAACACCCACTACCGCGCGCATCAGAAACAGGAAGCTATTGCCGCCTATAAACAAGCTATTTTACAAAACCCGCAAGATAAAGAAGCTATCCACAATTTGCAACTCTTGCTTAAAGAACAGCAAAACGAGCCAAATAAAAACAATCAAAATAACGATAATAAAGACAAAAATTCTCAAAATCAGGATTCGCAAGATCCGCAAAATAACCAGGGCCAAGCCCCCCAACAGCCGGATCCGCAACAAAATAAACAACCACAAGATCCTCAGCCGCAGCAGCAAGGCATGAATCAGCAGGATGCACAACGCGTCATGCAGTTGGCACGCGATAATGAATATAGACGGCCCACCCAACCCGGCCCAGCAGGGAACGACGAAAGCGTGGAGAAAGATTGGTAATGAAACGTATATTTTTTACTTGCTTAATGTTATGTATCGGGAGCTATGGGGCCGCCCAAGTGCAGTTGTCTGCCATGGCAGATAAAACAAACTTGACCTTGGACGACGAATTAACCCTTACCGTTCAAGTATCCGGCGTAAGTGGCACGATGGTCATGCCCCAACTGCCTAGCCTGCCCGCCTTTAACGTCTATTCACGTGAGGCGGCCCAATCCACTATAAACGGCAAGACTACCTTACAGTTTAAATACACTATGATGCCCCGTTTTGTGGGCAACACCTCTATTGGCCCGGTTACCTTTAAGTATGGCGGTAAAACGTACCAAACCAAACCCATTGCCGTGCATATTTACCGCTCGGCTACCGCGCTACCCAAGGCGGCCAGTGCACCCCAAACCCACGCAGCAGCCGCCCAGGCTGTTTCCCAACTGCCTCCGTTGGAACGAGAGCTCGCTACCCGTGCCTATGCGCACGTCAATGAGCCTTACTTTATGGTAGCCGCGCTGAGTAATAAAACTCCTTACGTCAATGAGCCGTTTACCTTAGCGTTGCGCTTTTATTATTCCCAAGCATTTTACGACGCATCTTACCAAAACCCGGCTGTTTCTAACTTATTTATGGAAGAAACCACCCAAGCCCAAGGACAACAAAATATCCAAGGCCGCCTGTACCGCTATGAAGAAAAACGCTATCAACTAAGCGGCGTAAGCGCGGGCAAAGCCCGTATCGGGGCCGCTACGGTTAGTTTCCGCCCCGGGGATTCCCCCCTCTCTATTTTGGACCATTTCTTTGGCGGTGCCGCCGTTCAAGCAGAACAAACTGTTTCTTCTAAACCCCTAGAACTTACGATTAAAGCCTTGCCAACGGCCGGAAAGCCCTCCTCTTTTTACGGGGCCGTTGGTACGGGCTACACGTTTGCCGCGAAATTGGACCGCTCCCAAACCGAAGCGGGTGATGCGGTTACCTGGTCCGCCACCGTGCAAGGGCCCAATAATTTAAAAACCACGTCGGAACTGTCTTTCCCGAATTTACCCGGTATTACGACCTATCCGGCGGCCCCCGCCGCAGGCGTACTGCCTACTAATAAAACCCGCAGTTATAAAGTATTTAAGACGGAGCTTGTTCCGGCCGTGTCGGGTACGTACACGTTGCCGGCACTTTCGTGGTCGTATTTTGACCCGCAAGCCGGGCTTTATAAAACGCTTGTATCGCAACCTATTACGCTAACGGTTACCCCCTCCACGCATGCACAAAAACAAGTGGATTTTAGCGGTACGGATACCCCCAGCGGTGTACAAACCTTAGGGCACGATATCCGCTACGTCATCAGCAACCCAGAGCCGCAAGCCTCGTGGTTGGTTTTGCTTCCCCATTGGAAGTGGGGACACGCACTAGTCTTGGGGTGGTTAGCCTTGTGTTTGTTTATAGCCTCTATCGGCAAAAAAACAGCCGCCAAAAAACATGCCTATTTGGCGGCCAAAGCACAGCTGAAAAAGACTAAAATTTACGAAGACGTGTCGGACGCACTGGCCGCCTATTTACTTACAAAATGGAATATTTCCACAGCCAGTTTGCCCCTCAAAGAGATTGTTCATGCACTGGATAAACACCATGTAACTCCGGCCACCCAACAACAATTTGCTACTTTATGGAAAGAATTGGAGTCGGCACGCTTTGCCCCCCAGTCGGACCAAGCGGCTACACTCTCCCAATTTGTAACCCGCAGCACAGAGTTACTTAAAAAATTGGAGGAAACGAAATGAAAAAATTATTCCTCTTGGCCTTACTCATCCTAGGGGTGTACGCTACAAGCCTGGGGCAAGAAAATGCGCTTTCCGCGGAACAGTTTTACCGGGCGGGCCAATACGCCCAGGCCCTTTCTGCCTATGAACAGGAATTAAAAAATCACCCAAACAACCCTTATCTTTACTACAATATAGGTAACTGCTATTTTAAAATGGGAAGTAAAGGCCTAGCCGCGGCTAATTATTACCGCGCCTTTAAGTTGCACCCGCGGGATAATGACATCCGCCATAATTTGGCTTTAGCACTGGCGAGTGGCGGCGAAACATTGGTTCCTTCTGGTATGCCGGTGGCGTTGCACAAAGCATTTTTTGGGTTGTCGCTAGCAGAACTAAAGGGACTGGTGTGTTTACTGGGTTGGACACTATGTTTACTTGCCGGAATTTGGTTGCTTACCCGCAAGGCCGGTAAATGTACCTTGGTGTTAGGCTTGGTATTTATCCTGTGTGCGGGGTGGCTGTATGTGCGCCATAGTTGGGAAACACAGCCTTTAGCGGTGGTTGCCTCCCCCGTAGCCGAGGTACGCAGCGGGCCTGGCACAAACTTCCCGGTTAGTGCGTCTGTGCAACAGGGGCACCTCGTAGAATTAGCAGACCATAAAGACAATTGGCAACAAGTCATTGTCAAATCCCAGGGACTGAAGGGCTGGGTAGAAAATAGCGCCTTAGAGCGTATTTAGGAGGTTGTATGTTTGTACAACAACAAGCCGATGAACTTATTAACGCTGTAACGTATGTAAAGGAAAATTTAGCTACTTCTGTGGAAACGTTAGCACAAGAAGTGATTAAATGCTTTAAAAATGGACACAAAGTTATTTTAATGGGGAACGGCGGAAGCGCCGGAGATGCGCAACATATTGCTGCCGAATTTGTGGGCCGCTTTAAAAAAGAACGCCCTTCTCTACCTGCCTTAGCTCTAAACACCAACACCTCTACCCTTACCGCTATTGGCAATGATTATTCTTATGATGTGGTCTTTTCCCGCCAAATAGACGGATTTGCCCAACCGGGCGATGTGGTCATTGGCATTTCCACCTCCGGCAATAGTAAAAACGTGTATTTAGCCTTAGCCCTTGCCAAACGCAAAGGGTGCTACACCGCCGCATTTTTAGGAAAAGACGGCGGCACTATTAAAGAAATTTGCGATTTACCTTTAGTGGTAAAATCTAACAACACGCCGCATATTCAAGCGTGCCATATTTTTATGGGCCATTGTATGTGCGAACTGGTGGACCAGGCCTACTAATGAAAATAGCAATCGGATGCGACCACGCAGGCTTTGCCCTTAAAGAAACGGTTTTAAACGTTCTAAAGGAAAATAAGCACACCGTATTAGATTGTGGCACGGGATCGTGCGAGGAGCGGGTGGACTTCCCGGATTTTGCCCTGAAAGCAGCGGAACTGGTAGCCACCGGGAAAGCACAGCGCGCTATTTTAATGTGCGGCTCCGGCGTAGGCATGTGTATTGCGGCCAATAAAGTCAAAGGTATCCGCGCCAGCGTATGCCACGATAGCTACTCCGCCCGCCAAGCGGTAGAACACGACAATCTAAATGTGCTATGCCTGGGCGCACGCATCATTGGCCCGGCCCTAGCTGAGGAACTGGTACAACAATTTTTAGGCGCTACTTTTAAAACGGGAACCCGTCATGAAGAACGCCTTAAAAAAATAACTGCGTTTGAAAACGCGCATTTTAAATAAACTTAAAATAGGAAGGAAGATGGAATTATGAAGACACAAGCAAACCCCTTAGCCCAAGGTATTATTCGCGAAGGCGAAATTAAACTGGAAACCTTGGAGTTTAACACCAAGTTTTGGGCCAAGGACCCTACACTTTGGAAACAAGACAAAGAACACAAAGAATTTATTGTTAAGTTTCTAGGTTGGCAAAAAGTGTACGATTGGACGTTGGAGCGCATTGAGGACGTCTTAAAATTTGCGCAAGAAGCTAAAGCCAATTTTAAACATTGTGTCGTGATGGGAATGGGCGGCTCGTCCTTAGCACCCGAAGTATTTCGCACGGTTTTTGGCAAACAGGAAGGCTACCCCGAACTGATTGTACTAGATACCACCAACCCCGATTGGGTCGGCTCCGCCCGCGCCCGCATCAACCCGGCCGAAACGCTGTTCATTTTTGCCAGCAAATCGGGCGGTACGGTGGAACCCTCCTCCCAATTTGCCTATTTTTACGACGAAGTAAAAAAATCAGGCGTTAAAGTACCCGGCCATAACTTTATTGCAATTACCGACCCGGGAACCGGCCTGGAACAACTAGCCAAAGAAAAGAAATTTCGCAAAGTATTTTTAAATCCGTCCGATATTGGCGGCCGTTTCTCGGCCTTGTCTATGTTTGGGATTGTACCGGCTGCCTTGATGGGGATTGATGTTAAAAAACTCTTAGAAATTGCCAAAGAAGAAGCTGCTACATTTGGCCCCGAAGCCCCCGTTAAAGACAACGCCGCCGTGGAACTGGGTGCTTTAATGGGTGCGTGTGCCGTCAATCAAACGCGCGACAAACTGACCCTGTTAACCCCGGCCGACTTAGCCACCTTTGGTTTATGGGCGGAACAGTTGGTAGCTGAATCTACGGGCAAAGAAGGCAAAGGGATTGTCCCGGTAGCGGGCGAAGTGTTAGTGCCCAATTTTACCTACCGTGATGACCGCTTTTTCGTCCACCTCTCTACCGGGAGCGAAGACGACAAAAAAGTAACCGCCTATGCCCGCCAATTAGATGAAAATGGCATGCCCGTACTTACCATTTACATGACTGATAAGTACCAACTGGGAGCCCTGTTCCTACTTTGGGAAATTGCCACCGCTGCCGCCGGTGCTATTTTAGCCATTGACCCCTTTGACCAACCCAACGTACAAGCCGCCAAAACCATGACCAAAGAAATCTTGGCACAGCTTGCTAAGGGCAACGTTCCGGCGGAAGTTTCCGTGCCGCTACTCGCTGAAAAAGGGCTGGAAGTGAAATTAGACAGCTTAGGCCAAGACGTGTACTCCCTTTTAGAAAGTAACGACTATTTGGCTATTTTGCCCTACGTATATCCGGACGCCGAGACCGAAAAGGCTCTTTTGGCCTTGCGTGAAAAAGTGCAAAACAAAACCAAACGCGCTGTACTCTTTGGCTATGGGCCGCGCTACCTGCACTCTACGGGCCAACTGCACAAAGGCGACGGCAACAACGGGGTATTTTTAATTCTGTCTGCCGACCCGGCAAACGATATTAAAATCCCGGGCCAAGCCTATACGTTTGGACAGCTCTGTAACGCCCAAGCGTTGGGGGATTATCAAGCCTTGTTGGAAAAAGGCCGCCGCGTCATTAAGTTGCACCTTGCACAACCGGTTGCCGAACAAATTAAGAAGATTACGGACTTATTTTAAGGAAAACCCAAACAGGGTACCGGACTTCCCCAAACACCGGGGGAAATAGCCAGTACCCTGATTTGTCAAATTTGAGGCAAGTTTGCACCGCAAGTTGCCCGCAGGCGCACTGGTAGGTGCGTCAAGTTGGCAAGTCGGCACAAAATTGCCTAAATGTGGCAAATTGTTGGTCCGCGTATAAGGAAACATTACACCCGCTGTTATGATAAAAGTGTTTATTCAAACGTACGGTTGCCAAATGAACGAGGCAGACTCGGAAGAACTGTTTTTGCACCTTTCGGCCCGCGGGGCTACGCGCACCGATAATTTGGACGACGCAGATGCCGTGCTTATTAACACCTGCACCGTGCGCGACCATGCCGAACACCGCGCGTTGTCTTTTTTGGGGCGTTTATGCAAATGGAAACGCCAAAACCCCAAACGTATCATTATTTTTGCCGGGTGCGCCGCCGAACGGTTGGGCAAACAACTCAAAAAACGCTACTCCTATTTAAATATCATTTCCGGGGCCAAAAGCATTGAGCAGTTTGACCAAACGCTTGATAACAGCGGCTTGTTTTCCCCTGCCGGACAAGCAGTTTGCCCTACGCCGGGTTTATCTGCTTATGTAACCATTATGCGCGGATGCAACTTTAACTGCACCTACTGCATTGTACCCAGTGTGCGCGGGCCCATTAAATGCTTGCCCGCGGCCGACATTTTGACCGATGCCACGCGCAAGGCCCAAGCCGGAGCTAAAGAAATTATGCTCCTAGGGCAAACCGTAAATGCCTACCAAGACGGGAACACCTCTTTTGCCGACTTATTAAACCGCGTGAGTGAAATCCCGGGGGTAGAGCGCGTACGCTTTACCAGCCCACACCCCATTTATTTTACACCGCAATTTTTGCAAGCGGTTAAAGATAACCCTAAAATTGCCCACCACGTGCATTTGCCCGTGCAAAGCGGTAGCAGTAAAGTTTTGCAAGAAATGAAGCGTGGGTACACGCGTGAAATTTTTTTGGAGAAAGTACGCGCATTGCAGGAAGCCGGGTTTGAAATATCCACCGACATTATTGTTGGTTTCCCGACGGAAACTGAGGACGATTTTTCCCAAACGCTCAGCCTGGTGGATGAGGCCCGGTTTATTGCCGCGTACTGTTTTAAATATTCCCCCCGCCAGGGGACCCCCGCCGCACAACTAAAGCTACACGACGAACAAACACTGGAAAACCGCCTGGATATTTTGTTAAATAAAGTAAAAGGCCTTTCCGAAGCCGCCTACCAACGCCAAATCGGCTCCACCCAGCAAGTACTGATGGAAGAGCCCCGCAAAGGGCGCAGTTCCACTAATTTCTGGGTACAAACAGGGCTTGATTTTCCGGTAGGCAGTGTGGTAAGCTGTAAGGTAGAGAAGGCCGAAGGAACACTTTTATTTGCGAGGAATGAACATGACTAAAAAATATAACGAAAAACGCCGTCACCCGCGTATGCCGGTGATTAGCAACTTAATTGAACCGGTTAATTTACACTATAAAACCGAAGACGGAAAAGAAACCTCTTTAGTGGCTATTTTGGCGGACTTGTCTGCCTCGGGGATGCGCATGATTAGCTTTTTGGGTGCCCCGCTAGCCGACAAATTTTCTATTAGTCTGCAACTGCCCGGTACGGACAAAATGGATGTGGACGCCAAACTAGCCTGGGTTAAACAGCGCGAAAACGTTTACACCATTGGGATTGAATTTATTAAAATGGCCGAAAAGGACGCTAAACTCATTAGCGAAATGGCCGACGACTTTAACGATTGCGATACCCGCATTTTGCTCAAACTGCCTGATGTGTGCAGCCCCAAATGCAAATGCCACCGTATCTGCAACAAAATTCAAAAAGACGAAAGTTTATTTGAATAAAAAATGCGGCGGTGCGCCGCAAAAACTTTCATTCTTTGCAAAATTCAGCCCCTCTTTTAGAGGGGCTAGTTTAAATATACCAACTAATTTATCCAATAGATTCCATTCTCTTCCTTTCCTAAAGACTTACATACATTTATACCACGTGTTGTAGTACTTGTACAAATCATTTTGCCTGGTTTTGCAAAACCATATGCACTTGTGTTTTTGTTCCCATTTGGATCTAGATGATCAAAATATATTTCTATTCCTATTGGTGATAATCCTGCTATTGCATTAATAGCTGCTCGAACACGTGTAGTATCATTTTTACACTTTACAGCAAGTCTATAATTATCACGCTCTAATATATAAGCCCCAGGATCTGATGGATATTCTACAAACCCACTGGGCAAATCAGCTCCTAGTTCTTCGCAAGTATCGGCATACTCTCCCTTTGCCAAATAATACACTTCCTGCTGTTCTTTAATATTTTTCGCAATAGCAAATAATTCACTCACACGTGCTTTATCTACTGCCTTTTGGTATTGTGGGAGTGCCACCGCCGCCAAAATACCAATGATAAGTACAACAACTAACAGCTCTATGAGGGTAAACCCTCCGCTCAGTTTATAGGTCGGGTGTGAACCCGACAATTTACCGACATTTTGACGTATGTTTTCCGGCTTACTTGCGGCTCCTGTTGGGCTAACGCCCAACCTATAAGTTTCATTTAGGATATCCTTATAGGTCATGTGTGAGCCTGGCATTAAATTAGGTGTCATCCCCGAATGTCGGTATCGGGGATCTTCCACGCATACATTTAATAAGGTCTTTTCCTTTTTGTTACAACGACAAGCGTGGTAGATTCCCGATAACATTCCTCGGGAATGACAACTTTGTTTTACAACCACAACTTCACTTTTCCGTTCCTGATTATCCATTATCTTCTCCTTTTCTGTTTTGGAGGGCCGCAAAAAAACGGCTGCGTTATGAGCTCAGGAACGGGACCCAAAAATACAGCCGCGGCCTCTTATTTGCATAAGAAACACTCGGTACAGCTGGGTCTCGAGTTCCGGCTGTACCTATAATCGGCTGTTTTTTGGCGTTCCTGATACTTCATGTACCCTGTATTCTTGTAATACAGTTCCAAAAACAGGTTAATTTATCTTTTACTACCCTAGTATTTTAACATAATTTTCCGCAACCCAAATGAAATTTCTATAATATATCTATGAAACCTATCGTCCTATGCGGCCCGACGGCCTCCGGCAAAACAGACCTAGCCTTGCAACTGGCCCGGCAAACGGGTGGGCTGATTATTTCGGCCGACTCGCGCCAAGTTTATAAGCACCTCACCATCGGCACTGCCAAGCCGCAGGGTACTTATCAAAACGGACTTTACACCGTGGACGGCGTGCCCTATTTACTGGTGGATTTTTTAGACGTTACGGACACCTTTAATGCCGGGGCCTTTTGTGCGCGCGTACGCCAAATTCAAGCCCAATACCCCACCCGGCCGCTTATTTTTGCCGGCGGTACCGGGATGTATTTACACGCCTATTTTGTAGGGATGGACGATTTGCCCAAAAGTACCCCCCAATCACGCGCGCAACTGCTTACCCTGCAAGCCAAATACGGCAAAGAGGGATTACACGCCCTCTTAGCCCAA
The DNA here is from genome assembly GCA_045634505.1 of Elusimicrobiaceae bacterium. GTDB lineage: Bacteria > Elusimicrobiota > Elusimicrobia > Elusimicrobiales > Elusimicrobiaceae > Avelusimicrobium. The sequence continues at coordinate 23,942 of JAZRAH010000097.1, forward strand.
AAAGACCCGGTCTCCGCCGCGCAAATTCCGCCCGGCAATATTCAGCGCACCATGCGTGCGTTAGAGCTGTGCCTACTCACCGGCAAACCCGCCAGCCAACTCAAAAGCGGAAACTTCTTTAAACTGCCGGACCCGGATCAATCACACTGGGTGTATTTAGATTGGGAAAAGGACCTCTTACATGCCCGCATTGCCGCACGTACCGAGCAGATTTTTGACGGCATGACCGCCGAAGCACAACAGCTTTTAGCACAAGGGTGTACGCCCGACACTCCTGCCTTAAAAACATTGGGCTACCCGCAAGCCGTGGCGTATTTAAACCATGCGCTATCACGCGCACAAGCCGTGGCCGACGTAGCCCTAAAAACCCGCCAATACGCCAAACGCCAACGCACCTGGTTTAACCGCTACACGGGCGCCCAACGCATTACGCTGACCCACCCGCGCGATTTTGACGTAAAAAAAATCACGCAAGCTGTTTTAGCTTGCGTGACGCATTAACCTAAATTTACCTACAATGCCGGCTGCATAGGCTCCACCCGTTTTAGTTTTTTGGTACGGGGCCGGTCGCCAAAGCGGGCCATGGTTTTCTCGATAAAGCGCAACGTGGTTTTGGGGGCAAAACCGTTAAAGATAAAAAATTCATAGGCTTGCCCAAATTTAGGAAATGCCGCGCGCACGTCGGCCGGTAATTGGTTATCCATTTTGGCGGTGGCAATACCCACAATGCCGCCGTCTTCCAACACCACAGCCCCGCCGGAGTTGCCATGGTCCACCCCAAATCCGTCCGCGCCCCACAGGGACTTCCTTTCCCCAAAGTAAAGCACGGTTTGCGGATGCGAGAAACTTTCCATTTGCCCAAAATTCCACCGCGGGACAATCAGGTTTTGCTTGAGCTGCATCAGCCCCTCCCCGCCGTACGTATAGAGTACCGGGGTTTTAGGGTGGGTGGTCCCTTTCCACTGAGCGCGCAAACTGCGCGACTGTTTTAACGCCTGGCTAAATTCATCCTCCGTGGCGGTTCCCCCTTCGGGAAATTTATAAATATATTCTTGCGGCTGATAACGAATCAGCGCCACATCCCAAAATTTATGCGTGCTAACGCGTTTTTGCGCGTCCACCGTGCGGTACTCCTTGGGAATAAAAATATCGCGCTTCTCCACCCGCACGGACGCATTGACCGCCCCTTGGGCTAGCAGTATTTTAATATCACACGCGCCGTTAAACACGCACATATCCACACAATGCGCCGCCGTAGCAAACCAGTTAGGATGAATGCGAAACGCCTGACACGTGGCGTTATTATTCATAATAAGCTGCTTTTGAAAAGCATAATCATCCGCATACACAGGGGCCGCCTGGGCCGCCGTTACGCCTAAAATATACACACATAACGCGAACAGTAGTTTTTTCATACTGTTAGTATATATAAAAAACGCTGAAAAAACCACAGGCCTTTTAGTATAATAGGATATATGAACACAACCATTATTTTGCTCATTTTATTTAGCTATTTAATCGGGTCCATTCCCACCGGCTACCTCATTGCCAAACATACCATGCATATTGACATCCGCGAGCACGGCTCCGGCAACCCCGGGGCGGCCAACGTGTACCGCATTGTGGGTAAATGGGCCGGTGTTTGCACGTTTTTAATTGATGCTGTTAAAGGGTATGTTCCCGTGTTACTAGCCCGCCACTTTTGCCCGGATATTTACGCCATTGCCATTGTCTGCGGCGTAGTGGCTATTTTGGGCCATATGTGGACGATTTATTTAAAATTCCGCGGTGGTAAAGGCGTGGCTACGTCGGCCGGTGTGTTTTTGGCCTTAGCCCCCGTTCCTACCGTTTTGGCGTTTTTAACCTTTGTAGCGTTAGTATCCAAATGGGGCCGTATTTCCATTGGGTCCATTTTTGCCTGTGTGGTACTGCCCGTTGCCAGTTGGTGCATGAGCTACCCGCTAGCCGAAAAAATTATGGCTACCGCCGTAGGGGCTTTGGTGATTTATAAACACATCCCCAACATTAAACGCCTCTTAGCGCAAAATGAACTTAAATTTGAAGACGGTGCCAAAAAGCGCAAAACCCATGAAAATAAATAACATTACCGTATTTGGCGCAGGCATTTGGGGCAGCGTAATTGCCCAGCACTTGGCCCAAAAGGGCTACCAAGTCCGTTTATGGGAATATAATGAGCAACTACTCAACGTGCTTAAAACGATGGGCCGCCACCCCAATATCCCCAACTTTAAACTGCACGACAATTTACGCCTAACAGGTAACGTGGCCGAGGCCGTGCAAGACACGGATTTGATTATTTTTGTCATTTCTTCTAAAGCGATCCGCGCCTTTTGCCGGGAACAACTTAAACCGCTACTGGCCGGGCGCGTGGTGCCTGTAATTAGTGCCTCTAAAGGCGTTGAAGACAAAACATTCAAAACGATTTGCGAAATTGTGGAAGAAGAACTACCCCAATTAAAAGGCAAGGTATTGGCTTTTTCCGGCCCCAGTTTTGCCTTAGAAGTAGCCCAAAAAGTGCCTACCAAAATTATGTTGGCCGGGCCCGATAAGGCCCTTACCCAAGAGCTGGCCGAAGTCCTCAACGGGGACCCGATTATTGTGGTACCCGCCACAGACCGGCGCGGGGTAGAATATGGCGGCGGCGTGAAAAACGTCATTGCCATTGGATGCGGTGTCATTGACGGCATTGGAGACGGGGCGAACACAAAGGCCGCGCTTATTACCCAGGCCATGCAAGAGATGAACGATATTATCGTCAGCCAAGGCGGCCAGTCCGGCACGGTGTATAGCTTAGCCGGGTTTGGCGACGCGATTTTGACGGGGATGTCCGCCATTAGCCGCAACCGCCGCTTGGGCGAAAAACTAGGCACCGGGCTTAGCTTGGAAGAAGCCAAAAAAGAAGTGGGCACCATTGCCGAGGGCGTTAACTCCGTCCAAAGCGTGTACGATATTGCCCGCAAAAACAATTTACATACCCCCATTATTGACGCCATTTGGCAACTGGTTTGCCAAGGGCAAAAACCGCATGTGCTCCTGCACGCAATGGGATTTATTAACCGAGGTAACAAATAATTTTATGAATAAAGATGATATAATCCGCCACCTTACGCGTACGATGTTAGACAAAAAACAAGCCAAATCCGCCGTAGACAAAGTGTTTGAAATTATCAAGCACGGCTTAAAGCGCGACGGCAAAGTAGTGATTAGCAACTTTGGCTCGTTTCAATTAAAAATGGCCCGCCCTGTGCAACGCCACAACCCCAAAACCGGCGAAAAAGTACAAGTACCGGCCAAGCAAAAAGTACGTTTTAAACCGTCTGAAAATATTTTGAAGAAATAAGTTTACAAAACTAACAAAGTTTTCACGTGAAAACTTTTTATATAACTAAAAAGGGTTAGATAATTTCCCCTGGGCTAAAATCCCAGGGGATTGTTGTCAGCTCTTCCATATCTCCCAATTACGTGGAAGCAATATAGAGATTAAATCACACGTCATCTTTCCATGGGGGGCTTCTTCATCATACACGGCACATCCGCATTCTTGGCTACCATCTGCATAAAAAATACAACTAAACCAATCATCCACCGGGGACTCTTTTAACATGACCCTCCATAGCAAACCATCGCTGTCCATATTGGCCGCATAGTAAAAGTGATCATCCGCACAAGCCCATTCAGGCCAACCGGCTACATTTGTTTCACAATTTGTACTGGGAGTGATGTGAATGCCGGCTATGTCATGGTTGTCCGGGTTCATAAAGTCAACCTCGGCATACCCATTTTCTAACACATATAGCTGGGCCACCTTTTCAATCGTGTTGGCAAATAGAACAGGCCCCGCCAAGCGTGTTTTCCATACAGCCTTTTGGTATTGTGGCAACGCCACCGCGGCTAAGATGCCGATGATAAGTACTACTACTAACAACTCAATGAGGGTAAACCCTCCGTTCTTCTGTAACTTCATAGTATGTCTCCTTTGTATGATATTCAATTTATTCACCAGGAGACCATAAACAAACGGCTGAAATACAGGAGTTCGTGAAGGTTCCCACTACATAACAGCCGCGGCTTATTGCGCAAACAATAAACACTCGGTACAGCACAACATGGGGATCAACCATATCACACTGTACCTATAACGACTATTTTTGGCCTTCACGAATCTGCCTTTCGGCAGAAACCCATATTCTATAATATGGCTCCAAAAACAGGAATAAATTGTATCTATAGTATAATAAAAAAGTATAAAAATAACAATAAAAACATAAGGTGGAGATCCCCGATAAAAGCTCTCGGGGATGACAACTTCTTTATAACAAAAAAGCCACGCACGGTGCAAACCGTACGTGGCCTGCTAAAAACAAGTTCTTTTACGAAAGCGTGTTACCGTTTGGATTTTTGCGGCTATAGATTTTATCCACAATGACCGCAATCGCTCCGTCCCCGGTTACGTTACACGCTGTGCCAAACGAATCCATGGCAATGTAAAGCGCAATCATCAAAGCTAGTTCCGGCTGTCCAAAGCCAAGCATACTTTCCAGCACGCCCAAGGCCGCCATAATGGCCCCCCCCGGTACCCCTGGGGCCGCCACCATGGTTACCCCTAACATACAAATAAACCCGGCAAATTGCTCCAGTTCTACGGGTTGCCCGCTCATAATCACAATCGCTAAGGCGCAGGCCACAATTTTCATGGTGCTACCCGATAAGTGGATAGTGGCACACAACGGCACCACAAAGCCGGCAATCTGCTCGCGCACGCCAATTTTAATGGTTTGGCGCAAAGTTACGGGAATTGTAGCCGCCGAGGATTGCGTCCCTAAAGCGGTGGCATAGGCCACCAGCATATTTTTAAGCATGCTAAAGGGGTTTTTCTGCCCAATGAGGCCCGCCACCATAAATTGCATAAGGAGCATAGCCGCCGTAATGGCAAAAATAATCACAATAATCTGCGCAAATACACCCAGCACCTTTACGGCTTGCCCGCTTACCGTCATATTCATAAAAATCCCAAAGATATAAACGGGTAGCAACGGAATAATAATTTTTACAATGACTTTATCAATAATATCGCGCAAATCTAACATCACGCCTTTTAAGCGGCTGCCTTGAATGACCGCCATCCCTAACCCCAAAGTAAAGGCCAACACCAAGGCACTCATGACCCCAAACACAGGCGGCATGGCTATTACAAAATACGGTTTCAGTTCGGCTACTTGACCAAAGGAAGTAATCCCGGCTTGCGGGTCCAAGAAGTGCGGAAACGTCCAGGCGGACACCGCGTAGCTAAAAAACCCGCTAGCTAACGTAAACCCATATGCTAGCGCGGCGGTAATAAACAAGAGTTTGCCCGCATTACGCCCCAGTTCAGCAATACCGGGGGCCACCAGGCCCACTATTAACAGCGGAATGATAAACCCTAAGAAATTGCCAAACAGGTCGTTAAACGTAAGGACCATGCGTACAAACCAATCCGGCACAAACAGGCCGCACACCACCCCGGCGGCGATAGCAAATAATACCTGGGGCAGTAGCCCCCATTTTAGTTTCAAATGAAGTTTACGTCTTCTAAATTTAAGCATACTTTATTATACTTAAATTCACGCGCTATGACGCACAAAATTTCATTTTGCTATAATATAGGCATGCAAGTAAAAATAAATATAGACGGCGGTTCCCGCGGCAACCCCGGCCCCGGTGCCAGTGCGTATGTTATTTGTGATATGAAAGGGAAAATACTCTCGCAGGAGGGCTATTTTATCCCCCATTGTACCAATAACCAAGCCGAATATACGGCTTTGAAACTGGCACTTATTAAATGCGCGGAACTGGGAGCCACTGAGCTATTTATTGAGGGCGATTCCTTGCTGCTCGTCAAACAATTTACCGCAGAGTACAAAATTAAAAACCCGGATTTGCAGACCCGCATGCAAATAATCCGCCGCCTGGCCGAATCATTTACCATTCATATTAAACACGTGCTGCGTGAATTTAACAAAGCTCCCGATGCCTTAGCCAATAAAGCTATGGACGAAAAGCAATCCGTCGGTTTTAACCCCATTCAATACCTACCGGCGGATGATGAAATTATGGCCCAGGCCCACGCTAACCCCAACGTGGTAAACGGGGTAGAAGTGCAACCGGTAGTACGTCAATCCACCCCAAAAACCGCCCAAAAAACGGTCCGCAAGCCGGCAAAACCCGTCCAACCCAGTTTGTTTGATTAAAATTTAATCGTATTTTTGAACTGCTTTTCCATATCGCGCGAGAGGTCCTTTTTCTTTAAGGATTCGCGTTTGTCGTAGGTGTGTTTGCCTTTAGCCAGGGCCAGTTTTAATTTAGCCCACCCATTTTTAAAATATACCTCTAACGGGACCAAGGCATAGCCTTTAATTTGGGATTTGGCTTCCAATTTACGCAGTTCTTTTTTAGTAAGCAGTAGCCGCCGCGGGCGCGTCGGGTCTAACTCCGCCAAAGAATTAAACTTATACGGTTTTACGTGCATTTGATACACACGCGCTTGCCCGTTTTCCACCCGCACAAAACTCCCCTCCAGGCTTAGCTCTTTTTGGCGGATCGATTTTACTTCCGCCCCTAAAAGTTCCAGGCCCGCTTGGTAGGTATCTTCCACAAAATAGTCGTGATAGGCCTTGCGGTTGGTGCAAACAATTAAAATACTTTCCTTCTTTGGCATAGTTACATTATACCAAAATGCCACTCCCCCTCCAAAAGTAGTAATATATAAGTATATGATTATCCACGATGACAACTTATACCAAGCCCTGGAAAAAGGGCAATCTTACACGGATGCGGACGTCGCCCGCATTTTGGCTAAAGCCCGTGAACTAAAAGGCATCAGCCTAGAGGAAGCCGCTGTTTTACTCAACTTAAAAGACCCACACTTACTGGACCAACTTTTTGAAACGGCCAAATACATAAAAGAGGCCATCTACGGCAACCGCATTGTGCTGTTTGCACCGCTGTATATTTCTAACCTTTGCACCAACGAATGTATTTATTGTGCGTTTCGCCGCTCTAATACCACACTTAAACGCCACGCCAGCACGCGCGACGAAATCCACCAGGAAGTTACCGCCCTGTTGCAACAAGGACACAAACGTATTTTAATGGTAGCCGGCGAGGCTTACCCCGGCGGCACCTTACAATACGTGTATGACAGTATTAAAGCTATTTATGAAACTACGTGGAACGGACAAAACATCCGCCGCGTAAACGTCAATATCGCACCGCTTACCCTGGAAGAATTTGCCGAACTTAAAAAATGTGGAATTGGTACCTTCCAGGTGTTCCAAGAAACCTACCACAAGCAAACCTATGAAAAACTGCATTTAGCCGGAAGTAAAAAAGATTATCAATTCCGCCTAGATGTGATGGACCGGGCTTTACAAGCCGGTATGAACGACGTAGGCATTGGCCCGCTTTTAGGGCTTTATGACCATAAATTTGAAATTTTGGCTACCTTGGAACACGCGTGGTATTTGGACAAAACCTACGGCGTAGGGCCACATACCATTTCTATCCCGCGCATTGAACCTGCGCAAGGCAGTGAGTTTAGCAAGCACCCCAATGAGGAACTAACCGACGACGAATTTAAACAATGTATAGCTGTTTTACGCTTAGCTGTGCCCTATACGGGGATTATTTTAAGCACCCGTGAACGGCCCGAAATGAGAAACGCCTGCTTGGAATTGGGCGTGTCCCAAATTTCGGCCGCCAGCCGCGTAAACCCGGGGGGTTACTCGTACGACAAACAAAATGGCAGCCAGTTTACCTTAACCGACGACCGCACCTTGGCACAAGTAATTGACGCCGTGGTAGATGCCAAACATATGCCGTCCTTCTGCACGGGTTGTTACCGGTTGGGCCGCGTGGGTAAAGACTTTATGGATATGGCTAAACCCGGCCTCATTAAAACCCACTGTTTGCCTAATGCCATGTTTACGTTTGCCGAATACTTGGAGGACTTTGCCCCCGCCCCCCTCAAGGCCAAAGGCTATGCGCTAATTGAAAGCACGGCCAAAGAAGCGTTTGCCGAGGGAACCCCCATTCGCAAACTGATTGACGAAAACCTAGCTAAAATCAAAAACGGCAAGCGCGACTTGTATTTCTAGCCAAAAGTGTTTACAAAAACTTTCCCCCGCCTTGCGGGGGATTTTTATGGCGGTTTGCATACTTCGCGTTTATAGGCCTAATTGCCAAAAAAGTTGATAATACCGTCTGAAAAATAATTTGAACACATTCCAGGTCGTTTGCTTCCCCCCCGTGTGGGGGAAGTACGGCGTAGCCGGGATGGGGGGTTATCCAAGGGAATTTGCTTATTTTACAACCCCCTTTTGTCGCTACCGCGACCCCCGGATTAAAACCTTCCGGGGCTAAAGATTGTTCCCCACAAGGGGG
>JAZRAH010000098.1:0-2294 GCA_045634505.1 Elusimicrobiaceae bacterium
ATTTTAGTGAATTAAAGCAGCAATATAGGAAACACAAGGGATTAAGTAAAGCGCATAGGGAGGCCTATTTGAAATGGTATATTTATTACAAAAACATATCAAAAAACACCACTTTTTAACCTTTATACCCATTCCCGAACGTCTTTATCGGGAATCTACAACGCATGTCGTTGTCAAATAAAGGGAATTTCCTTATTAAACAGGTGCGTGGAAGATCCCCGATACCAACCCTCGGGGATGACATCTAATTTGATGTCAGGCTCACGCCTGACCTATAAGGATGCCCTGAATAAAGGCGCTTTCAGGGCTCCGCTTCGCTCCGGCTTTACGCTTATTGAGCTACTAGTAGTGGTGCTTATCATTGGCATATTAGCGGCGGTGGCGTTGCCGCAATACAATAGGGCTGTGGAAAAAACACGTTTGGTGCAATTGCGGGTGCGATTAGACGCTTTGTATAAATCGGCACAACTGTATGAACTGGAAAATGGACAGTGGCCCTCGGATGTAAGAGAATTGGATTTAGATGTTACCTCTGAGGCGCAAGAAATTACCCAGTCTGAAGTAACAACCTCATCTCATCATGCGGCAAAATATGACGAAGATAGTTGGTGTGGAGTACATGTGTCTCCTAGTAGCGGAAATAGAACTGCTTGGTGCCAGAATAAACATGTACGTTTTCGTATTATAAAGGATAAATTTTCGTGTATTGGACTCACCGCGCTTGGTGAAAAACTATGCGCAGGAGAAAAATAAACAGAAATTCCAAGTAAGCAAGTGTTAGCCATGCGGGTGGAACTTTTTGTGTTTCTCTTTCAAATCTTGCACGTCCAAATGGGTGTAAATTTGCGTGGTAGCCAGGTCCGCATGGCCTAGCATCTCTTGCAGACTGCGTAAATCGGCCCCGCCTTGTAACAGGTGGGAGGCAAACGTGTGGCGCAGTAAGTGAGGGTGCAGCGGCGTGGAAATGTTGGCTTTGCGCCCCAGGGCGGCTAACGCTTGCCAAACGGCAATGCGGCTAATTTTGGTGCCGCGGTTATTGAGGAACAGCTCGCTAGACACGTCTTTACCGGCAAAGCGGGCCTCCCGCGCGGACAAATACTGTTTAATACGGGCGCACACCTCGTGATGTAGCGGCACAAAACGCTGTTTGCTGCCTTTGCCAAAGGCTAACACCCAACCTTCTTGGAGGTTGACGTTTTCCAGGCGCAAGTTAATCAGCTCGCTTACGCGTAGCCCGGCCGCGTAGAGTAGGTCAATCATGGTAAGGGTGCGGATATCTTCAAATTTTTCGGCCGGGAACGATAAGAGCCGCTCCACTTCTTCGCGTGAGAGCTGTTGTGGGATTTTTTGCGTGCGTTTGCCGGCTTTTAAGAAACGGGTAGGGTCCTCTTGCAAGCGCTCTTCAATGAGTAAAAACTTATAAAAGCACTTAATGGCCTCTAATTTACGGGAAATACTGGTTGGGGCCAGGTGTTCAATTTCGCGCAGTTGGGTGTGATACTGGTCCAAAAACTCCGGGCCGATTTTAAGCGGGTCGTTTTCGGTCGCTTCGCAATATTCCAAGAAACTTTCCACGTCACTGCCGTAGGCCTCAAGGGTGTTTTGCGAGAGCTGGCGCTCAAAGGACATGTGGCTTTTAAAGTCGTCTAACAGGTAAGAGTCCATACTTGTATTATAACTCTTTTTATATTACACTATAGATACAATTTGATTCTGTTTTTGGAACCGTATGCAGAATACGGACTGCTTTAAAAAAGCTTTCTCTAAGTCCAAAAACAGCCGATATTTAGGTACGTAAGGGCGGCCACCTTTACGTACCGAATGTTTGCCATTTTATGGCAAGCTACGGCTGTTATATTTGGGTTGCTTAGAGAAGCTCTCTATGGCAGCCGTTTTTATTGGGTTTCATAAGTGGGCAAATTGAAAAAGTAGTCGGGCGTAAGCCCGACAAAAAAATAAGCGTCATTCCCAAAGGTTGTAATTGGGAATCTCTACCGCTTTAAGTATGTAGGTAAGGAGGAGATCCCCGAGTCCTGCGGACGGCAAAATCGGGGATGACAAGTAGATGTAGGTCAGGTTTTACCTGACATAAAAAGGAGAAAAAACTTATGAAACTAGCAAACAAATGTAGTTATGAAAAAAGTTGTCATTCCCGGTATAAAGGTTAAAAAGTGGTGTTTTTTGATATGTTTTTGTAATAAATATACCATTTCAAATAGGCCTCCCTATGCGCTTTACTTAATCCCTTGTGTTTCCTATATTGCTGCTTTAATTCACTAAAATATCCCTCTAAC
>JAZRAH010000099.1:0-8539 GCA_045634505.1 Elusimicrobiaceae bacterium
ATGAACAGTTATTTTTATTCCGCAAATATGCAACCGAAGGCCACGGCCGACAACCACACAAAATATATAGACTTCTTGCGGGAAGAATACAAGAAAAACGGAACAAGCGGGATTCCCGCCGAAATACGCAAAGAACGGGGAATAGTTGAAATATTCCAAAAATGGCGACTTGCTGAAAACGCCTTATTATTTGCCGACGGGGCAAGCGGGATTTTTAAGGCTTTGACTTGCTATGATAATTATTTTGAAAGCTTTGAACCCCTGGAAAATAAAAGAACGGGAGAGATTGAAAAATACTTAGTATATGCAACCTTTGACCAGCTAAAAAAATGTTTTTTCGGGCTTTGCGTAAATGAATACGGAAACTTAAAGCGGGGCACAAAAGAGATATTGCAAAAATCGGGAATATTAAAAGAATTCACCGACGCTATTTTTGGAAGCTTTGACGGCAAAAGCACGGGAAAAGAACCCGTATTGTATATGTACGATAAAGCTAATAACTTCCTGGGCTATTACAAGCCTATTATTTTTGAAGGCTACGACACAAAGCGAAAGGCGTTTAGAGTTATTCTTGACCCGAAGTTTTTTAGATTACAAGTTGATACAAGCACGGGAAAATTAAAAGCCGACGTGCGATATATTCCGACAATCGGCGGGCTTACGGCCTTAAACATAATCGGCCGTGCATACCTGGCAAGAGATAACCAGGGCTTAACAATGCCAAACGCAAAGACCGCAACAAGACTTGTTCACACGTTACAAGCTTCTTTGAATTGTCAAAGTCTTTTAGGAATTGAACTATTCCCAAATATGACCGAACAATCAAAGCAAAAAATAAGGATAAACAAAAACGGCTTAATTGAAATGTTTCCAAGTTGCTATAATTCTACTACGGGCTATTTGAATTATAAAAAAGCTTCCGAACAAGTGGGATTGACCAGCGATATTTTATATAGGGGGCTGGAAGCAATAGACGGCCTGGGCGACTTAATAAACACGCCAGGAAGCGACAAAATATTTTTGCCAAGTATTGATAAGTCTTGTTATTTTGATAATCAATATTCAAAGGCCGTTTTTATAAATTGCGAAACACCACGCCAGGCAATAGAGAACACGGGCAAATTAAGCTATACAGAATTAAAAAGACAAATTGAAGCTTCAAAGCATAAATAAAAATGAGTATATTTTCGGGGCTTTTTGAGTATGTTTTCGGGGGAATATGAGTATATTTTCGGGGCTTTTTGAGTATGTTTTCGGGGCTTTGCTATAAGATTTAAAAGCCTTTAAAAGGCTTTAATAGGCGACTTAGGGCGACGCCCTAGGGGGCTTGCCCCCGTCGCTTTAATGGGAAATGAAATAACAATGAAATAACAGAGAACTATTCTTTTTTGCCAGGTAAATAAACAAAACAGATTCCCGCCCGATGAACCCATAGGGGGCTATATTTTCATTGTCTAAAAAACAAGACACCACGCCCCCAAGTTTAGGCGTGAGAATGTCAAAATTATTTCCGATATTTCCGAAGGGGTAGACCTGGCAAGAACAAAAGCCCCAGGCCTTAGCGTGAAATAGCGTGAAGCTTTGACGCTGGCCGACGTTCTCCACATGGTTATAATTCATTTTACAACGGGCTTATAACGGGGCTTCCCACACGGCTATAATTCAATAATTCTTATTTTAATGGCCTTATTATTCCCAGCTTCTTTATACATCTTTAATACTTCTTTGATATTTTTCTTTTATCGCTTAGGGGAATAAGGCAAGCCAGGCCACCAGGAAGCAACCCCAGCGGGGGGGGACATAGCGACGTAATAGCGAATAAATAGCACGAAATAGCACGGAACTAACACGAAAGAAATAAAAAAAAATGCAAAAAATACGAAGGGGTAAGCCCTGGCCACTAGGAAAAATCGGACACTATAACGGCAATTATAACGGGCTTTTTAACGTTGAATAACGTTGAAGCGTGAAAACGTGAAGGGGGGCAATATATCCGAAAATCCGAAACAGTAAGGGGGAAAAGGTAGTAATTAGGTAGTAATTAGGTAATAAAATCGGGCGTTTTTTTTTCACTTATTCACACGGGGAACAATTCAAAAAAGGTAAGAAATAGTCAAAGAGTAGTAAAGAAAAATGAGAAAATGAGAAGCCCCCAGGCCTTAAAAAATCTACCCGAATTATATATAAATTGCATAAAAAAAGCCCCGAAAACTTCACTACTTTTCAATACGTTTCCAATACTTCCCCCAGGGCTGAACCTTCCTTCTTTGCCTGGCAATAGCGAAGCCGTGTGAAGCCCCAAGCGTAACAACGGCAAGCGGGAAAAGATAATCTAAACTTGCATTATTTAATATTGTGTGATAACCTTATCTTATCACACACTTAAAAGAAGGGGGATTTTAGCAAATGGCTAAGGGATTTACTACCGAGCAAATTATAAAGGCTATGGAAGGCACAAACGGCAATTTAAGTTTAATAGCCGTGAATTTAAATTGTTCCTGGGCGACCGCCCGCAAATACATAAGCGACAACGACGAATTAAGAACAATTTACAAAGGCGAAAACGAAAGAATGTTAGATAAGGCCGAAAGCATTATAAGCCAGGCCTTAGACAATGACGACGACAAGAAAACCCAGCTTGAAACGGCAAAATGGATTCTTGCGACTAAGGGCTATTCACGGGGCTATAATTCCAAAAATAAACGCTTTGAATATCGCAACGCCTTAGCCCCTTATAGCGATTTCAAAATAGGCGACGACGACCCCGACGAATAAGCGGGGAATTAGCAAGGCAATAGCAAGAAGGGGGCAAGAATGAAAGATATTATTAAGACCGATTCACAAACACCAAATATTAAAGACCTGGCAAAAAGCATAGTTATTGAAGCCCCGCAATTATCGGACTTGAACGCCGACCAGCTGGAAGCAATAGCAAAGCTTGTTATTACCGACAGATTAAAAGACCAAATGAAAAAGGCCGTAAACCTTGCGGGAATAGACTACGAAGGGGAAAAAGCCCGCTTCCTGGAAACCAATAGCAAGACCGCAAGCAAGCAAACGGCCAGGGCTTACAAGAACGCATTAAAGAAGCTGGAAGCATACGCCGAAGCCCGCAATATTAGCCCGCTGGAATTGACACCAGCAACGGCCGACGACTTTATAAACGACTTAAAGAAGCAAGATTTTAGCCCCGCAACAATCCGCCAGGCCATAGCAACGGCAAGTAGTTTTTTCACTTTCCTTGAAAGGCGGGTAAACAATAACGGCCTTATTATTTCAAATCCGTTTAGGGGAACAAAGGCACGACCAGCAAAGAAGCTTGTAAGGGCTTGCCAATATCCGACCGCAACCGAAACACAAATAATTATTGATTCCTTGCCCGCTGAACTTTCCGCCATAGTTTTTATAATGGCTTTTCGGGGCTTGCGTGCGGGGGCGTTTCCTGGCTTAAAGATTCACGGGAAAACCTTTGAAACAAGAAGCAAGGGAAAAGACATAACGGGCGAATTATCCGAAGCGTGCATAAATAAAATTAAAGCCCTGGGCGTAAATACGGCCGAGCCGTTCACACGCTGGACGGCGGGGGCAATCCAACAAGAAGCCCGCTATTACATCACAAAGCTTTTTAAGGCTGGCAAGATTTCCGCTATATATTCCGTTCACGATTTCCGCCACTTCTACGCCACCCAGGAATACAACAAAGACAAAGACATATATAGAGTGTCAAAGCTACTAGGCCACGCTTCTATACAAGTTACTGAAAACTATTTGCGGGGCTTAAAAGTCATTCTATAAGGCCAGGGGGAAAGCAACGCCCCAGGCCGTGAAGCTTCCTTCTTGCCTGGCGTAAAAATAAAACTATGGACGAATTAAAGAAAAAATATTCCGACAAGCTGGAACAAGAAATAGCATACAATCCAAGAACGGGCGTTGTATATTGTTCGGACGGCGTGCAATATACGCCCCAGGAAATGGCCATTATAAAAGCCCACGGGGGCGACTATCCGAAGGAAGTACACTTAATAAAAAAAATCTTTGACGGCGTTATAATAAGCTGAACCCCCGCCACTTCATAACCCCATATGAATTGACGCAAAACATCAATTCACGGGGGCACAATTTCCCGCAAGATAAAGAAACGTATACAACGCCCCGCAAGTATAGGCCAGGCAAAAAGAAAAGCGTAAACAATCGGCCTTAATGTATACGGCCACGCCTGGAAGCTTTGCCCCGTAAAATATGACTATCCGCCAATCGGCGGAAGCCCTGGACTTATACGACAATTTTTATACACGGCCAGGGGCTAAAATAACCCACAGAAAAACCCACAGAACCCCCGAAATGATATAAAACAAAAATATAACTTGTTATACTTTATACTAGCATTATGTAATACATAATGATATAATGTTTTATATATTGATATAAGGGGGATATAGTGAAAACTATTACTTTCGGGATTCAAAAAGGGGGCACGGGAAAGACTTCTATTTCCGTTTCCGTTGCTTCACAATTAGCCATAGACGGCAAGAAAACTTTATTTATTGACGCCGACCCGCAAGGCAACGCCACGGGCTGGATTCTTAAAGAACTAAACCACGAATTAGCGGACGTACTTTTCAATTCTTGCCAGGTTGAAGAAGCTATCCACGGAACAAGCGTTGATAATTTATTCATACTTCCAACGGCTGGACTAGGCGGGGACTTGCGACTATATGCGGAAACAAAAGCAAGCCAAAAGCCCTACGCTATTAAACAGTTATTGCCGAAGCTGGAAGCCCTGGGCTTTGAATATGTCATTATAGACACTTCCCCAGCGTTTAGCCCGCTGGAAAAATCTTGCTTCCTGGCAAGTGATGAAGTTATCCCCGTAATGCAAATTGATATTTTTTCAACGGACGGGCTTAGCGTATTTTCAAGAATGATTGAAGAACTAAGAAGCGACTTTGACACGGGGAAACCCGCATTAAATAGCATTGTGTTAAATGCCAGGGACGACCGACTACCACAACAAAAAACGCTTTTAGAAGCTTACGAACAAAAAATAGACTTAGAAAAATATTTAATTCCCGTTGATCAGGGATTCAAGAAAAGCCAGGGGGCGGGATTCTTTATTCAAGAATACGCAAAGACAAAGCGGGAAACGCTGGAAGCAATCGAAGCTTTGACAAATGCAATAAAATAAAAGGGGGGCAAATATGCCAGTTTTAGAAAAAAAGAAAGCCAATAATAACGGCGTTGATATTAGCGTAATGGAAGAACGGGGGCGGGAAGTTGCTTCCGTTGTAAATGGAAACCCACAGACCACAAAAGCAAAGAATGACAAATTATTTTCAATCCGAACAAGTGAAACAAAGCAACGGGAATATAAAGCCTTCTTTGCAAGTAAAGGCCTAAGCGTTTCAAAGGGCGTGCAAATTGCTATTGATTATTTAATCGACCAGGCAAGAAAAGGCACAATCGAATTAAAAGACACGGGAATATTTACACGCTAAGGGGCACGAAATGAAAATAGAACTTGAATTGACCGACCAGGAAGCAAGCTTAATTCATACCTTCATACGTCGAACAATTTTTGAAGATTATATCCGACCAATGGCCGAAGCTTGCGACACCAAAGAACAAACGACCGACCGAGTATATAACACAATCCACGCTATGGAAAAAATAAGAAACGCCATAGTAGAAGCCCGCAATAAATAATCGGGCAAAATCGGGCAATTTTACGGGGCTTTATATGGACGCTGAAAAGCTGGAAGAAGCGGAAGAAAGATTTTTTATAATGGATTCACAACCAAACGCCAACCAGGAATATATATTTAATTTCCTGGCCACACGTTACGGGCAAGATATAGCCGATTCCATAAAATCAAAGTACACCCGCCCCGAAATAGCCCCCAGGATTGAAAATAACGGGGGTATTTTGCAACAATCGACCTTGAACCCGACCGAAGCCCAAAAAGCCCCACAGAAGGCCGTTATAAGCGTTTCCACGCTTGAAAAGTACATCAAAGCGGGAATAAAGCTTATTCCGACAAAGCCGAACCAGGAAGGGAACTTCTACCAGCTGAAAAAAGACGGGGAACTCATAAAGATTGATTCTTTGCCAGGCTTAAAATATTGGATTGACCACGGGATAGAACGATTTATTTTTATTCCCAAAGAAGCGGGCTTCCTTTGCTTTGACCTGGACAGAAACCACGGGGACGGCGTGGACGGGGTAAACAATCTTTATTCCTGGCTTAAAGATAACGGGCTGGAACAAATCCCGCTATTTAAGAACCTGGACGGCGGAAGCTTCCCGACATACACCACAACGGCAAGCGGGGGGATTCATTTATATTTCAAATGCACGGGGGAATTAAAAACCTTTGCAACCATAGCCCCAGGCGTTGAAATAAAATACAACGGGCTGAACATCACGGCGGGCGGAAGCGTAAAGAACGGGAAGGCCTATTCTTTGCACGGCGAATTAAACAAAGCCCCAATAATTCCCGCCCCGTTATTGCTTAAACTATCAAAAGTATTAAGCAAGGATTTAAGCAAAGAACAAGCAAAAATAACGGCCAGGCCTTACCAGGCAAAAGAAAAAAGGGGCTTCACAAGCGACCAGCTTTTAGACTTTGCCCGCCAGGATTCCAGGGGCGGAAACCACGATATAATTTTACAAATGGCTGGAAGGTTGAAGCGTGCGGGCTATTCCGAAGCCGACACTATAGCAATAATTGAACAAACGCCCGAACACCAGGGGCGAAAAGATAAACAAGATACAATCACTTGTATTAAAAGCGTATATCGATAGGGGGAATAAATGAACGTGTACGAAGAATATACAAAGACCCAGGAAGAATTTATAAAGACAATGCAAGAAGCTTTTAATAGCTACCTGGCCGAACACAACGGCGGGGCTTTTAGTTTTTATGCTTTGCAAGAGTTTAGCAAGAATGAATTATACATAGAGTACGCAAAGCCCCAGGAACAAAGCCACATTAAAGCATTTTTGAATACATACGAAAGCCAAATAGCGACCGAATACAACGGGGACAAAGGCCAGGCCGTGGAAGCTTTGAAGAAGCTTTATAGACGCTTCCCAAATACTCACGTTAAGCCCTGGGATAGTTATATTGATTCCGTTGTAAACTTTGACGATTCAAAAGACTATAAAAGCACAATATTTGAACGCCGATTCCCTACGGGGACAATCTCATATATAGGGGCACGCCCTGGACGTGGTAAAACAACAATTCTTGTTAATATTGCCCTGGACGCTTTGACCCAGGGAAAGCCCGTTATTTTTGTAACGGCCGAAGAAACCACAAAGCAAATATTGACCCGCTTTATTTTAAGCAAGACCTATTCAAACCACCCGACCGACCCGAAAACAGTTTATGAAAGCTTTAAGCCCCGCACGGCCTTATTTAATTACATCAAAGACAACGCCCGAAGCTTGCCACAAATGCCCGTTGATAATCGGGATTTTTTCAGGGACGCTTGCGACACTATCGGCGAATACATCAATAACAAAAAGCTGACAATCTTTGAAGCTTACGGGGCAACCTGGCAAGAAATGAAGGATTTTATAAGCGACCAGGAAGCGGGAAGCGTAATTCTTATTGATTATATACAACACTTAAAAACGCCCGAACTTTTCGCAACACAAACAAGACAGATTCAAATACAAGAAGTTAGCCACCAGCTGGCCGACCTGGCGGGGCTTCACGGCCTTATTCTTATTTGCGGGGCACAATTCAATAGGGACGCCAAAGGCAACGGCCAGGGCAAGCCCGATTTATTAAAGGCTGATTCTTTCGACGAAACAAGCTTCCGTGAAGCTGGCGACATAGAACAAGACGGCCATATACTTATAGGAATAGGCAAGAACCCAAGCACGGAAGAATTATTTTATTCTTGTATGAAAGACCGAGAAGCAAGCCCCGATAATGGCAAATGCTGGAAGCTTAAAAAGAATATGGCTTATTCCTTCTTGCAAGGTGATAAGGACAACCAGGGAAACAAGATTGAATATCACAAACCAAGCAAAGAAAAAAGCGACGACCAGGGCACGGGAAAGCCGACCCAGGAAGAAAAAACAAACGCTATGAAAAACTTTTCTTATGGGGGCAATAAATAAATGACCGATAACAACGAATTACAAGATTTATATAACGACCCAAACGCAACGTTATTTTATACGCCATTCACAAACGCAACGCCACCAGCTGGCACACTTCCCCAGGCCACAAGCAAGCCGAAAGCTTCACAAAAACCAAAGGCAAGCACAACGCCCCAGGAACAAAACCCGCTTAATAACTTGAAAAATAAAAGCGATATAACGCCATTTTTCACAAATCAAACCGACGAAGAAAACACACAAAATAGAGTTATTCCAATCGGCACAATGAACAGTTATTTTTATTCCGCAAATATGCAACCGAAGGCCACGGCCGACAACCACACAAAATATATAGACTTCTTGCGGGAAGAATACAAGAAAAACGGAACAAGCGGGATTCCCGCCGAAATACGCAAAGAACGGGGA
>JAZRAH010000100.1:0-3101 GCA_045634505.1 Elusimicrobiaceae bacterium
ACCTCCTTTCTATGTATAATGGATTGCCGGTCATCACCCGGCAATCCATTATATTATAAGGAGTTTTCTTGCTACTCTGTGCATAGGTATAACCTTCCGAACCCCCAGCCTAGCTGGGGGCTTGCTTTGTTCAGTCAAGGCTTATGTCAGGGATCAACAACATGTGAGACTGGATCAAAACTTTTGAGACTGAGAGGATTATAATAATCGTTGGAGGTATCTATGACTAGAAAATATTCAAATAGCAAACGACCTTTACTACTTAAACGCCAGCAAATCATTGAGCACAGGCTTGAATTAAAAGCGAAAGGAGTAGACGATAAAACCTTACAAGATGTACTAAAAATAAGCCGTGCTACTTTCTTCCGTTGGAACAGACAGTATAAGTCTCACGGCTTGTACGGCCTTATGCCCAAAAGCACTAGGCCCCTACACGTTGGTCAACCTTCCACGTTAACCAATGATATGATAGCAAACATTAGAGCCCTTCGGGAACAATATCCTTTCTTTGGCAAGGTTAAAATTCACGCCCTTTGCGTTAAACAGGGCCTTTCTATCTCTCAAGCTTCCGTAGGCAGAGCTTTGCAGCGTCTTATCCACCAAGGTCTCATTTCTCCGGTTGTTGTCTTAAAGTGTCATAAAGAACGTAAGTTTATCCGTAAGTTTACTAATACCTATAGCCAACGCTTACCTAAATACCATAAGTCCCCTATACAATTAGACCATACTATCATCAACTTGCGCAATACTGAACATAGGGTCTTTGTCGCTTATGACAGAGCTTCTAAGTTTTGTCTCTGCAAGTCCTATAAACATGCTACTAGTACCAACGCGGCTAATTTTTTACAGTATATTATAGCCAAGTGGCCTTATAAACCTACTGAACTACAGGTTGATGGCGGTAGCGAGTTTAGAGCGGATTTTGAACGGGCTTGTCACCAATACAACATTAAACTTTTTGTACTCCCTCCACGTAGCCCTCAACTCAACGGCGGAGTTGAGCGATTTAACCAAACGTTACAAGACGAATGTTTTTTACCCGGCTACCATTCCCTGCCTACTGCTACTGAACTATTAAATAATGAGTTAGAGAAGTGGTCAAAATACTATAATGAGTTTAGACCCCATAGAAGTTTACTAAATAAATGCGGGTTTCCCATACCACCTAAACTGTTTTTACAGTCTCATATGTCCTGATCCCTAACAGCCGAAAAAGCCAGCCAACTACAAAGCCCCTGCCTATATAGCCAGGGGCTTCTAACACAAAAAATTTCTTAAAAACTAGGGTTGCTGGGCCAAGGCCACCATTTTTTTGCCCACGGCAGTCAGCTGGACACCTGTTTCTTGCACGGTGGCATAATGACCGTAACGGGCCAGGAACTTCCCCAAATTCATAGGAGTACTATGCATATTGACCAAGAAAGGATCTTGTTGCAGCCCTTCCACCACCAGTTGAAACACTTCGGGCTTGGCTTGCTCCAGCGCTTTACCCACAGAAGTCAGCTGGGCAATCCCCCGTTTTATTTGGCTGATTTGCTGCAAGCTTAAATCTTCCCAGGCTACTTCCCCTTGAGCCACGCTTTCATCCATTTCAAATGTTTCCATCGCTCTGCGTGCTAAAAACACATCCCATACCACCGGGAAATAGGCACGCCGTTTTTTATGAATGGGAAGTAAGAAATTGCGAATCTCGCTATATTGCCGCTGTTGTGTAATCCCCACCCGCTTGGAGTGACCCTTTAAAGCTTTTAAGACGTAAGAAGCTATGGTACGGTATTGCCATGGGCGGAGGCTCTCCATATGCGTGTCCATATAGCCATACAACTCAATAGCATATAATTGCGAGTGGCCGCGCACAGCCGCCTCGTAGGCTTTTGCCAACTCAAAGGTGCCTGCTACATACCCCCCTTCTCCACGCACATCGTCCTTGGCATAAAATTGGAAATACTCCACGGCCATTTCAAAGCGTTGACTGGAATCATATTGCTCTTGTTCTTTTGTGAGAACTTGGCGTTCTACGGCCTCTTGCAACGTGGTAGCCATTGCAGGCATATTCCACATACATACGACGCACAACAAACATCCTATTTTTTTCATTGGGTTATTCCCCTCCTTTACTCAAATAGTACTTAAGTTTATTTTAACTCTCTTTCACGCAAATGGGTAGAAGCTTTAGACCTAATTTTTTAAAATAAAAGGCCTACCTTACTTTAGGTCCTTTTGTCTGTCATACTAGATTTGCTACAATAGCTTTATGGGACTGGAAGAACTGCAAGAGAAAGATTATTTTTCCATTGGAGACGTCAAACGCATTACCGGCGTGCCGGAGTATTCCGTGCGCTACTGGGAAAGTGAATTTGGCCTCATCCGCCCGGTACGCTTGCCCAGCGGCCACCGCCGCTACAGCAAAAGCGACGTATATACCATTCTTAAAATTAAAGATTTAATTTACAAACATAAACTTACGCTAGAAGGGGCCAAAAAACAGTTAAATAAATATCAGTTTGCTACCTCCAGCGTAAAGCAAAATGCTCCCCGCAGCGACCTAAAATTATTGACGGAAATTAAAGAAACGCTGGAAGATTTACTCAAAGAATGATATAATATGAGTGTTGCGAAAGTACCGCAACCTTTTTACGGGGAGTGGCTCAGAGGTAGAGCGCTCGCTTGGGGTGCGAGAGATCGCGGGTTCGATTCCCGCCTTCCCGAAGTTTTGAACTAGTTATTTTGCGCCGTATTGACGCAAAGATTTTACGGGGCGTAGCGCAGATGGTAGCGCGCACGGTTCGGGACCGTGAGGTCGTGGGTTCGAATCCCGCCGCCCCGACCATTTAAATGAAACTCCCCCTGCTCACGCAGGGGGTTTCTTCTGCTCCAAAATCTCAGCTACGCTTGATTTTGCCTAGCGCACAACTTAGAAGAAAACTCCGTTTTCTTGCGCTAGGATTCTCATTCATCCCCGGGCAGACGCCGGGGTTATTCTGCAAGGCTGTCAATAAACATCCCCCGGCATACCCGGTGTTTTTTCACAGACGGGCCAAGCCCTTACCTACTAGCTCTGGGCTAAAAGCCCTTCTTAACTGCCTGCCACACGCGACTTC
>JAZRAH010000101.1:0-13056 GCA_045634505.1 Elusimicrobiaceae bacterium
TTTAGTAAGTAATAGAAGACAACGCATTTGATGCGTAAGCAGTATTAGTAGGGACTATGTCCCTCCTGTTCAAGGCCCCCAGTTTCACTGGGGGTTCTTGACTTGTTTTTTTTTTTTGATATCTTGAAATGGTTGTGGATAGTGTGGATAACTTTTTTTCTGCATAAGTAAAGGCTGTCATGCCCGAGTGCCGTTGTCGGGGATGACGCTAATAAATACAGGAGAATAAACATGAAAAATAATACGTCTAAAATGCGTTGTAAGCGGGGATTTACCCTCATTGAACTGTTAGTAGTAGTGCTAATTATTGGTATCTTAGCGGCTGTGGCCGTGCCACAATACCAATTAGCGGTAGATAAAGCGCGGTTGGCCAACTTACTTAGTATGGTAAATGCGGTAAAAAAAGCACAAGAAGTGTATTCTTTAGAAAATGGTTCTTATACGAGTGATTGGAATGCACTTGCACTTTATTTCCCCGGTACGGTGAACGGAAAAAAAATTACGTCAGAGAAAGGTTGGACATTGGAGTTGATAAAAGATACTGATTCTACGGGATCAGCCAATGCAGTTATAGCCACGGATTCTTTTTTACCAAATGTTCAAATTGTAAATTTCTACCGAAATAGTAATGTATGGAATGAACATTTGGCTTGTTATGCACTCGTTTCAAATGTACGGGCAAATCGTTTGTGTAAGTCGGCTACTGGTGTATCGGTCCGTGATCAAACTTCCGGGTCCGGGAATAATCAATATAGTGTTTATTTTTTTAACTAATGTTACATTGATTTTATACGAGAAAGCCCCGCATAAAGCGGGGCTGTGTTTCGTCTGGAATTTTACTACAAGCTTAGAATCTTACGAAACGGGTTACCGTTAGTTCGCCGCCTAACGCTTGGGACTCTTCTTTTAAGTAATCGGCCACGGTTTTTTTGTTGTCCTTAATAGTGCCTTGTTCTAAGAGGCAGTTTTCTTTGGCAAATTTTTTCACTTTGCCAGGCAACATTTTTTCAATGGCCATTTCCGATTTTCCTTCGTTTAAGGCTTGGGTTTTGTAGATATCCAATTCTTTGTCAATCACTTCTTGCGGGATATCTTCGGCCTTAATCCACCCGGTTTGCATCCCCACGGTGTGCATGGCAAGCCCGCGGGCAATTTCGGTGGCTTTGGCTTTATCTACGTTGCCGGCCACAGCAAGCTCCAAAAGGGCGGCTTTTTTGTTGTCCGAGTGTACGTAATAGGCCATTACTGCGCCGTCGGCCGGGGTCCAGTTATAGGCTCCTTTGAAGGTGGTGTTTTCCCCAAATTTGGGGGCTTCTTCAGCAATTTTGGCTTTAATCGTTTCGTCCGTGTCGTAGTTCACGCCGGGGTGCGCCAAAACGTAGTCGGCCAGTTGGTTGGCTAGGTTAATAAAACCGTCGGTCTTGGCTACAAAGTCCGTTTCGCAACCTAAATAGACCATGGCAAAGTTTTTACCGTCGGTTTTGACGGACACTCTTCCTTCTTTGGTTTCGCGGTCGGCGCGTTTAGCCATAGCGGCTAACCCTTTTTTGCGCAAGTAAACAATGGCTTGTTCCATGTCGTTTTTGCATTCTAAAAGGGCTTTTTTGCAATCCATCATCCCTGCGCCGGTTTTGTCGCGCAAGGTTTTAATATCGTCCATTAAAGACATGTAAATCTCCTATTTAGCTTATGGGGAAAAACCCCGCCCGGGGCGGGATTTTCCGTCAGAATTTATTTGGCTTCTTCTTCAGCTGCTTTTTTAGTTTTGGCAGCCGTTTTTTTAGCAGCCGGTTTTTTGGCAGCTACTTTTTTAGCCGGTTTTTCTTCTTCGCTTGCGGCCGCTTTTTTAGCGGTGGTTTTTTTGGCAGTGGTCTTTTTGGCAGCCGCTTTTTTAGCCGGTTTTTCTTCGGTTTCTTCGGCTTTTACTTCTTCTTTTGCGGGGGCTTCTTCTACCACTACTTCTTCCACAACTACTTCAGCCGGTTTTTCTTCTTCGGCTTTTTCAGCAGCTAACATGGCGCTTTCAAACGCTTGGGCCATAGCCGGGTTTTCGGCGGCGGCTACGGTGTTGCCGGCATTGGTTTCTTTGATAGCTTCCAATTCGGCTT
Organism: Elusimicrobiaceae bacterium; assembly: GCA_045634505.1. GTDB lineage: Bacteria > Elusimicrobiota > Elusimicrobia > Elusimicrobiales > Elusimicrobiaceae > Avelusimicrobium. Next base: position 2,109 of record JAZRAH010000101.1, read on the forward strand.
TTCCTTCTAAGATAGAATCGGCAATCGCACCGCAGAACAGTTTAATAGAGCGGGCGGCGTCGTCGTTACCGGGGATAGGCAAGGAAATCAAATCCGGGTCGGCATTGGTGTCGCACACGGCTACCACCGGGATCCCGAGTACGTGCGATTCGCGCACGGCACCCATGGTGTCCACGGGGTCAATTACAAAGACCACATCCGGCAGTACTTTCATATCGCGGATGCCGCCCAGTAATTTTTGCAAGCGGGCCAGTTCCTTGGACAAGCGGCTGGCTTCTTTTTTGGAGATGGCTTTAAATACGCCGGAGGATTCCCATTTTTCCAGCTCGTTCATGCGTTCAATGGATTTTTTAACCGTTTGGAAGTTGGTTAAAGTGCCGCCCAGCCATTTTTCGCTAATGCAATACGCACCGGCGCGGGCCGCTTCGGCCTTGATGGCTTCTTGGGCTTGTTTTTTAGTACCGACGAACAAAAATTTGGAACCTTTTTTGCTTTCTTCTTTTACAAAAGCACAGGCTTTTTTAAGTTCTTTAGCGGTTTTTTGTAAGTCTAAAATGTGCACGCCGTTTCTTTCTCCAAAGATAAAGCGGCCCATTTTGGGGTTCCAGCGGGAGGTTTGGTGCCCAAAGTGTACACCGGCTTCCAGCATGGATTTCATAGATACGTTACTCATGTTTTTCTCCTGTGGCGCGTGCCTAAATTAAGGGAGGGGATCCCTCGGTGGCAGTTGCCTGGGTGACGTCGGCATGGGCTTGAATTTACAAACTGGTTGCGCCCTGCCGCTCAGTTTCACCTGGTAATATTATACTAAACTTACAAAAATTAAACAACGCCCCGTGAATATCCATTTTACGCACAAAATTTAAAAACTCAAAATTTTTAAATTTTGTTGCTTGCCGGTGATACAATTTTCCACATTTGGGCACCTTAAAGCCGACTTGCCGCTCGCAGTACCTATCAGTACAGCTTCGGGCAACTTAACGGCTTTAATCTGCCTCAAATCTGAAAAATCATCTTATCCTCTATTGTACCCTGCGTTTGGGGAAGTGCTGAACGCTCTACAGGACGTACGGAACTGCACTATGGGTGTAAGGAAAACTGGATTTGGGAGTGTGTTTTTTATGCTATACTATAAATACAATTTATCTTGTTTTTGGACCCGTATGCAGAATACGGCTTACTTTAACTAAAGTTAGCATTCACGCCAAAAACAGTCTGTATAGGCACAATGAAACGGCTTCGAAACCCGTTGCATTGGGCTGAACGTATATCGTTTTGCGATAGACTACGGCTGTTTTCGTTGGGGAAGGTGAATGCTCTCCAAGGGAAATAGCCGTTTTGTTTGGTTTCACAAGCAGATGAATTGAAATATAGGTCAGGTCTAAGCCTGACAATATTTAGGAGAACTACTATGGAAAACAAAGTTGCCCGGCGGGGTTTTACGCAAAAAGCCGTATATAAAAACAGTCATTCCCGAGAGTCTTTATCGGGAATCTACAACGCAAGTGATTGTCAAACAAAGCAAAAGACCTTATTAAATGGGTGCGTGGAAGATTCCCAATTACGGCCTTTGGGGATGACAACATTATTGACGTCAGGCCAAGACCTGACCTATAAAAACTGTAGTGCATTTACACTTATAGAGCTGCTAGTAGTAGTACTTATTATAGGCATCTTGGCGGCGGTAGCGGTGCCTCAGTACAAAATTGCAGTAGTTAAATCCCGGGTTGCATCTATTTTGCCCATTGTAGCTACTTTGCAAAAGGCAGAGGCCGCCTATTACTTAGCTAATGGGGATCATACGTTCTTAATTCAAGAATTAGATGTAGATGTTCCTTGTATAGAAGTGCTTGAAATAGATACGGGAAACCCTTTTTGGAAATGTGGAAATGATTTTTTGGTACAAGTTAGTGAAACGGGCGCGTATGCTAGTTATTGTCCAACTCATAATGATTCTGTTGAAGGCTGTAAGGAAAATAGAGATCTACAAATTGCTTTCAATCACTTATATACAAGTAGTAAAGGGTCTAGGCATTGTTTGGTACGTAATGATTCTTCCTTGGGTGAAGCCGTTTGTAAAACGCTTGGCAAGAAGAAGTTGTCTACTGGAGATTATTTAATGAAGTAATATCAATTCTCTGAATAGTTGGAGGTTTGGCTATAAAATAACCCCCGGTTTATACCGGGGGTTTTTCTAACTGATACTAAATTAGAAGCGGCCGTTTACAATGATCATGACCGGCAACCAACCGTTTTTAGCAATGTTCACTAAACCCAGTTGCAAGCCGTTTTCTAGTTGTTTGGCGTAGTTGACTAAACCAAATTGTAAGCCGGTCATGCGGTTAGCTACGTTGACTAAACCCCATTGTACACCGATTACTTGGCCGTCGGACCAGTTTACATAACCATCTTGCAAGCCTTGCATTTTGCCGTTGTTGATGGCTACTAAACCGCCTTGGATACCGCGCATGTCTTGGCGGTTGATGGTAACTAAACCACCTTGAATACCATATACGATATCCGCCGTATCTACCAGGCCAAATTTGACACCGCGCACTTTGTGGGCGTCGCCATAGATAAAGTCAAATTGAACGCCGTCCACGGTGTCAGCTTTGGAGCCGATACCCAGGTCAAGCCCGGTAATGTTGTGGATGTTGTTCGGTACGGCTACGGCAGCGTTGCCCCAAAGGGACAATTTGACGTACCCGGTATTGCCTGCAAACGCAGGCGCGGCCACGAGTAAAGCAGCCAACAAGACTACGATTTTCTTCATTTTGTTTGCTTCTCCTTATTTATATAACTTCTTAAAAACGTCCGTTAATAAATACCATGGCGGGCAAGTAGCCGTTTTCGGCAATGTTGAAAATACCTAATTGTAAACCGTAAATATATTTGGCGTAGTTGACTAACCCAAATTGTACACCGTTAATATATTCGGCTTGGTTGTAAAAGCCTACCTGCGCCCCTACAATAGAACGGTGGGACATATTCACCCCGCCCAATTGTACGCCGGTGGTGGTAGTGGCCATATTGACGCCGCCTAGTTGCACGCCCGTCATATCTTCGGACATGGTGACAAAGGCCCATTGTAGCCCTTTGGCTTGCGTCGTTTTGCTAATACCAAAGGCCCCACTTACACCCGTTAAATAGTGGCTTTCGGCCCACATTAAATCCCATTGGAAACCTGTCATACTTTGCGTGTGTGAACCGATACCTAAGTCCGCCCCTTCAATGTTTTGAATATAGGTGTGGGGAATCGCTACGGCTGCCTGATCCCACAGCGATAATTTAAAATGACCCACTTGCGGATAAGCATGGGCCGGCACCACAAAACCGCATGCGAACACGACGAGTAGAAGTAGTTTTTTCATAGATATGGCTCCTTTAAAAGTTTCCTTTATTGTAGCACTTTTGCGGGGCGTTTTACACAAATTATATAATATAACTATGAAACGCAGTGCTAAAAAATCACAAAAAAAACCGCTACGCGGGCAACTTTTTCATTTAACCAACCCCATTTTCTTTGAAACGCTGCTCCTCATGCTTACCGGCGCGACGGACGTATTTATGCTCAGCCGATTTTCTGACGACGCTGTAGCAGCTAGCGGGGTCGTGAACCAGGTGGTTTTTTTAATTTGCTTGGTGTATATGATTACCACGCTGGGAACGTCGGTACTGTGCGCGCAGTATTTAGGGGCGCGGCAGCAGAAAAATGTACAACAAGTAATTGGCGTTTCTTTGCTGGTAAATTTGCTGTTGGGGGTGGTAGTGAGTGCGGGGCTGTACTATTTTGCGCCGCAACTGCTACACGTTATGGGTCTCAAAGAACACTTGCTTGCGTATGGGTTACCGTATATGGGGCTAGTGGGGGGAAGTTCGGTTTTCTTGGCCGTTATTATGACGCTAGGCGCTATTTTGCGCAGCCACAATAAGGCCTATTACCCGATGTGGGTGGCACTGCTTATCAACCTTATAAATGTTATCGGGAATTATTTTTTAATTTTTGGGCACGCGGGCTTGCCGCGCTTGGGCATTGTCGGGGCGGGAATTTCCACCATGGCGTGCCGGTTGGTGGCGGTGGTGCTACTGACGTGGATTTTGTTTACAAAGGTATCCCCCGTACCTCCCTTAAAATACTTCAAACCGTTCCCGTGGGATAAAATAAAAAATTTACTCATTGTGGGCTTGCCGGGGGCGGGGGAAAACCTGTCGTACGATTTGTCGCAAGTGGTCATTACGTATTTTTCTGTGCTACTTGGCACGGCGGCATTGACGGCCCGTACATATACCATGCATATTGTGATGTTTTCCTACGTGTTTGCTATTGCCATTGGGCATGGGGCGTCCATTACCATTGGGCACCTGGTGGGGCGCGCACGCAACCGGGCGGCATTTTCCATTGAAAAATATTCCATCCGCTGGGCACTGATGGTAAGTGTGGCTATTTCAGTATTAACGGCTATTTTGGGGCGGCAGATTTTTGAATTTCTATCCCAAAACCCCGAGGTGGTGCGCCTAGGATGTTTGGTGCTGTGGGTGGACGTGTTGTTGGAAATTGGACGCGCGGTAAACATTACCGCCGTGAACTCCTTAATTGCATCCGGGGATGTGTTTTTCCCATTTTGGACGGGCGTGATTGTAATGTGGGGCGTTGCTACGCTGTTTGCCTATATTTTAGGCATCGGGCTAGGTTGGGGGCTCGTAGGTATTTGGCTAGCCATGGCCTTAGATGAGCTCATCCGCGCGGCCGTATTTGAACGCCGTTGGCGCAGCCGCAAGTGGCAAAACAAAGCGTTTACAAAATAAATTTGCTAGAATATACCCATATGACATCTTCATTATATGCGGACTTTGACGTCCCGCAAGATTTAAAATTTAAAACGCACGATTTAATCCGCCTGGGCAATTTTAACTGCTCGGCCCAACTCAAGGCCGAAAACTTTGCCGGCGTGTTACAAGCCCCCAATCAAATTACCAAGGCAGCCGTGGAACTTTCTTTTTCCGTTACGCCCAAAGATATCATTGTGGCGGGTAAAATTTCCGGCGAGCGCGAAGTGGAATGTGCCCGTTGTTTAAAACACGTTACGCAGCCCTTTGCGGAAAGTTTTACGGAAACTTATAGCACCAAAACAGAAATAATTGATATAATGTATGTGGTAAGACAAACCCTCGCGCTTACGGAAGACATCCGTTTTCTGTGTAGCGAAACTTGTAAAGGGCTTTGCCCTCAGTGCGGCCACGACCTTAATGACGGCCCCTGTGGATGCAAGCCGGAAAATTTGTCGCCTTTTGCTGTATTAAAAGGTAAATTTAAATAAGTAAAGTCCAAACGGATTTTTTACGAAATAGAGGAGTATCAAGAATGCCGAATCCGAAGAAAAAACACACTCGTTCCCGCCGGGATATGAGAAGATCGCACAACTCGGGCGTGGAACTTCCGCAGCTCGTAGAATGCCCCAACTGCCACGCGAAACGCTTGCCGCACAACGTGTGCCCTTCTTGCGGGTATTACAAAGACCGTGTGGTAGTGGCCCAAAAAACCAAAGAAGAACCGGCCGCTAAATAGTAACGCTATGAAAATAGCTCTGGACGCTTTAGGCGGAGATTTTGGCGCGCGCCCCAATGTACTTGGGGCGCTCAAGGCCGTTAAAAAACTTAACTTGGATGTCATCCTAGTAGGGGATGAAAATGTGTTGCGCCAGGAATTACGGGAACTCGGCTACGCCGAGGTGCCCGCCCGTTTGTCTATCGTCCACGCACCCGAAACCATTGATATGGGTGCTGAACCTGCCAAAGAATGCCGCCAAAAGAAAGACGCCAGCATTGTGGTCTGCGCCGAATTAGTGCGCACCAAAAAGGCCGACGCTTTTGTTTCGGCGGGTCATTCCGGCGCGGCTATGGTGGCTGCTTTGTTTGGCCTGGGCCGCATTAAAGGCGTGCAACGCCCCGCCATTGCCACCCCTATGCCCACCTATAAAGGGGTGAGCCTGTTGTTAGACGGCGGTGCCAATGCCGATTGCAAACCCCTTCACTTGTTGCAATTTGCGGTGATGGGTTCTGCGTATATGCAAAAAGTGTTTGATATCCCGGCGCCCAGTGTGGGAATTTTGTCCATTGGCGAAGAAGAAACCAAAGGCAATATGCTGGTCAAACACACCGTGCCGCATATGCGTGAGATTGGTGTAAACTTTAAAGGTACGGTGGAAGGACGCGACGTAAACACCGGCGACACGGACGTGATTGTGTGCGACGGTTTTGTGGGAAACATTGTTTTAAAAATGGCCGAAGGGCTTTCCAAAACAATTATCCAAATGATTAAACGCGAGGTTAAAAAACGCCCGCTTGCTATGTTGGGGGCCCTGCTTTCTAAAGGTGCTTTTAAGGCGGTTAAAAACCACACCAATCCCGATTGTTACGGCGGAGCTCCCTTGGTGGGGGTAAACGGGGTGGTTATTATCTCGCACGGGAAATCAAACGATTTTGCTATTTTTAATGCGCTTAAAACGGCGGCGCGCCTGGTAGATAAAAACTTTATTGGCGATATTGCCGCCAAAATGGCTAGCTTAAAACCTACCTTTGACCAACTGGAACAAGAAATCCACCAGGAGAATCACTAATGGCTAATTTTACCGGAAAAACGGTTATGATTACCGGGGCTACCCGCGGGATTGGCTTTGCCATTGCCGAAGAATTTGCAAAAGCCGGGGCTAACCTGGTTATTTGCGCCAGCCACGAAACCGGCCTGCCGGAAGCGGCCGCAAAATTGGCGGCCTGGGGCGGTAAAGTATATACGCAAGTAGTAAATATTGCTAACAGCGAAGATTGCGAAAGTTTTGTAGCAAACACGCTTAAAGAATTTGGCCAATTAGACGTACTTGTCAATAACGCCGGTATCACCAAAGACAATTTAACCGTGCGTATGAGTGAGGCCGATTTTGACGCGGTCATTAACGTCAATTTAAAAGGCACGTTTTTAATGAGTAAGGCCGCCTTAAAAGTGATGTTTAAAAAACGCAGCGGCAACCTTGTAAACATTTCTTCCGTGGTGGGGGAAATGGGCAACCCGGGCCAAGCCAACTATGTGGCTAGCAAAGCCGGGGTGATTGGGCTGACAAAAACGTTTGCCAAAGAATTTGGTTCGCGCGGGGTCCGCGTGAACGCGGTTACGCCGGGGTTTGTACAAACGGCTATGACCGATGCTTTACCTGACGAGGTCAAAGCCAAAGCGCAGGAAAATATTCCGCTCAAACGCTTTGCCACCGCGCAGGATATCGCCAAAGCAGTTTTGTTTTTGGCCAGTGAAGACGCCTCTTACATTACCGGGCACGTGCTCGCGGTAAATGGCGGCTTATATATATAATTTGCTATAATAGAAGTATAAGGGAATACCCTTTTAAATTGGAGGACTAACATGTCTGTAGAAAACGTACAAGAAAGAGTAAAAAATATCATCGTGGAACAATTAGGCGTAGAAGCTGACCAAGTAAAGCCCGAAGCCCAATTTGTAAACGATTTGGGTGCCGATTCCTTGGACACGGTGGAACTCATCATGGCTTTGGAAGAAGAATTTGATATTGAAATTCCGGATGAAAAAGCCGAAAAAATTAAAACCGTCGGCGAAGCCGTAGCTTATATTCAAGAAAACGCTAAAAAATAAACCGTGCCGACCGACATTGAACGTATCTTAGGATATAGCTTCAAGAATAAGGCCGTTTTAAAGGAAGCACTCACTCATAAGTCCTTTGCCGGGGAACACCGGGGCGTAAAACATAACGAACGCTTGGAGTTCCTGGGGGACAGCATCTTAGGTGCCATCGTTGCAGACTATATTTATAGTCAATGCCCGCATGATGAAGAGGGGGTGCTTTCTAAGATTAAGGCCAACTTAGTTTCGCGGCGTAACTTATATCTTTGGGGCAAAGCACTGGGCCTGGGCCGATTTATGGCGTTAGGCCGGGGGGAGCTTGCCACCGGCGGCAGAGAGCGCGACAGCATTATCTCTAACGCGGTGGAAGCCGTACTGGGTGCCGTCTATTTAGACGGGGGGTACGAGGCCGCCCGCAGTGTTATTTTGCCCTGGGCTAAAACCCAACAGCTCACGCAAGACGCCCAAGATTTTAAAAGTGCCTTGCAAGAATTTTTACAACAAAAGGGCCCCGCAGTGCCGGAATATGAAATCATCCAAACCGTCGGGCCCGAGCACGATAAAACTTTCACCGTGCGGGTTAGTTTACACGGCAAAGAATTGGGCATTGGCAAAGGCCATAACCGCAAACAGGCCGAACAAGCCGCCGCCCATGGTGCATTAACCCGGTTAAAAAATAGTTAATATGCCAGCTCCCAGACCTAAAAAACATCATACCTTACCCAGTGTCCCGGCGGATAGCAAAGTAGCCCAAACGGTTCAAACGGTCAAAAAGCGTCCGCTAAAGTGGCTTGCCATTTTTGCCGCTATCCCGGTTGTATTACTCCTCATTTTTACGTTGCAAAGCAACTGGGTCCCTTTTAAACCGCTCAAAAAAAATCCCGGTAAAATTTTAACAAGCAAAACGCCCACCCAACTGGCCGACGAAGCCACCGAACTGTTACAAAAAAAGGATACCAAAGGCTTTTTGGAACTGCTTACTAGCCAAATCAAAGACCCGAATATCGTCAATACCAAAGGCGATCCGCTCATTGTAATGGCGGCCACACTTGGCAATTATACGGCGGTGGAAGAGCTGATTTTGGCGGGGGTAGATGTCAATCAAACCAATTCTTTTACCAAAGATACCGCTCTACTACGCAGTTTGTATAACGGGTACACGGATATTGCCCAACGGTTGGTGTACTCCGGGGCTAACATTAACGCGGTAAATAACTATAAACACTCGCCGCTTTATGTGGCGTTGGAAAAACAAAACATTGCGCTAGTGGACTTGTTTTTAACCAACGGTGTAAAGGAAGGGCTTACGCCGTCTTATTTATTGCGCTCGGCCGCTACCAAAAATGAAACGGGGGTTATTGCTATGCTTAAAGGGGGGGTAAACCCCAACATAGCGAACGAAAAAGGCAACACGCCGCTCATCATTTCGGCCTCCCTGGGTGACCTGGCCAGCGTGCAGGATTTACTGGCCTACCGGGCCGATTTAAACGCGTATAACAAGGACGGTAACACCGCGCTTATTTATGCGGCGCGCTATAATCATCCGCAAGTAATTAAAATGATGCTCTTGCCGCAAACCATGCAAACCCCGTTAGATGTAAACGCACAAAATAAAGCCGGAGAAACGGCTCTTTATTGGGGGGCCGCTAAGGGGAATGTGGAAGTGGTCAAGCGTTTGCTGGCGGCCGGGGCGGACCCGACCATTGCCGCCAAAAACGGCCTGGTGCCGGCGGCGGTGGCGCAGAAAAACGGGCGCACACAAGTATTGGAGTGGTTTAATAAAGACATCCGCGAAGTGGAAAACGCCATTATTGAAGAGGACAATGCCGAAATTTTAGCCAAACAAAAAGAGGACGCCGCCAAAAATAAAAAAGACGATATTTTTGGGGCGGCCGCCAAAGGGGACCAAGCCCGCGTGGAAGAACTGTTACTGCAAGACCGCTATGCGCTTAAAACCAAGAATGACAAAGGCCTAACGCCCTTATTAGTGGCTGTGGAAAACGGACAAACCGCTATGATTGACTACCTGCTTACGCAAGGGGCCGCGTTGTTTGAGGCTTCGGGTGCGGGGAATGCGCTACATATTGCAGTGAGCAAAAAGAATTTGTCTTTACTGAAATACCTGGTAGAAAAGGCCCGCAAAAACGGACAACTGGCCTTGATGTTGGAATATAAGGTCAGCCCGGCCAAAGGCGTACCCGCGCTTACCCCCTTGGGGTGGGCGGCGCGCAGCTGTAACCGGGATATTTATAATTACTTAGTATCCATTGGGGCCAAGCAAGGCCTATCAAGCCAGACCTACAGCCCCGCCGCGCTACTGGGGAAATGTAAATAAAGGTAGTTTGTGTAGCGGAAAAATTTAATCCCCCGGTTTTGCCCGAGGGATTGTGGTATTTAATCGCATAAATGATATGTTTTAACCGTGGGACCCAACGTGTAATTTTGCCCTTGAGCCCATTGGCACATTAGGGAGAGAATTGTTTCATCTTCATCCACAAAATCTGCCTCCCATTTTTGTTGTCCTGGCTCTTTTGTAAGAGATAATTCCTGAACTATGGGAGCAGAGCCATCGTATCCGCTTAAAGCCAGCCGGCAATATAAATTTTCCAAGCACTCTATAGTCCACTCTCCAAACTTGTTAATGCAGTTGTAGGGTGTGCGTGAATCGCAGGGTAAAACGTTAATAGCTAGAGAATCATAATTTAGATCTTCATTTAGCGTCGGATCTCCGCTAAAATTTACTTCAGGGAAACCTTTTTCCAATATATACGCATCTAGTGCTTGTGTAGCAGCATGGGTAATAACATCAATTTGGGCCAAGCGTGCTTTTAAAACTGCCTTTTGGTATTGTGGCACGGCTACGGCGGCTAAAATGCCGATAATCAGCACCACCACTAATAACTCAATGAGGGTAAAGCCAGAGCTAAGCCGAGCTCTGAAAAAGCATTGATTCAGGGGCTCCTTATAGGTCAGGGCATGCCCTGACAATTGGCCTGCTTTGTAACGTATGTTTTCTGGTTTATTTACGGCTCCTGTTGGGCCAAGGCCCAACCTATAAGTTTTTTTGGGGGTTTTTCCCTTAAAATAAGAGGTTATTCCCGATAATAACTTTGGGGAAGGACAGCTTGTTTTGATAACTACATTTTTGTTTTCTTTTGTCATATTTGGGCCTAATGGAACTTTTTGTTGGTGACAGGGTCTAAATTTGGGGTTCAGACAGTAACTTTTTTATCAGTTTAATACGTCTTTCTCTGATTAGTCCCGAATGTACCCTCACCTTGCTTTTTAACTGGCTAAAATATC